>NZ_CP160403.1:3745714-4057857 GCF_040782645.1 Streptomyces sp. HUAS ZL42
TGGCCGCGAGAAACGCCGCGGGGAGCATCCGCTGCCAGTCCCCGGCCTGCTCGTAGTGGTGGGCGGCCTGCGAGAACTCCTGTTGCGCGTCGAACCATTCACCGGCGCCCAGGTGCAGCGCGCGGCGCTGGTTGGCGCGTAACTGCGCATACGTCACCATGTGCAGCAGTTCGCTGGTGAACAGGATCCGCCCGTCGTCGTCCTCACTGAGGACGCCGGAGACGCAGGCACGGTCGAGGATCACCAGCCCGGTGGCGTCGTCGGCGCCGAGCACGCGGAGGATCGGCGTCAGCTCGTGCGACGTCTGACCGACCACCGCCGCCACGTCCACGAAGGCGCGGGTCTGCTCGTCGAGGCGCTGCAGCCGCCGCTGCAGCAGCCGGCGGATCCGTTCCGGGATCGCCCTCGGGCCGCCGGTGAGCGGGGCCACGCCGCCGTCGGCGGTGGTGATGCGCCGGACCGACTCGCACAGCAGGAGCGGGTTGCCGCCCGTGAAGCCGACCATGAAGTCCACGGTGGACGCGTCGACCGCGCCGGCGCCCAGTACCGCACTGAGGTACGCCCCGACGTGCGCCGACTCGAGCGGACCGACCGGGAACGTCTCGGCGCCCTTCTCGTCCCACTCCGCCAGGTACTCGGCGATCGCGGGATTCGCGGACTCCTCGGCAGGCAGGGTCAGGACGATGAGTACGGGGCAGTCGCGGCCCTTGTTCAGCAGGTACGTCAGGAAGCTGAGCGTGTCGGGATCGGCGACGTGCGCGTCCTCGATGAGCAGCAGCAGGCCGTCCCTGCTGCCGAGTTTGACGACGAGGCTCGACAGCACGTCGTACAGACCGCGCGGGTTGTCGCCGCCGACCTGCGGGCCGGCCGACAGCTCCCGGCCGAATCCGGACAGGAACCGGCCGATCAGCGGAACGCCGTCGAGCAGATCCGGGGCGCTGCGCCGCAGTGCCCCGCGGACCGTCTGCGTCGAGTTGCCCAGCACGGTGCGCAGCGCCTCGCGGATGGGCAGCAGGGGCTCCGCCGACCGGCCGATGCACTGCGCGGGCAGCACCGTCATGCGCTGGAGGCCGCACCACTGCGCGAACGCGCCGACGACGCGGGTCTTGCCGACGCCCCGCGGGCCGACGACGGTCACGAGCCGCCCGGACCTGGTGACCATCACCTCGTGCGCCGTGCTTTGCAGCCGGCGCAGCTCCGCATCGCGGTTGATCAGCGGCACGGTGGCCGGATCCAGGAGGGTCATGACGCGGCCACCCGCGCAGCCACTGCCTCCAAACGCGGAGCCGGCGGCGACTGCCCTCGGGATCTGCAGCAGCGCACGCCGAAGCCATGACCAGACATTTTTCTCTCCCCCGGACCGGACCACAACTGGGAGTCATGGTGGGGTCACCTGCTGCTCACCCGCAATGGGTGGCGCAACGGGCGACCGGAAAGAGTCTGCCGGTGTGGCTGAGAGGGTCCGCCGGGACAGGCCGATCCGTCAGACGTTGAAGCGGAACTCCACGACGTCCCCGTCCTGCATCACGTAGTCCTTGCCCTCCATGCGGGCCTTGCCCTTGGCGCGGGCCTCGGCGACCGAGCCGGTTGCCACCAGGTCCTCGAAGGAGATGACCTCGGCCTTGATGAAGCCCTTCTGGAAGTCGGTGTGGATGACTCCGGCGGCTTCGGGGGCGGTGGCGCCCTTCTTGATGGTCCAGGCCCGGGACTCCTTGGGGCCGGCCGTCAGGTAGGTCTGCAGGCCGAGGGTTCTGAAGCCGACGTGGGCCAGGGTGGCGAGGCCGGGCTCGTCCTGGCCGACGGACTGCAGGAGTTCGAGGGCCTCGTCCTCGTCGAGCTCGGCGAGGTCCGCCTCCAGCTTGGCGTTGAGGAAGATCGCCTCGGCGGGGGCGACCAGGGCGCGCTGCTCGTCCTTGAAGGCGTCGTCGACCAGCTCTTCCTCGTCGACGTTGAAGACGTAGAGGAAGGGCTTGGTGGTCAGCAGGTGCAGATCGTGGAGGAGCTCGGAGCGGTCCGTGCCCTGGACGATGCCCTGGGAGAACAGGGTGTCGCCGCGCTCCAGGATCTCCTTGGCCTCCTCGACGGCCTTGACCTTGGGCGCGACGTCCTTCTTGATCCGCGACTCCTTCTGCAGGCGCGGCAGGACCTTCTCGATGGTCTGCAGGTCGGCGAGGATCAGCTCGGTGTTGATCGTCTCGATGTCGTCCTTGGGCGAGACCTTGCCGTCGACATGGACGACGTTCTCGTCCTTGAAGGCGCGGATGACCTGGCAGATCGCGTCGGACTCCCGGATGTTCGCGAGGAACTTGTTGCCCAGGCCCTCGCCCTCGGACGCGCCCCGCACGATGCCCGCGATGTCGACGAAGTCGACGGTCGCCGGGAGGATCCGCTGGGACCCGAAGATTTCGGCCAGTTTCGTGAGGCGCGGGTCCGGGACGCCGACGACGCCGACGTTCGGCTCGATCGTGGCGAACGGGTAGTTGGCCGCCAGCACGTCGTTCTTGGTCAGGGCGTTGAACAGGGTCGACTTGCCGACATTCGGCAGACCGACGATTCCGATCGTGAGCGACACGTTGCGACTTCCCGTACGTGAGGATGAGGACTGGGGGGACTGGGCCGGCGGCCCGGTCCTTCTTGGTGGTGCGCGGGCCGATCCACCAGTCTACGGCGTGCGGGCCGGCGCCCCGGCTACGAGTCGAACGCTTGGCCAAGCTCTGCCCCCCGGCGTGTCTGAGCGGCGATTGCGCACATTAACCGACCTAAGTTGGTCCGGTGGAGCAACACAGGTCGCGCCCCCCGCAGAACGGAACCCGACGCGGCACTCCGCCGCCCGTGCCGCCGCAGGCGGGACGGGACAGGGCGGGCGGCGGTCCGGCGAGAAGTGGTGCGGGCGGCAGTCCGGGGCGGGGTGACGCGGGCGGTGGTTCCGCCCGGCCGGTTCGGCCCGCGCCGTCCGCCCGCCCCGGTCCGCAGGCGCGCGGTGGGGCCCAGCAGCGCCGTCCCGCCCCGGTACGACGGCCCGCCCCGCCGGTGGTGCAGGCGCTGCGGCGGCTGCCGAACCCCCGGCTCACCGGGCTCGGCGGCGGGTTGTTCTGCGGGGCGGTGATGTTCGTGATCGGCTGTCTCGACCAGCTGCTGTTCGGGGCGTCGCTGACGGTGTACGGGGTGCTGTTCCTGCCGGTGTGCGTGCTGACCGCCGTGTGGATCCGGCGGGGAGATCTGGTGACCGCGCCGGTCGTCGTGCCGATCGCCTTCGCCGTGGGACTGCTGGCTGTGGCCGACGGCGGGACCGGGGGCCGGCTGATGGGACTCGTCACCGCCCTGGCCACGCAGGCGGGGTGGCTCTACGGCGGGACGCTGATCGCCGGTCTGATCGCGACGGTGCGGAAGGTCCGGTTGATGAACCGCCGACGTCCGGGGAACCGCCCGCCCGTGTGATCCCAGGGAGGTCTAGCCGTCCTTCGCCGCCCGCATCGCCGCCCCCACGATCCCCGCGTTGTTCTGCAACTGCGCGGGGACGATCTCCGCCCTGATGCCCTCGATGAAGTGCAGGAACTTCTCTGACTTGCGGCTGACTCCGCCACCGATGATGAACAGCTCGGGTGAGAACAGCATCTCCACGTGGGCGAGGTACTTCTGGACGCGGTGCGCCCATTGCGTCCACGTGAGCTCGTGGTCGTCCTTGGCCTTGCTGGAGGCGCGCTTCTCCGCGTCGTGGCCGTGCAGTTCGAGGTGGCCGAGCTCGGTGTTGGGGACCAGGACGCCGTCGACGAACACGGCGCTGCCGATGCCGGTGCCGAAGGTGAGCAGGACGACCGTGCCGCGACGGCCCATTCCCGCGCCGAAGGCCACCTCCGCGACGCCCGCCGCGTCCGCGTCGTTGACCACCGTCACCGGGAGGCCGCCGAGGCGCTCGCCGAACAACGCGCGCGCGTCCGTGTCGATCCAGCGGCTGTCGACGTTGGCGGCCGTACGGATCGTGGACCCTCCGGTGACCACGCCCGGGAACGTGAGGCCGACCGGTCCCGTCCAGCCGAAGTGGTCGACGACCTGCTTCACGCCGTCGGCCACTGCGTCGGGGGTCGCCGGTTGCGGGGTGAGCACCTTGAAGCGCTCCTCCGCCAGGTCGCCCCGGTCCAGGTCCACAGGGGCGCCCTTGATCCCGGATCCACCGATGTCCACGCCGAAGATCTGCATGGCCCTACGTTACGACGGGCGACGGACGGTCACTCACCCGAGGTGTCCGCCGTACCGGCCCCGCCGCGCTCGGCGACCAGGGCCGCCGCCTCCTCGCGCAGATCGCGGCGCAGCTCCTTCGGCAGGGAGAAGGTGATGGACTCCTCGGCCGCCTTGACGAGCTCCACGTCCGCGTAGCCACGCCGGGCGAGCCACTCCAGGACCTGCTCGACCAGCACCTCCGGCACCGACGCGCCCGAGGTGACGCCGACCGTCGTCACGCCCGCCAGCCAGGCCTCGTCGATCTCGTCGGCGAAGTCCACGAGGTACGCGTCGCGCGCGCCGGCCAGCTTGGCCACCTCGACGAGCCGCTTGGAGTTGGAGGAGTTGCGGGAGCCGACCACGAGGACGAGCTCGGCCTCCGCGCCCATCTGCTTGACGGCGAGCTGGCGGTTCTGCGTGGCGTAGCAGATGTCGTCGCTCGGCGGGGAGACGAGCTGCGGGAACTTCTCCTGCAGCGCGTCGACGGTCTCCATGGTCTCGTCGACGGAGAGGGTGGTCTGCGAGAGCCAGACGACCTTCGAGGGGTCGCGGACCTCGACCTTCGCGACGTCCTTGGGGCCGTCGACGAGCTGGATGTGGTCCGGGGCCTCGCCGGAGGTGCCGATGACCTCCTCGTGGCCCTCGTGCCCGATCAGGAGGATGTCGTAGTCCTCCTTGGCGAAGCGGACGGCTTCCTTGTGGACCTTGGTGACCAGCGGGCACGTCGCGTCAATGGTGGCGAGGCGCCCCTGCCTGGCCTCCTCGTGGACGACGGGGGCCACGCCGTGCGCCGAGAACATGACGATGTTCCCCGGCGGAACCTCCTCCGTCCGTTCGACGAAGACGGCGCCCTTCTTCTCCAGGGTCTGCACGACGTACTTGTTGTGGACGATCTCGTGCCGGACGTAGATCGGGGCCCCGTACTGCTCCAGGGCCTTCTCGACGGCGATCACGGCGCGGTCCACACCCGCGCAGTAGCCCCGGGGAGCGGCGAGCAGGACACGGCGGCCAGGCGAAGCAGTCATGCACCCCATCGTACGGCCGGGTTCGTGGCCCTCTCCCTACCCGCCCCGCCCCTGGACGCGGCGGGATTGTCGGTCGTGGCCGTTACGCTCGCCGCATGGCTGTGAACACGTCCCCCGAGACCCCCCTCCCCGTCGGCGAGGTCTCCCGGCTCATCGGGGGGTGGATCGACCGGCTCGGGGCGGTGTGGGTCGAGGGGCAGATCACTCAGTTGTCGCGGCGGCCGGGTGCGGGCGTCGTGTTTCTGACGTTGCGTGATCCCTCGTACGACATCTCCGTGAGCGTCACCTGTTACCGGCAGGTGTTCGACGCCGTCGCCGATGTGGTCGGGGAGGGCGCCCGGGTCGTCGTGCTCGCCAAGCCCGAGTGGTATGCGCCGCGCGGGCAGTTGTCGCTGCGGGCCGCCGAGATAAGGCCCGTGGGGGTCGGGGAACTGCTCGCGCGGCTGGAGCAGTTGAAGAAGGCCCTCGCGGGCGAGGGGCTCTTCGCTCCCGAGCGGAAGCTGCCGCTGCCTTTTCTTCCCCAGCTCATCGGGCTCGTCTGCGGGCGGGCGTCCGCCGCCGAGCGGGACGTCCTGGAAAACGCCCGGCACCGCTGGCCCGCCGTCCGCTTCGAGGTGCGCAACGTCGCCGTGCAGGGCGTGCACGCAGTGCCGCAGGTCGTGCAGGCGGTGAAGGAGCTCGACCAGCTCGACGAGGTCGACGTGATCATCGTCGCCCGCGGGGGCGGCAGCGTCGAGGACCTGCTGCCCTTCTCCGACGAGCAGCTCGTGCGGGCGGTCGCCGCGTGCCGTACGCCGGTGGTGTCCGCCATCGGGCACGAGCCCGACAATCCGCTCCTGGACCACGTGGCCGACCTGCGGGCCTCCACCCCGACCGACGCCGCCAAGAAGGTCGTACCGGATGTCGGGGAGGAGCTCGAGCGGGTACGCCAGTTGCGGGACCGGGCCCGGCGATGCGTCACGGCCTTCGTCGAGCGGGAGGAGCGGGGGCTCGCCCAGGCGCTCGCGCGGCCCTCGATAGAGGATCCGCACCGGATGATCGACGAGCGGGCCGACCATGTGGCGTCGCTGGTCGACCGGACGCGGCGATGCCTCGGTCATCACCTCGACCGCGCGGACTCCGAGCTGACGCACACGCACGCGCGCGTGGTGGCCCTCTCCCCCGCCGCGACCCTGAAGCGGGGGTACGCGGTGCTGCAGAAGGCCGACGGGCACGTGGTCCGGGCTCCGGACGAGGTGACGGCGGACGAGGCGCTGCGCGCGCGGGTCGCCGAGGGTGAGTTCACGGTACGGGTCGACAGCTAGAGACAGACGGAAATGGTGGGTTGATGGCCGGCAGGGCTGAGGAAGCGCTCGGGTACGAGCAGGCGCGCGACGAGCTGATCGAGGTCGTGCGGCGCCTGGAGGCGGGGGGTACGACGCTGGAGGAGTCCCTCGCCCTCTGGGAGCGGGGCGAGGAGCTGGCCAAGGTGTGCCGGCGGTGGCTCGAGGGGGCGCGGGCCCGGCTGGATGCGGCACTGGCCGAGGAGGAGGCGGAGTCCTCGGCCGACGGTGCGGCCGAGGACTCCGAGTAACGGCGAGCGCCCCCATCAATGTGGGGCGGATCAATACGAGGGGCACCATGCCTCTCGTATTGATCCGACGATCTGGTCGTCACGACCGTCTGACCGGCTCGGGCACGTGCAGAGGCCCCCGGCACGCCGGGGGCCTCTGCACGTTCGCTGTTCACGCCGTCTTCAGCGCCTGGGCCATCTTCGTCAGCTGGTCGAACGACCCCGTGCCCGCCACCACCGTCGTCGAGCCGTCGGTGTTCAGGAGCACCAGCGCGTCGTAGCGGCCGCCGGTGTACCGCGTCCACGTGCGGCCGCCGATCTCCTCGGTTACCTTCGTCTCCTTGGCGCCCTGGCTCGCCTCGTCGATGAACGTGGACCGCTTCTGAGTGGACTGCTCGATCGCCACGTATTCACCGTCGGGCGCGTGGAAGCCGAGATGCCAGGCGTCGAACTTGTCGCCCTGGAAGCGGACGGAGGTCGCCTTCCAGCCGCCGGGCAGGCCCTCGGGGGCGGCCACCGGGTACGACGCCGCGCGGCGCGCCGTGGCGAGCTCGACACCGTAGTCGACCCGTTGGATGTCGGGAGCGTGATCGTCGTGCGGGATGAAGAGGTAGATGAAACCCGCCGCGACCATGATCAGTCCCAGGGAGAGGACCATGTCCCGGATCGTCTTCTGCTTGCCGTTCGAACCTGCCACGCCCCTATCGTCGCAGGTGCCCCGGTCCGCTCATCCGTGGGGCCCCCTGCTCATTTTGTCTGGTCAACGATAGAGTCGGCCCAACACCCTCATCCGGCCGTCGTCGTATCAGAAAGGTGCGCTCCGATGACCGAGAATCATCACTTGCCGTCCGAGCTCGAAGTCCCCCGCGAAGCCCCCGACCGCAACCTCGCCCTGGAACTCGTCCGGGTCACCGAAGCAGCCGCGATGGCCGCCGGCCGCTGGGTCGGGCGCGGCGACAAGAACGGCGCCGACGGCGCCGCGGTGCGCGCCATGCGAACCCTCGTCCACACCGTCTCGATGAACGGCATCGTCGTCATCGGCGAGGGCGAGAAGGACGAAGCGCCGATGCTCTTCAACGGGGAGCGGGTCGGCGACGGGACCGGCCCGGAGTGCGACATCGCCGTCGACCCGATCGACGGTACGACGCTGACCGCCAAGGGCATGCCCAACGCGATCGCCGTCCTCGCGGCCGCCGACCGCGGGTCGATGTTCGACCCCTCCGCCGTCTTCTACATGGACAAGCTGGTCACCGGCCCCGAGGCCGCGGACTTCGTCGACATCGACGCGCCCGTGTCCGTGAACATCCGGCGGGTCGCCAAGGCCAAGCGGTCCACGCCCGAGGACGTCACCGTGGTGATCCTCGACCGGCCGCGGCACGAAGGCATCATCAAGGAGATCCGCGAGGCCGGCGCGCGCATCAAGCTGATCTCCGACGGCGACGTCGCCGGATCCATCTACGCGCTGCGCGAGGGCACCGGCGTCGACATGCTGCTGGGCATCGGCGGCACCCCCGAGGGCATCATCTCGGCCTGCGCCGTGAAGTGTCTGGGCGGGACCATCCAGGGCAAGCTGTGGCCCAAGGACGACGAGGAGCGGCAGCGGGCTCTCGACGCGGGGCACGATCTGGACCGTGTACTGACCACCGACGACCTGGTCTCCGGCGACAACGTGTTCTTCGTCGCGACCGGCATCACCGACGGGGAGCTGCTGCGCGGCGTGCGCTACCGGTCCGAGACGGCCACGACCGACTCGATCGTCATGCGGTCGAAGTCGGGGACGGTGCGGCGGATCAACTCGGAGCACAGGCTCAGCAAGCTGCGGGCCTACAGCGCGATCGACTTCGATCGGGCGAAGTAGTTACGCGGGGCAGGGGGGACTGCGGACCGTAGGCGACTGCGGGTCGCCGTGGCGACTCGCGCCCACGCGGCGGAGCCGCATGGCGAAACAGCCCCGCGCCCCTGGGGAGCCGCAGTGCCGCGCCCCAGTGGGTGCACGACGTTCAATGGGGGCGCCCCCGGTGCGGAGGGGGCGCCCCCATTGACGTGAGGACGGCTAGCCCGCTGCCGCTATGCGGCTCGGCCTGGCCGCCTTCTTCAGTTCCATCTCGCGGCGGCGGCGGCGCGCCAGGACCACGCGGCGTTCGGCGGCGGTGAGGCCGCCCCAGACGCCGTACGGCTCGGGCTGGAGCAGTGCGTGCTCGCGGCACTCGACCATCACGGGACAGCGGGCGCAGACCCGCTTGGCCGCCTCCTCGCGGGAGAGCCGGGCAGCGGTGGGCTCCTTGGAGGGTGCGAAGAACAGGCCGGCCTCGTCGCGCCGGCACACCGCCTCGGTGTGCCAGGGGGCGTCTTGGTCCCTGTCCCGCACTGGCACCCGCTGGGCCGGAACGGCAGCTACCTGCAGGGACGAATGCGGCGGTTGCAGCACGGTCTACTCCTGACGACGGCTTCGCGAGCGAGAGACGATGCAGCAAGGCCTACCCGCTGTGCGCGCGCCTATGCACTGAGTTCCGAACCGCTGGTTTTCCTGGAATTCACAACCGTCAACGGTCGAGATGCTTGTGCAAATGCCTGTCGACCTTGCGCTGCACGCGATCGAGGATGTCCGCGACGAGCTTGCCCCGCTTCGGCCTGCCCTCGATGCTGCCCAGGATCGCCCAGCCGTCCAGGTAGATCACGGGGGCATCCGGCTCGGCGGCATCCAGCGTGTCCACTTCGAAACTGCCGAGCACGCCGCCGCCGGTGCCGCGCAGCGAGACGTTCTCCGGGACACGGACCTCGACGCTGCCGAAGAGCGAGATCGCCTTGATCACGACCTGCTGGTACTCGAAGAGCGCCTCGCTGAGGTCGATCTCGACGCTGCCGAAGATCGCGTAGGCGTGGATACGGCGTCCGGCCCGCCAGCGGCCCTTGCGGACGGCGCTGCTGAAGATCGCCACCACGTTGTCGTCGGGGTCGACCGGGATCGCGCCGGCGGTGGGGCGGCTGGGGGCGGAGGCGGGAGAGGCGCGACGCTCGTGGGCGGCGGGCAGGTCCCGTATGAAGACCTCCAGTTCGCCCACCGTCTTGGCGGCCAGCACGCCCTCCACGCGCTCGGCGTGCTCCTCGGCGGTCAGGCGGCCCTCGGCGAGGGCGTCTCGCAGGATGTCGGCGATGCGGTCACGGTCGGCGTCCGAGGCGCGGAGTTCGGCTGCGCGCGGGGCCGTGCTCCCCTGTGGGGCGTGCTTCTGAAGGTCCACGGCAGCAGCGTACCCAAACACGATAGATCGCGATACCCCTGCCGCGTTCGAACTGAGCCTTACCTCACAAGCTCGCCCTCAGCGCCAGGTTCTACGCTGGTGAGGCCCGCCAACGTCGGCGGGTCGTCGTCCGCCGAGTGAGGAATGGGCTGAGATGCCTGAGTTCGCGTACACCGATCTGCTCCCCATGGGAGAGGACACCACCCCGTACCGGCTGGTGACCTCCGAGGGTGTCTCCACCTTCGAGGCCGACGGGCGGACGTTCCTCAAGGTGGAGCCGGAGGCGCTGCGCAAGCTGGCCGAGGAGGCCATCCACGACATCCAGCACTACCTGCGCCCGGCCCACCTCGCGCAGCTGCGCCGCATCATCGACGACCCGGAGGCGAGCGCGAACGACAAGTTCGTGGCGCTCGACCTGCTGAAGAACGCGAACATCGCGGCCGCGGGCGTGCTGCCCATGTGCCAGGACACCGGCACGGCGATCGTCATGGGCAAGCGCGGGCAGAACGTGCTGACCCAGGGACGCGACGAGGAGGCCCTCTCCCATGGGATCTACGACGCGTACACGAAGCTGAACCTGCGCTACTCGCAGATGGCTCCGCTCACCATGTGGGAGGAGAAGAACACCGGCTCCAACCTCCCGGCGCAGATCGAGCTGTACGCGACGGACGGCGGCGCGTACAAGTTCCTCTTCATGGCGAAGGGCGGCGGCTCGGCCAACAAGTCGTTCCTGTACCAGGAGACGAAGGCCGTCCTGAACGAGGCCTCCATGATGAAGTTCCTGGAGGAGAAGATCCGTTCGCTGGGTACGGCCGCCTGTCCGCCGTACCACCTGGCGATCGTGGTGGGCGGTACGAGCGCGGAGTACGCGCTGAAGACCGCGAAGTACGCCTCCGCGCACTACCTGGACGAGATCCCGGCCGAGGGTTCCGGGCTGGGGCACGGCTTCCGGGACAAGGAGCTGGAGGAGAAGGTCTTCGAGCTGACGCAGCGGATCGGGATCGGGGCGCAGTTCGGCGGGAAGTACTTCTGCCACGACGTGCGGGTGGTACGGCTGCCGCGGCACGGCGCGTCCTGCCCGGTCGCGATCGCGGTGTCGTGCTCGGCCGACCGCCAGGCCGTCGCGAAGATCACGGCGGAGGGCGTCTTCCTGGAGCAGCTGGAGACGGATCCGGCGCGGTTCCTGCCGGAGACGACTGACGAGCACCTGGAAGCAGACGGGGACGTTGTCCGCATCGACCTGAACCAGCCGATGGAGTCGATCCTCGCCGAGCTCACCAAGTACCCGGTGAAGACGCGGCTGTCGCTGTCCGGGCCGCTCGTCGTGGCGCGGGACATCGCGCACGCCAAGATCAAGGAGCGGCTGGACGCGGGCGAGGAGATGCCGCAGTACCTGAAGGACCACCCGGTGTACTACGCCGGCCCGGCGAAGACGCCCGAGGGTTATGCGTCCGGGTCCTTCGGGCCTACGACGGCCGGGCGCATGGACTCCTACGTCGAGCAGTTCCAGGCCGCGGGCGGTTCGAAGGTGATGCTGGCGAAGGGCAACCGGTCGCAGCAGGTCACGGATGCGTGTGCGGCGCACGGCGGGTTCTATCTGGGATCCATCGGCGGGCCTGCGGCCCGGCTCGCGCAGGATTGCATCAAGAAGGTCGAGGTCGTCGAGTACGAGGAGCTCGGCATGGAGGCCGTGTGGAAGATCGAGGTCGAGGACTTCCCGGCGTTCATCGTCGTCGACGACAAGGGCAACGACTTCTTCAAGGACCCGGCGCCGGCGCCCACGTTCACGACGATTCCGGTGCGGGGGCCGGGACTGGCGTAGAACGCCGGGTGCGGCGGGGTGTTTCGCGCCCCGCCGCCCGTAAGGCCCAACGCCCGGAACAACCGCGCCACCGCCCGCGCTGTACCCGGCATGAGCGAATACCGTATCGAGCACGACTCCATGGGCGAGGTACGTGTCCCCGCCCACGCCAAGTGGCGGGCCCAGACCCAGCGTGCCGTGGAGAACTTCCCGGTCTCCGGGCAGCGCCTCGAGCGCGCGCACATCGAGGCGCTGGCGCGGATCAAGGCAGCGGCGGCCAAGGTCAACGCCGGGCTGGGGGTGCTCGACAAGGAGATCGCGGAGGCAGTCCAGGAGGCGGCCGCCGAGGTCGCCGCCGGCACATGGGACGAGCACTTCCCCGTCGACGTGTTCCAGACCGGCTCCGGGACCTCCTCCAACATGAACACCAACGAGGTCATCGCCACCCTCGCGAGCGAGCGGCTCGGCAGGGACGTGCATCCGAACGACCACGTCAACGCCTCCCAGTCGTCCAACGACGTCTTTCCGTCCTCCATCCACATCGCCGCCACCGCCGCCGTCACCCGTGACCTGATCCCCGCCCTCGACCACCTCGCCGCCTCCCTCGAGCGCAAGGCCGACGAGTTCGCCGACGTCGTGAAGTCCGGGCGGACGCACCTGATGGACGCCACCCCGGTGACCCTGGGCCAGGAGTTCGGGGGGTACGCCGCCCAGGTGCGGTACGGGATCGAGCGGCTGCGGGCGTCCCTTCCGCGGCTCGCCGAGCTGCCCCTCGGGGGGACGGCGGTCGGTACCGGCATCAACACGCCCCCCGGCTTCTCCGCCGCCGTCATCGAGGAGGTCGCCCGCGTCACCGGGCTGCCGCTCACCGAGGCGCGGGACCACTTCGAGGCGCAGGGCGCCCGGGACGGCATCGTCGAGACCAGCGGGCAGCTGCGGACGATCGCCGTGTCCCTCACCAAGATCGCCAATGATCTGCGGTGGATGGCGTCGGGGCCGCGCACCGGGCTCGCCGAGATCTCCCTGCCCGATCTGCAGCCGGGGTCGTCGATCATGCCCGGGAAGGTCAACCCCGTCATTCCGGAGGCGGTGCTGATGGTCTCCGCGCAGGTCGTCGGCAATGACGCCACCGTCGCCGCCGCCGGAGCCGCCGGCAATTTCGAGCTCAACGTCATGCTGCCGGTCATCGCCAAGAACGTGCTCGAGTCCGTCCGGCTGCTCTCCAACGTCTCCCGGCTCCTCGCCGACCGGACCGTGGACGGGATCGTCGCCCACCGGGAGCGGGCCCGTGAGTACGCCGAGTCGTCGCCGTCCGTCGTCACCCCCCTCAACAAGTACATCGGGTACGAGGAGGCCGCCAAGGTCGCCAAGAAGGCCCTCGCGGAGCGCAGGACGATCCGTCAGGTCGTCCTCGAGAGCGGGTACGTGGAGCGCGGCGATCTGAGCCTCGAACAGCTCGACGAGGCGCTGGATGTCCTGCGTATGACGCACCCGTAACCATTGGCACCCAGCGCGAGAACCGTGACGCCCACCGCAGCGTCGTATGCCTACGGCACCTAATATCTGTGCATGGCAGACGGTGGAGCGATGACACGAGTGGAAGCGGGACCTGCGAACCACTGGGCGCCCGGGAGTCAGATCCTGTGGCGATACCGGGAGAACGCGGGCGAGCGCTTCCACATCGCGCGCCCCGTCACCGTCGTACGGGACGACGAGGACCTGCTCGCCGTATGGCTGGCACCGGGCACCGAGTGTGTGAAGCCCGTGCTCGCGGACGGCACGCCCGTGCACCTGGAGCCGCTGGAGTCGCGTTACACCAGGCCGCGCACGGTGCAGCGCGACCGGTGGTTCGGCACGGGAGTGCTCAAGCTGGCGCGGCCCGGCGAGCCGTGGTCGGTGTGGCTGTTCTGGCAGCCGGGCTGGCGTTTCAAGAACTGGTACGTCAATCTTGAGGAGCCCCAGGTCCGTTGGGCCGGCGGGGTCGACTCGGAGGACCACTTTCTGGACATCTCGGTGCACCCGGACCGCAGTTGGCACTGGCGCGACGAGGACGAGTTCGCGCAGGCCCAGCGGGACGGTCTGGTGGACGGCGGACTGGCCTGCCGGGTGCGCCGGGCGGGGCTGGCCGCGGTGCAGGTGATCCGCGACTGGGGCCCTCCGTTCTCGGAAGGCTGGCAGGACTGGCGCCCGAATCCGTCGTGGGCCGTACCGTTGCTGCCGGAGGACTGGGACCGTACGCCTGCGCACGTGTCCTCATGAGACCCTTGATGCGCCCCCGGGCACGAAACGTAGGATCGTCCTCCGCAAGGGCGACAGCGGCAACTCCCGGAACAGGCGCCTAGTCTGACCGAACGTCACCGAGGGGCGGCAGGACGTGAGCGAGGGGTACGAGGGCAACACCGGCACAGGTCCCGAGGGCCGCGCCCGGTCCACCGGTGACACAGAAACAGCCTCTGACCACGCGGGAATCCCGTTCCCCGGGCACGTATTGCGGGTATCGGGATTTCGGCGGGAGGAACTGCACGCATGGCGCGCAGCCCCGGACGGACGGATTCGACACGCGTGACGGAGCACCCCACCTCCTACGACCGCCCCCAGTCGGGCGTCGACCCCACGGACCCCCGCGGGGCGCTCCTGCATACCCCGGCACCGGCCGGCCGGTCCGGCGCGACCGCCTTACCGCCGCAGCCCGCCCAGGCCCGCGCCGGTGAGACACCGGGCACCGGATCCGGTACGACGTCGCCGTGCGGCAAGGGCAAGAACCCGGCCGGCACCGACCCCGAGCACTCCCAGCCCGCGGTCGCCGAGCCCGACACCCATCGCCCGCGGCCCGCGCCGGAGACCATCCCCGTCCAGCCGGACGGCACCGAGCAGACCCGGAAGGAGCGAGCTGCGGACGGGCAGGAGCGGCGCACCGGACAGGGACCGCCGCCCGGCCGTCCCACGCCGATGCGGCGGGACGGGGACCGGCTGCGGTTCGTCGGCGCGGCGACCCGCAGGATCGCCCGGGGCATCGACCTGGACGAGATCGTCATGGGTCTGTGCCGGGCGACGGTGCCCACGTTCAGCGACGCCATCCTCGTGTACCTGCGGGACCCGCTGCCGGTCGGCGACGAGCGGCCCACCGGTCCCGTCGTGCTGCGGCTGCGCCGTACCGACCGGATCCCGGAGGAGCACAGCGAGACCGGTTTCGCGTCGGTGGCGACGCCCGAGCAGCCTTCGGAGCTGCAGGAGCTGTCGGCCCTCACGGCGGAGCTGTGCGAGGTGCGGCCGGGCGGAGCCCTGGCCGAGGTGCTGCGCGGGGTGCGGCCGGTGTTCGCCGACGCACCGGCCGCGCGCGCCGCGCTTCCGGAACTCCTCGGCGAAGGCGGCGAGTTGGTCGTGCCCACCGGGCAGCGGGCGATCCTCGCCCCGCTGCGCGGGCGGCGCCGGGTGATCGGTGCCGCGGTCTTCATCCGCCGCCCCGACCGCATCCCCTTCGAGGCCGACGACCTGCTGGTGGCCGCGCAGCTCGCCACGCACAGCGCGCTCGGCATCGACAAGGCGGTGCTGTACGGGCGTGAGGCGTACATCGCCGACGAACTGCAGCGCACCATGCTCCCGGAGACGCTGCCCCGGCCGACGGGCGTGCGGCTGGCCTCGCGCTATCTGCCGGCCGCCGAGACCGCGCGGGTCGGGGGCGACTGGTACGACGCCATCCCGCTGCCGGGCAGCCGGGTCGCCCTCGTCGTCGGTGACGTCATGGGGCACTCCATGACCTCGGCGGCGATCATGGGCCAGCTGCGGACCACCGCGCAGACCCTCGCGGGGCTGGACCTGCCCCCGCAGGAGGTGCTGCACCACCTCGACGAGCAGGCCCAGCGGCTCGGTACCGACCGTATGGCGACCTGTCTGTACGCCGTCTACGACCCGGTCTCGCACCGCATCACCATCGCCAACGCCGGCCATCCGCCGCCCATTCTGCTGCACCTGGGTGGCCGGGCCGAGGTGCTGCGCGTGCCGCCGGGCGCGCCGATCGGCGTGGGCGGCGTCGACTTCGAGGCGGTGGAGCTGGACGCGCCCGCCGGGGCGACCCTGCTCCTCTACACCGACGGCCTCGTCGAGTCCCGGCTGCGGGACGTGGCGACCGGCATAGAACAGCTGCGCGAGAAGCTCGTCGCGACCGCCCAGCTCACCGGCCCCGACCATCCCCCGCCCCTCGAGGCCCTGTGCGACGAGGTGCTCGACATGCTCGGCCCGGGCGACCGGGACGACGACATCGCGCTGCTCGCCGCCCGCTTCGACGGGATCGCGCCGAGCGATGTGGCGTACTGGTTCCTGGAGCCGGAGGAAATGGCCCCCGGCCGGGCCCGGCGGCTGGCCCGCCGGGCGCTCTCCCGCTGGGATCTGGAGGACCTCAGCGACGCCGTGGAGCTCCTGGTCAGCGAGGTCGTCACCAATGCCGTGCGCTACGCCTCACGTCCCATCACGCTGCGGCTGCTGCGCACCGACGTGCTGCGCTGCGAGGTCGGCGACGACGTGCCGCAGCTGCCGCGGCTTCGGCAGGCGCGGGCCACGGACGAGGGCGGCCGCGGGCTGTACCTGGTGAACAAGCTGGCCCGGCGGTGGGGGGCGACCCGGCTGAGTACGGGGAAGGTGGTGTGGTTCGAGCTGAACCACGGGTGAGCGTGGGGCCTGTCGGTTCGGCCCCGCGCTCGGGAAGCGGAAGAGGGCGCCCGGTGATCACCGGGCGCCCTCTTCCGTGCCTACTGCCCGTTCGGATTCAGTGGATTGCCATTGCCCGGTTCCGTCGTCGCGGGATCGGTCGGCGGCAGCGTCGTCGGCGTCTCGGTCGGTGTCTGCGTGGGCGTCTGCGTGGGCGTCTGAGTCGGTGTCCGAGTCGGTGCCTGGGTCGTCGGCTTCTGGGTCGTCGGCTCCTGGGACGGGGACGGGCTCTCCGACTTGCTCGGGCTCGTGGTCACCGTCGGCTGGACAGCGGCACCCTGGTCGGTCTGCAGGTCGAACTTGCTGACCTCGGCGGAGATCCCGAAGGTGTACGCCGCCCAGATCTGCGCCGGGTAGCCACCACCGTTGATACGGCCGGGGCTCGGGATCAGGCCGGTCGCGCCGGTCAGGGTGACCTGCGGGTGCGGAGGCTTGGCGTCCTCGCCGAACAGGCCGACCGAGGTGACCCAGTCAGGGGTGAAGCCGGTGAACCAGGCCGACTTGTTGTTGTCGGACGTACCCGTCTTGCCCGCGACCTTCTGTCCGTTGCGCTTCGGGTTGTCCCGCACGGAGGTCTTGGCCGTACCGTCGTCGACCACGCCCGTGAGGACCGAGGTGACCGAGTCGGCGGCCTCGCGGCTGATGACCTCGTCCCCGATCGGGTCCGGGAGGTCGACCGAGCGGGTGCTGTTCTCCACCGACTTGATGATCGTCGGGGTGACCTTCTTGCCGTGGTTGTCGAGCGTGGCGTAGACGCCGGCCATCTCCAGGGGGCTCGCGCCCATGGTGCCCAGGGTCTGCGCCGGCACCGCCGGGAGCCCCTTGGTGTCCATGCCCAGGTCGCTCGCGACCTTGAGCACCTTGTCCATGCCGACGTCGACACCCAGCTGCGCGAAGACGGAGTTGACCGACTTGTTCATCGCCGTCTGCACGGTGATGTCGCCGTAGTTCTGGTCGTCCTCGTTCTCCGGGGCGAAGGCGATGTCGCTGCCCTCGACGGGGCGCTTGCTCGTACCGTCGTAGATCGTGTTCGCCGTGATCGGCTCGTCGTCCTGCGTCTTCGCGGCCTCGTCGAAGGCCGCGGCGAGGATCACCGGCTTGAACGTGGACGCGGGCTGGTAGTCCCGTCTGGTGGCGTTGTTCGTGTAGTGCTGGAGGTAGTCCACGCCGCCGTACATGGCGACGACCGCGCCGGTCTTCGGGTTGACCGAGACGGCTCCGGCCTGGACGTTGCCGTCGACGGTGCGCTTCTTCTTGTCCAGCTTGCTCGTCAGCTGCTGCTTGACGGCCTTCTCCAGCGCGGTCTGCTTCTTCTTGTCGATGTTGAGCGTGATGGTCCAGCCGCCGGCGTCGACCATCGCGTCGGCCTGCTTGGCGTCCTCGGCGGCGCCCTGGGCGACGAGCTGCTTCTTCAGCTGGCTGTTGGCCGTCTCCACCAGATAGCCGACCTGGCCCTTGAGGCCGGCCGACGCCTTGGGCTCCTTGGGCACCGGGAACTTCATGGCGTCGCGCTCGGCCTTGTCCAGCCAGCCCTGCTCGACCATGTTGTTCAGGACGTAGTTCCAGCGTTGCTGGACCAGCTTCTTGCCGGTGTCGCTCGCGACGGCCCAGTCGTACTGGCTCGGCGCCTGCAGCAGCGCGGCGAGGTAGGCACCCTGCGCCACCGTGAGCTTGTCGGCGTCGACGCGGTAGTAGCACTGGGCGGCGGCCTGGATGCCGTAGCAGCCGCGGCCGTAGTAGCTGGTGTTGATGTAGCCGGCGAGGATGTAGTCCTTGGACTTCTGGCGGTCCAGCTTCAGCGAGATGACCAGTTCCTTCAGCTTGCGCGTGACGGTCTGGTCCTGGGTCAGGTAGTAGTTCTTGACGTACTGCTGGGTGATCGTCGAACCGCCCTGCGCGCCCTTGCCGGAGAGAGTGTTGAGCAGACCGCGCGCGGTGCCCTTCAGGTCGACGCCGGAGTCCTTGTAGAAGGTCTTGTTCTCGGCGGCGACGAAGGTGCGCTGGACGTCCTTGGGGACCTTCGCAAGGTCGACGACCTCGCGGTTGACATCGCCCTGGCGGGTCATGACCGAGCCGTCGCTGTATTTGTAGATGTTGCTCTGGAGCTTGGCGTCGGCGTTCTCCTGGGGTATGTCGATCATCATGTAGAGCACGATGAAGGCGCCGATGCCGAGCAGGCACATACCGAGGAAGGCGCCGAGGATCTTCTTCCAGGTGAACATCCGGCGTATGAGGCTCTTGCCGTTCTTGCCGCCCTTGCCGCCCCGGCCACCCTTGGCACTCCGCCTGGCGGCCGCCCGGCCCTGGCCTATGACCGTCGGCTCGGCTTCCATGACTGCCTGCGACGAGCGGTTCCTGGGCGCCGCGCGACGACCACCACGCTGTCGCGCTCGTCTCTCTTCCGCTCGTCCCATGAGTCTGCTCGCTCCGCTTCGTTCTCGGCAGTCACATCAGTGCCTGACGCAGGTCAGCTCAGAAAGCTAACACCGCTCTCTATGTCGAAGAGGTGTCGATCCGGCGTTCCACGGACGTGAGAATCAGCACCACGACCGCCAGGTACCGGCATATGTCCCGCTCCAAGGGAACCGACGTGCGAAAAGGGTCCAGGGTTGCCCCACCGGGCCTGTGAATTACGCCGCGCCCGTGTAGCGGAACTGTGACAATCGGCCGCCACCTGCGCTCCCGCACAGCCCGCCACGACCTACACACTCCGCGTATACATGAGGCGTATACACCATGTGTAGAGTCGTGTTCATGTCCATCGGTCACACACTTCTGGGACTCCTGGAGTCCGGGCCGCGCCACGGTTACGACCTGAAGCGGGCCTTCGACGAGAAGTTCGGTCACGACCGGCCGCTGCACTACGGCCAGGTCTACTCGACGATGTCGCGGCTGCTGAAGAACGGGCTCGTCGAAGTCGACGGCATCGAGGCGGGCGGCGGTCCCGAGCGCAAGCGGTACGCCATCACCGACGCCGGCATCACCGACGTCGCGCGGTGGCTCGCCACGCCGGAGAAGCCGGAGCCGTACCTGCAGTCGACGTTGTACACCAAGGTCGTCCTCGCGCTGCTCACGCACCGCGACGCGGCCGACATCCTCGACACCCAGCGCTCCGAGCACCTGCGCAGCATGCGGATCCTCACCGACCGCAAGCGCAAGGGCGATCTCGCCGACCAGCTCGTCTGCGACCACGCACTGTTCCACCTCGAGGCCGATCTGCGCTGGCTGGAGCTGACCGCCGCGCGCCTCGACAAACTCCGAGAGGCGGTGACCGCGTGACTCCTCCGCCCGGTTCCCTGCTCGCGGCCGAGGGGCTGCGCAAGTCCTACGGCCCGACCACGGCGCTCGACGGCGCCGAGTTCTCCATCCATCCCGGTGAGGTCGTCGCCGTGATGGGGCCCTCCGGGTCCGGCAAGTCGACACTGCTGCACTGCCTCGCCGGCATCGTGCCGCCCGACGCCGGGTCGATCACGTACAACGGGCGCGAGATGGCGACCATGAGCGACGCCCAGCGCAGTGCGCTGCGCCGGTCCGAGTTCGGTTTCGTCTTCCAGTTCGGGCAGCTCGTACCGGAGCTGACCTGTGTGGAGAACGTGGCGCTTCCGCTGCGGCTGAGCGGCACTGCACGCAGGGAGGCCGAGCGGACCGCCCTGTCCTGGATGGAACGGCTGGAGGTCGACGACCTGCGCAAGAAGCGGCCCGGCGAGGTCTCCGGCGGTCAGGGGCAGCGGGTGGCCGTGGCGCGTGCGCTCGTCACCAGCCCGCGGGTGCTGTTCGCCGACGAGCCGACCGGCGCGCTGGACTCGCTCAACGGCGAGCGCGTGATGGAGCTGCTCACGGACGCGGCCCGGTCCACCAACGCCGCCGTCGTGCTGGTCACGCACGAGGCGCGGGTCGCCGCCTACTCCGACCGCGAGATCGTCGTACGGGACGGCAAGTCCCGGGACATGGAGCGCATCGTATGAACGTGCGTCAGTGGGCCCGGGATCTGGGCATGGGGGTCCGGTTCGCCGTCAGCGGCGGCCGCGAAGGATGGATCCGGGCCCTGCTGACAGCGGTCGGCGTCGGACTGGGCGTGGCGCTGCTGCTGCTCACCACCGCGCTGCCGAACGCGCTGGCGGTACGGCACGACCGCGAGCAGGCGCGGCTGGACTACACGTACTCGTTCGACAACAAGGCGAAGGCCGACGACACCCTTGTGATCGCGGACGTGGACACCACGTACCACGACAAGGACGTCCGCGGGCGGGTCATGGAGCCCGAGGGGCCGAAGGCGCCGCTGCCGCCCGGCCTGACGGAGTTCCCGGCGGCGGGCGAGATGGTCGTCTCCCCCGCGCTGCGCAGGCTGCTCGCGTCCGACGACGGGAAGCTGCTGAAGGAGCGGCTGCCGTACCGGATCGCCGGGACGATCGGGGAGGCCGGGCTGATCGGCTCGCAGGAACTGGCCTACTACGCGGGCGCGGACGGGCTCGCGGCGCGGATCGACCCGCCGAGGCTGGCCCGTATCGACCGCTTCGGGGACCCGAACCCGTCGGAGGACGAGACCGATCCGGTGCTGCTCCTGCTGGTCCTCGTCGTCTTCGTCGTCCTGCTGATGCCGGTCGCCGTGTTCGTCGCCGCGGCCGTGCGCTTCGGCGGCGAGCGGCGCGACCGGCGCTTGGCGGCCCTCAGACTGGTCGGCTCCGACAGCGGGATGGCCCGCCGCACAGCCGCCGGCGAGGCGGTCGCGGGCGCCACCCTGGGACTCCTCTTCGGTGCGGTCTTCTTCCTGATCGGACGTCAGCTGGCCGGCACCGCCGAGGTGTTCGGGGTCAGCATGTTCCCCAGCTATCTCAACCCCTCGCCCGCGCTCGCCGTGCTGGTCGTGGTCGCGGTTCCGGCGGCCGCGGTGCTGGTCACGCTGTTCGCGCTGCGCGGTGTGGTGATCGAGCCGCTCGGCGTGGTGCGTACGGCGAAGCCCCCGCGCCGGCGCCTGTGGTGGCGGCTGCTGCTGCCGGTGGGCGGGCTCGCGTGTCTCTATCCGATGGTCGGGGACGGCCGCGGGAGCGGAACGTTCAACGAGTACCTGGTCGTCAGTGGTGTCATGCTCCTGCTCATCGGGATCACCGCGCTGCTGCCCTGGGTGGTCGAGCGGGTCGTCGCCCGGCTCGGCTCCGGCGGGGTGGCTTGGCAACTGGCGGTCCGCAGGCTCCAGCTGAGCAGCGGTACGGCGGCCCGCATGGTCAACGGCATCGCGGTGGCGGTGGCCGGGGCGATTGCCCTGCAGATGCTGTTCGCCGGAGTGGAGAGCGACTACGTCGAGGCGACGAAGAACGACGTGACGCGGGCGCAGATGCAGGTGTACGTGCCGGACGCCGTCGGGGTCGACCGGGTCGGGCAACAACTGCGGGAGACCAAGGGCGTGCGCAAGGCCGTCGCGATGGCCGAGACGTACGTCGGCGACCGGCGCAGGGACCCGGAGGTCACCGTCCAGGTGACCGTGGGCGACTGCACGGCCCTGCGCGAGCTGGCGACGCTGCCGTCGTGCCGGGACGGCGACGTCTTCGTGCTGCGCGGAACAGAGGATGACACCTACACGCCGAAGCTGGCGAAGCCGGGCCGGACCCTGTACCTCGACCCGGGCTACAGCGACGGCGGCGGGAAGAGCGCGGAGGTCGCCTGGTCGGTGCCGCAGGGGCTGAAGCAGGCCGAGACGCGCGTGGATCCGACGGGCGCCGAGCGCGGCGGCTTCCTGATCACCCGGGGTGCCCTGGCCGCGAACGCCACGTCGGCCCTCCAGGGTCATGTCTACGTCGGACTCGACCGCTCCGTACCGGACGCCGTCGAGTACGCACGGAACACGGCGGCGCGGATCGACCCGCTCAACGACCCCGTCATGTGGTCGTCCACCCGGACGGACTCGAAGTACTCCTCCATCCGCACCGGTCTGTTCGTAGGCTCCGCGTGTGTCCTCGCGCTGATCGGCGCGAGCCTGCTCGTCTCGCAGCTGGAGCAGCTGCGGGAGCGCAGGAAGCTGCTGTCGTCCCTGGTCGCCTTCGGCACCCGGCGCCGCACACTGAGCCTGTCGGTGCTGTGGCAGACGGCCATCCCGATCGCGCTCGGGCTGCTGCTGGCCTCGGCGGTGGGTCTGACGCTGGGCACGGTGCTGCTGAAGATGACCGACACCGCGGTGAGAGTCGACTGGGTGAGCGTGCTGTCGATGACCGGCATCGGTGCCGGCATCGTCCTCACGGTGACGCTGCTGAGCCTCCCGCCGCTGCTGCGTCTGATGCGACCGGACGGACTGCGCACGGAGTAGCCGGTTCGCCGCCGGGCCCCTCCCCCTTGGCCAAGGGGGAGGGGCCCTCGCACGTTCAGAGGCTGTACTCCCGTACCACCCTGCGTACCTGGGCGAACAGCATGCCCACGTTGACGGACTTGCGGCAGACGACCACGGCGACGACGTCCTGTTGCTCGTTCATGCGCACGAACAGGTGGGTGAGGTTCTCGCTGTTGACCAGGATCTCCTGGAAGAAGTGGTTGTCGCTGCTGATCCCGCGGCGCTCCTTGAAGACGTCCTCGATCATCACGACCGTGCGGCCCTGGAACAGGTCGAGGGTGGCTCCCGCCAGCAGGTCCAGGACCTCGGGCGGATGGTTGTCGACGGTCTCGTACGACAGCAGCATGCCGGTCGACATGTCGACCACACCGGACGCGACACAGTCGGGCGCGTCGGTGCGCAAGGACTTGACCAGGCCCATCACCTGATCGGAGAAACCGGGGGACATTCTCTTCGTCGCCATCCCTTCACACTCCTTCCGGGGCCTTCTCGGTGAGGATCGCCTCGATCCGGTCGAGGGCGGAGCGGCTCGCCGTGTGCAGGCGCTCCACGTCCATGCCCTCGTCGCCGAGCACGACCATCAGTGCGGTGTCGCCGACGGCGTAGAAGGCGGCACAGCCATGGCTGCCGTACGTCACCGTGCGGCGCAGCACGCCACGGTCGGTCGCGTCGGCGGTGCGGCGCGCCAGACCGAGGCCGGCCGCGGCGAGGGCGGCGAGGCCCTCCGGGTCGATGGAATCCGCGGTGTCGGCCGCGATGAGCAGCCCGTCCGCGGCCGCCAGCGCGGTATCGGTGATTCCGGTCACCTGCTCGCGCAGGCAGCGCATTTCCAGCGCGAGGGCTTTGTGGTCCATGTACGCGACTCCCCTATTTCTGACTGCATTTCCGACTGCATCTGTTCGGTTTCTTCATGGGGGGTTCTTCACTTCGTTCTTCACTTCACGGTCGGGTTCCGCAGGCGGAAGAACTCCTTCCAACTCGCACCGTTCTTCGGCGGAGTGAGGGCCTCGGTGATGCCGCTGGCACCCGGTCTGCGGTGGGGCAGGACAGGCGGCCGGCCAGGCGCCTCGGGCGGTATCGGCGGTGCCGGTTCCCGGGGGCGTACGCCATGGCCGTCGGGCGGCAACCGGACGGGGATCGGCGCGGGCGCCCCCGGGCACTCCAGGAACCCCTCGCTGAGCATCCGCGCGAGTTCGACGGTGACGGTGTAGACCCCGCGGCCGGTACGAAAGGCCAGGTCACGTGCGGTGCGTCGGCCGTCCGCGTGCGCGAGCAGCTCCTGCTGGAGGGCGCCGAGCCGGGCGCCGACGCAGGAGACGAGCGCCGGGACGGGCCGTTCCCGCTCGGGGCGCACGGGGTACGGCAGGGCGTCGATGGCGGCGAGCTTGCGGGCCGCGTCCTGCAACAGCCGCGTCGGCGCCTCGCCGACCGGCAGCGGCGCGGCGGGCGGAGCGGCGCCGGGCACGGCTTCGCAGTCGTCGATCCGGCCGGCGGTGATCGCGAACGCCGCGTCGTGCAGCGCCATCACGCAGACGACCCGGAGCTGTGCGGCCCCGGCCCACCCGTGAGCGATGAGCGCCTCGGCCGGCCAGCGCGCACCACCGGACTCCCGCACCAGCTCGGCCCACTGCTCGCCGCCGATCCGGCCGGAGCGCAGCAGCAGTGCCTCCGGTCCGGGGGCGCCGGGGCTCTCGACCGCGACGACCAGGCCGCCCCGCAGATGGAACGTGCCGCCGGGTGATCCGGGCACCCGCAGCTCCCCGGTGAAACCGTCACGGCCGCACGCGGCAAGGGCCCGTGCCAGCAGCTCGTAGCCCGACATCACTCCCCTTGGCCTGTCGCACACACGCCTGACGTGTAGCGCTGAGGGGGGAATGTGTATCAGTCCCGGAGCATATTCCGGCCTGGTGTTTCCCACCTGCCCCTACATGAACGGAAGTTTCACTGTCCTACGATTCAAATCTTGTTGTTCGGCGCTCATTTGAACGATTTCGGAGTGCATTCGGACACAGTCGCGTGAGCCTCGTTTCGCTATTCGATACGCCCTGTGCCACGATCGCCAGATGTCTCTCGACTCCCTGATGTCCGCGATACCGGACTACGCGAAGGACCTGCGGCTCAACCTGGGGTCGGTCATCGGCGGCTCCGAGCTGTCGGCGCAGCAGCTGTGGGGCACGGTGCTGGCGACGGCGATCGCGTCTCGTTCGCCGATCGCGCTGCGGGAGTTGGGGCCGGAGGCGAAGGTGCGGCTGTCGCCGGAGGCGTACACGGCGGCGAAGTCCGCGGCGGCGGCCATGGCGGTGAGCAACGTGTTCTTCCGGACGCGTCATCTGCTCTCGGACCACGAGTACGGAAATCTACGGGCCGGCCTGCGGATGAACGTGCTCGGCGATCCCGGGGTCGAGCGGGCCGACTTCGAGCTGTGGGCGTTCGCCGTGTCCGCGATCAACGGGTGCGGTGTGTGTCTCGACTCGCACGAGCGGGTGCTGCGTGGGGCGGGGGTGAGTCGGGAAGTCGTTCAGGAGGCGTTCAAGATCGCTTCCGTGATTCAGGCGGTGGGGGTGACGGTGGAGGGGGAAGCTGTGCTGGCGGAGGTGGAGTAGCGGTCCAGCGGGCGGAGCCCCCTGGCTACGGCTCCGGGTCCGGCTGTGGGGTCACCGGGGCCACCTCCGCCGCCGTCGCGCCCCGTGGGCGGGGGGCCTGGCGCAGGGCCTGTTCGCGGGAGTACGTGTGCAGGTAGCCCACCACCGTGTTCGTCACCGCCACCAAGGGCACCGCGACGATCGCGCCGCCGATCCCCGCCACCATGCCGCCCGCCGCGACCGACAGAACCACCGCCAGCGGATGGACCCGCACCGCGCGCCCCAGGATGAACGGCTGAAGGATGTGGCCCTCGATCTGCTGCACCGCCAGCACAACGGCCAGGGTCATCACCGCCGTGAACACACCCTGCGTCACCAGCGCCACCACAACCGCCAGCGCCCCGGAGGCCACCGCACCGACGAGCGGGATGAAGGAGAACAGGAAGATGAAGACGGCCAGCGGGACGGCCATCGGCACGTCGAGGAAGTAGATGCCCAGGCCGATGAAGATCGCGTCGATCAGGGCGACAATGACCGTACCGCGGACGTACGCCGTCAGCGTCGCCCACGCCCTCGGGCCGGCACCCGCCACGCCCGGCCGGGCCGCGGCCGGCACCAGCTTCAGCGTCCATTCCCAGATGCGCTTGCCGTCGTAGAGCAGGAACAGCGTGGAGAAGGCGGCCAGCAGGATGCCCGTGAGCGCCTCGACGACGACCGTGACGCCTTCCAGACCGGCCGAGGTGATCGAGTCGGTGTTCGCCCCGACCGCGTCCCGCAGGTTCTTGGCGATGGCGTTGATCTGCTTGTCGGTGACGTGGAAGGGGCTGTTCAGCAGCCAGCGGCGCAGATCGTCGATGCCGTCCTGGACCTGGTCGGAGAGGTTGTCGATGTTCTCCATGACCTGCCAGGTCACGAACCAGCCCATCAGCCCGATGACGACGAAGCCGAGGATCGCCGTCAGCGCGGTCGCAAGGCCCCCGGGCATACCGCTGCGCTTGAGCCGGGCCACGGTTGGCTCCAGCAGCGCCGTGAGGAGCAGGGCGACCACGAAGGCCAGCACGACGAGCTGCACGGCGCTGATGACCCGCATCAACACCCAGACCGTGCCCGCCAGCACCAGCAGGCGCCAGCCCGCCTCGGCGGCGACGCGGACTCCCCAGGGAACCGCCTGTGCCGGGTCGGGACGGGACACGAACACGGGCTCGGGTTCGGGTTCGGCGGACGGCGGGTGGTCGTCCGTCACGCCCGGTTCGGGCTCGTCGTGCTCCTTCTCGACCTCCGCGCGGCGTTCGTCCAACCGCTCACCCATTTCGGTGAGTCCGGCGCCGAGCCGGCCGAGCCACCCTGGCACTCGCGACATGATCCGTCCTCTTCCCCCGTCGCTCCCCACCACTCCCCCCGGAGTCGTTGCGTCCGACCGTACAGGGCGAAAGCCCCTCCCCCTAGGACGGGGAGGGGCTTTCGAAGGTTGAGAAGGGACCGAGCGGGCGGCTCAGTACCAGTGGTTGGCCTGCCAGAACGACCAGGCGTCGCAGGGGCTGCCGTACCGGCTGTTCATGTAGTTCAGGCCCCACTTGATCTGCGTGGCCGGGTTGGTCTGCCAGTCGGAGCCCGCGGAGGAGTACTTGGAGGCGGGCAGTGCCTGGAAGAGGCCGTAGGCGCCGGAGGAGGGGTTGACTGCGTGGTAGTTCCAGCTGGACTCGTGGTCCACGATGTTGCTGAAGCACTGGAACTGGCCGCTCGGCACCATCTGACGCGCCATGGACTGGATCTCGGCGATGGTGTAGGAGCTCTGGATCGGGAAGTCGCCCGCGCTGCGGCTGGCGGCGAGCTTCGCCTCGGCGCGCTCCTTCGCCGCCTTCTCGGCGGCCTCCTTCTTCGCGACCGCGGTCTCGGCGGCCGCCTTGCGGGCCGCTTCCTCGGCGTCCTTCTTGGCGCTCTCGTCCGCGGCGATGGCCTGCACGTTGGCCTGCTGCGTCAGGGACGCGGTCTGCACCTGGGCCTGCTGGCCCGCGGGGATGTCCGCGAGGAGCGTCGAGTCGTTCGCCGTCGCTTCGGCGTCGTTGTTCTGCGCGACGCTGCCCGAGGCAACACCGACGACGCTTCCGACAGCGGTGACCGCCGTGGCCGAGGCCACTGCGAATCCCCGGACCGAGATCCGGCTCACACGGTTTCCTTCCAGCATCGCCCGCTTCGGTGACCCTGGCGGACGCAATCGTGCCCCTGGCACTGGCCTCCGCTCTGCTTGGGTCACGGGAGGCACGGGCCCGGTGGGCAACTCCCCTCGGGGAGGCGCCGCGTGGTGCTCGGGCGGCATACGACGACGCTATGGAGTTGGGGTGGTGCTTCTGTGGTGCCGTACCGCTGGGGGTACAGGTGTGTCGTATGCGGGGCCTGACAGAAGTGAGACTCTGCCGTAACCGGACACCGCAAGGCAATTCTGAGTTGCGTGTGAAAGCTCACACCCCGTTTGGCCCAGGGGATTTTAGGAAACCGACACATACGCCGACGCCGCCCGGCTAGGCTCGGGGCCTTTGCCGGACGGCGCCAACTGTCACGGAACCTCGGTGGAGTTGGACAGATCTCGCGGAATGCTCAGATCTGCCCGTCCTCCAGCATTTCGGTCACAAGTGCGGCGATCTGGGACCTCTCGGACCGGGTCAGGGTGACATGCGCGAAGAGCGGATGCCCCTTCAGCTTCTCGACGACGGCGACGACACCGTCGTATCGACCGACCCTCAGATTGTCCCTTTGCGCCACATCGTGGGTCAGAACGACCCGCGAATTCGCACCGATTCGGGACAGAACGGTCAGGAGCACATTCCGTTCGAGCGACTGGGCCTCGTCCACGATCACGAACGCGTCGTGCAGCGAGCGGCCGCGGATGTGGGTGAGCGGGAGGACCTCCAGCATCCCGCGCGCGGTGACCTCTTCGATGACCTCGCGGCTGGTGACCGCGGACAGCGTGTCGAACACCGCCTGTGCCCAGGGGCTCATCTTCTCGGCCTCGGAGCCCGGCAGGTAGCCGAGTTCCTGCCCGCCCACCGCGTACAGCGGACGGAAGACCATCACCTTCTGGTGCTGGCGGCGCTCCAGGACCGCCTCGAGTCCCGCGCACAGCGCGAGCGCCGACTTGCCGGTACCGGCCCGGCCGCCCATCGACATGATGCCCACGTCCGGGTCGAGCAGCAGATCGAGCGCGATGCGCTGCTCCGCGCTCCTGCCTTTGATGCCGAACGCCTCCCGGTCGCCGCGCACCAGGCGGACGTTGCCCTCGGGCGTGATCCGGCCCAGCGCCTTGCCGCGCTCGGACTGGATCGTCAGGCCCGTGTGCACCGGGAGTTCGGTGACCTCGGGGACGTAGACGTGCCCTTCCTCGAAGAGGATGTCCACCTGTTCGCCGGCCAGGGTCAGTTCGGACATTCCGGTCCAGCCGGACGAGTCCGTGATGGCGAGTTCGGCCCGGTACTCCTCGGCGAGGAGTCCGACCGAGGACGCCTTGATCCTGAGCGGGAGGTCCTTCGACACGACGGTGACGTCGAACCCCTCGGCCTGCAGGTTGCGGGCGACCGCGAGGATGCGGGAGTCGTTGTCCCCCAGCCGGTAGCCGGTCGGCAGCACGCTGGGGTCCGAGTGGTTGAGCTCGACACGTACGGTTCCGCCGAGTTCCCCGATCGGGATGGGGGCATCGAGACGGCCGTGCCGCACCCGGTAGTCGTCGAGCAGGCGCAGGGCCTGCCGGGCGAAGTAGCCGAGTTCGGGATGGTGCCGCTTGGCCTCCAGTTCCGTGACCACGACGATGGGGAGCACGACCTCGTGCTCGTCGAAGCGGGTCAGGGCGTTCGGGTCGGCCAGCAGGACGCTGGTGTCGAGAACATAGGTGCGCCGGTCTGGCTTGTGGCGCTTTGTGCTGGTCACCACGGAAGGACGTACCCCCTCGGATGAGGTCGGGGAGCGACGGAGTGGAGCTGGACCGGTCGACGGCCTCGATGCACGGGCCGAGAACCGGCCCTCCACTGCTTCTTCCGTGTCGTGACCGCACGGTCGGGCTGGTGCAAAGGGCCTCCCGGGCGGACGGCTCCCGTGCCGCCCGCTGAGATCCGACACCCGTGGTTCGGGTGTCGACCTGCTTGCCTTATGCCCTCGAACATGCGCCGCCATGCCGATGCATATGACGGCGCGCTGGTGAACTCCTTGTTACTTCCGTCCCGGCGCGGGCGACTTTCCCCTGTTCCGGGTACGGCGATGAGCCGGACGGACGGTGGGTCAGCCGCCGTAGCGCCGGTGGCGTGCCGCGTAGTCGCGCAGGGCGCGCAGGAAGTCGACCTTGCGGAAGGCCGGCCAGAAGACCTCGCAGAAGTAGTACTCCGAATGGGCCGTCTGCCACAGCATGAATCCGGACAGCCGCTGCTCGCCGCTGGTACGGATCACGAGGTCGGGGTCGGGTTGATCGCCGGTGTAGAGGTGGCGGCCGATCATGTCGACGTCGACGGACTCGGCAAGGTCCTCCAGCGCGGTGCCCTTGTCCCGGGCGTCGAGGAGCATCGAGCGGACGGCGTCGGCGATCTCCTGGCGGCCCCCGTAGCCGATGGCGACGTTGACCAGTATCCCGTCGACGTGGGCGGTGGTCTCCTCGGCCTCCTTCAGCGCGGTCTGCATCTGGGAGGGAAGGATGTCGGGCGTGCCGACGTGGTGCACACGCCAGCGGCCGTCGGCGGCGAGGGTGCGGACGACGTCCTCGATGATGCCGAGGAGCGGGACGAGTTCCTCCGTGGGGCGGTCGAGGTTGTCCGTCGACAGCAGCCAGAGGGTGACGACCTCGACGTCCGTCTCGGTGCACCAGCCGAGGAACTCCTCGATCTTGTCCGCGCCGGCCCGGTGACCGTGGACGGTGGTGGAGCCCGAGGCCTTCGCCCAGCGCCGGTTGCCGTCCATGATGACGCCGATGTGCTTGGGCACCTGAGCGTGGTCCAGGTGGCCTTCCACCCGGCGTGCGTACAGCCTGACGAGCAGGCCGCGCAGTGTGTCGCGCAGGTTCACTTGAATGTCAGCCCCTCTGTGCGGTGGCGGTCCCCGCGAGCCGAAGGGTATCGCTGCGCGGCCTGGGCCCTGGTTCTGGGGTGCGGGCGGCCCCTTTGGCATGTGCACTGACCTTCTGCCAAGGCATCCCGCACACGGAGAAAAAACGGGCCGGTCCGTGGGGGGGAGACGGACCGGCCCGAGGGGGGGCTTCCACCATAACCCTTCGTGAGGAATGGCGCGCGCATTGGCGTGTCACAACTACTCTCCGGAGCCGTCCGGCGACGCGGCGGTGGTCGCGGGAGTGCGGTTCCGGGGCCGCTTCCAGGGGTTTCGTGGCCGAAAGACCGCGGATCCACGTCGAGCGCGCGTCCCCCCGACGGGGGACCTCACCTACGCACGCGTCTTTGACGGCGACGGCACCGCGCAGCCCCCTCCTCTGCGCGGTACCGCCCGCGCAGCTTTGCTCACGCGAATTACCTTGGTCTGAACCTACGTGAGGCGAGGGGTGGATGCGAGCGGATTGCGGTAACGATGTGGAAACCCGGTGGAGATGGCGGGGCATTGCGCCCCGACACGCGCGGAAATTCCGATTTGCTCTGCGTATCTCACGCTCGCTGGGCAACGAGGACACAGACCGACCTCATTCCGTCCTAGCGTCGATGCCATGACCGTGAGGATCACTTGGGACCGGGCGAGCGCACGACGGTTCGAACGGCAGTTCCTGGCCACTCCTGTCGCGGCGGGCACGCCGACGGCGGTCGCAGACGTCGTGGGCGCGATGTGCGGTGCGCACGCGCAAGTGCTGTCCGCGGCCGAGGTGTCGGTCGGTGTGCGGGCCGACGGGGTGACACGGGCGGACGTTCGGGCCGCACTCTGGGGCTTGCGCTCGCTGGTGAAGACGCACGGCCCCCGCGGGACCGTCCATCTGCTGCCCGCCCGCGAACTGTCCTTCTGGAGCACCGCGCTGACGGCGGTGCCGTCCGGGGCGAGCCCCTTCCCGCCCGGCGTGCGGCTCACCGAGGAGCAGACCGCGCAGGTGGTGGCGGCGATCGGCGACGCGCTCGACGGCAGGTGCCTGACGGTCGACGAGCTGGGCGAGGAGGTGGTGGCCCGCACCGGTTCCTGGGCCGGGGACCGGGTGATGCCCGCCTTCCAGGACCTCTGGCCGCGCTGGCGGCAGGTGCTGCACCGGGCCGGCCAGGCGGGCGCGCTGTGCTTCGGCCCGAACCGCGGCCGCAAGGTGACGTACACCCGCCCGCCCCGCTTCGAACCGCTGGAGCCGGACGCGGCGCTGCGCGCCCTCGTACACCACTATCTGCACGCCTACGGCCCCTCGACACCCGCGTACTTCGCCAAGTGGCTGGCCGCACCGGGCGGATGGGCCACCGGGCTGTTCACCGAGCTGGCAGCGGGCGGGGAGATCGAGGAGGTGCTGTTCGAGGGCGCGCCGGCCTGGGTGGCGACGGGTGACACGGACTTCCCCGAGGCGCCGGTACGGGGTGTGCGGCTGCTGCCCTACTTCGACTCGTACGTCATCGCCGGGCAGCCGCGTGAGCTGCTGTTCCCGGGGGCGGCGTACCGGCGTGCCCTGGCGGGCGGCCAGGCCGGGAACTTCCCCGTGCTGCTCGTCGACGGTGTGGTGGCCGGGGTCTGGCACCAGCGGCGCCGGGGCCGTCGTACGACCGTGACGGTGGAGCCGCTCGGGCGGCTGACGGCGCGGCAGCGCCGGGAGCTGGGCGAGCAGGTGGAGCGAGTGGGGAACACGCTGGAGTCGGCGGGTGCGGAGCTGGTGGTCGGGGCGGTGAACGTGGGGCCGCACGCGTGAGGGGGATTACGCGCTCGGCCTGCGGGCCCCGAAGAGAGGGCAGCGGCGCGCCCTCGGGCGCGGCGACGACCGCGACACCGCGCGGGCGGAGCAGGGCGGTGTCCTCGGCGACGTCGGCGGCCGGCCCTCGGTGGCCGGCGACGACCGCGACACCGCGCGAGCGGGGCAGGGCGGCGTCCTCGGCGACGTCGGCGGCCGGCCCTCGGTGGCGGCGGCCGGCGACGACCGCGCGCAGTCGCTCGGGCGGAGCAGGGCGGTGTCCTCGGCGACGTCGGCGGCCGGCCCTCGGTGGCGGCGGTGAGGACTGGGGCCTCGGACGCGGCGCGCCGGAGGGCGGAGTCGAGGACATCCCCTCCCCCGGTCCGGATGTCCAGGGCGGCGGTCGCACGGGCCGGTCGCCCGGCCGGCGACACGGCGTGTCCCCGGGACGGCCGCTGCCCGGTGGCCTTCATGGGCTGATCGTCGCCGGTCAGGGGACCAGCGGCCGTACCTCCTCCGCCACGAACCGTATGAAGCCCTCCGGGTCGGGCTCGTCGCCCGTCGGCTGCAGGACGACGCTGTCGGCTCCGGCGTCCGCGAGCCGCTGGACGGCCTTCGCCACCGCGGTCGCGTCCCCGGCGACGCCGAGGTCGGGGACGTCGGCGAGGCCCTCGGCGGCCAGTTCGGCGCGGAGGCGTTCGGCGGCGCCGGGGCCGGTGGCGGCGAGGAGATAGACGTGGACCTTGTGCGGGTCGGTGCGCGCGGCCGACTCCCGTCCCTGGTCGATGAGCCCGCGGGCCCTGCGGACGCCCTCCGGCGACGTGGACGCGGTGAGGAGGGTGCCGTCCGCTGCCTCGCCGGACAGCCGGAGCGTGCGCGGTCCGGTCGCGCCGGCGATGACGGGCACGGGATCGGCCGGCGGCCAGTCGAGGGCGACGTCGTCCAGCTTCACGTACCGGCCGTCGGTCGTCAGGCGCTCCCCGCGCAGCAGGGCCCGCAGCGCGGCGACGTGCTCGCGCAGGAGCGTCAGCGGGGACTCGGCGCGCGCGCCGACCTGGCCCATCCAGTCCTGTACGCCGTGTCCGATCGCGAGGATCGCCCGGCCGGGGAACATCCGGTCCAGCGCGGCAGCCTCCATCGCCGTGATGGCCACGTTGCGCAGGGGCACGGGCAGCAGGCCGACACCGACGCGCACACGCTCGGTCCAGGCGAGCGCGGCCGCGGCCGTGGAGATCCCGCCCTCCCGGAAGCAGTCCTCCCACAGCCAGAGCTGTTCGAGCCCTGTCTCGTCGGCGAGGCGGGCGACCGCGCGCAGTCGCTCGGGCGGAAGCTGGGGACGGAACACAGCGCCGAGTTCGGTCATGGACTCTTCCTATAGGGCGCGTGAGCGATCAACAACTCCTTTATACGTCGATGGGGTTGGCGCGCTCGTGCCGCAGGAGTACCACGCCGTTGCCGAACACCCGGCTCTCGACCAGCCGGAGGTCGGCGGGCGCCGAGCCCTGCGAAAACAGGGGTTTTCCACTACCGACGAGGACGGGGTGGACGTACACCCGGAACTCGTCGACGAGCCCCTCCCGCAGGAAGGCGGCGGCGAGGTCGGCGCCGCCCAGGCCGAGGTCGCCGCCGGGTTCCCGCTTGAGCGCCCTGACCTCCTCGGGGACGACGTCCCGGACGATGGTGGTGTTCCAGCCGGCGGACTGCAGCGTCCGCGAGTACACGATCTTCGGTGTGTCCCGCCAGATCCCCGCGAACTCCGTCGTGACAGCGGAGGCGTCGGGATCCTGGTCGGCCGTGGGCCAGAAGCCGGCCATGAGCTCGTAGGTGACGCGGCCGCTCAGGAGGGCGCCCATCTGTCTGATGTGGTCGTTGAAGTGCTGGTGCAGTTCGTCGTCGACGCGGTGCCAGGAGATGTCACGGCCGGGGCCTTCGATGTAGCCGTCGAGGGACACCGACATCATCAGGACGATCTTCCGCATCGCGCAGCACCTCACCGCTGGAGGAAGTGGGCCCGCCCTCAGGTGGGTAGGCCGCTTCGGACAACCCATGATGCAACCGGAGGGGCGGACCGGACGTGAGGCGCTGGCGGGACGGACGGGGGATGTTGGTCGTACACGGGGAGGCCGGTTCGGTGACGGTCCCTCTGGAGATCGCGACGTCCTACCGCGCACGGAGGAGGGGACTGCTGGGGCGGGATGAAGTCGAGGGAGCTCTCCTCCTGTCACCCGCGAACAGCGTGCACACGTTTGGCATGCGGATGCCGATCGATGTGGCGTACCTGGACAGCGACCTCTACGTCATCGCGGTCGGAACGATGAAGCCGGGCCGACTGGGCCTGCCGCGGCTGCGGTCCCGTCATGTGCTGGAGGCGGGGGCCGGGGTGATGGAGGGGTGGGGGGTGGGGGTCGGGGTGCGGGTGGAGGTGCAGGTGGAGGCTGAGTAGTCGTTACCCTCCCCGAGGAACTGCCCCGCTACGAGGTGGGCGGATGACGGACGAGGAGATCGTCACGCACTTCGACGGACGTGGCCGCGTGCACTTGCGGTTTCCCCACGCCACGAGTGCCGAGCGGTGTCGCCGCATGATGGCGATCGCCCACGCACTCGGCTACCGGCCGCTCTTCACCGACACTCTCGGCCGCCGGGAATTCCCCCGCTTCTACGAACGCGACGACTCCCCGCATGCGCGCGGCCGGGCCGAGCAGACCATCGAGCGGCTGCGCGCGGGCGGTCCGGTGCTGCCGGAGGTGGAGCCGCCTCCGTCCCCGCCGCCCCCTCCACCGTCCCCGGCCGGGCCGCCACCCCCGCCCCGCCGGCGCTTCCAGCCGCCCGAGGGGCCGCCTCCCCCGCCCCCCGTCGTGGCCCAGCCCAGGCCACGGACCCCACCCCGGCCACCGATCCCACCTCCGCCGCCACCGCCTCCCCTCACGCATGCCTCATCCTCGGACGGCTGAACCGTTTGTGGTTCAGACCGATGCCTCCGCCTCGACGGTGGCCACCAGCGCCCCTTCGGGGAGCATCTGATCGTCGACCGCCGTCGGCGGCGCCCCGCGAGTCTCCGCACCCCCTCGGTCACCCTTTGTGATGACGATCAGCGATTCCCGCGGTTACCGTTGTCAGGCAGGCCGAGAATCCCGCCCATGGGAGGAATCATGACCGCCGAGCCCCTCGCCGAGCCGACCGCCGAGCCCGGCAGCCGCTGGCCGGTGCCGCCCCGGGACGGATACACCGTGGACGACCTGTTCAAGTTGCCCGACCTCCCGCCGCACACCGAGCTGATCGACGGGAGCCTGGTCTTCGTGAGTCCGCAGCGGCGTTTTCACGCCAAGATGATCGAACTGCTGATGAACGGCCTGCGCCGCACCATCCCGCAGGACCTGAGGGTCGAACGCGAGATGACCGTCGTCCTCGACCGCCGCAACGGCCCCGAGCCCGACCTGTCCGTCGTCCGCGCCGAGGCCGTCACCGGGCTGGAGCAGACGCGCTTCGAAGCCGCCGATGTCCTGCTCGCCGTCGAGGTCGTCTCCCCGGACTCCGAGGCCCGCGACCGCGACACCAAACCCCACAAGTACGCTGCCGCGGGCATCCCGCACTTCTGGCTGGTCGAGATGACGGGCGCCAACAAGCACCCGGTCGTCCGGACGTACGAGCTCGACCCCGTGTCCAAGTCGTACGCCCTGACCGGCACTCACCGCGAGCAGCTCAAGCTCGGCGACCCGTACGACATCGACGTCGACATCACGCTGGACGCCCTCAAATCCCTTTGAATCCTCCCCGCTCAGGCCGCCCTCTGGAGCAGCGCTCCACGAGGTCTTACGCCCTCATTCATGAGAGCAACAGAAACGCGTTGATACATCTCCCTACTTGGAAACCGATAGTCGCTGAGGTTATGCAGCGAGTTTTGAGACCCTGCAAAATTCCTGCGATCGCCTCGCATCAGCTCAGCTCTCCGAGCGCGGGAAGGTGATCTCCACCCTGCGGTTCTTCCTGCGGCTCTCCTCCGTCGCGTTGGAGGCGATCGGGTACTGCTCGCCGTAGCCGCGTACGTCGAAGGTGATGTTCGAGTCGTTCAGTTCGTCGTCCAGGGCGGCCTGTACGGCGTTCGCGCGCTGCCTGGACAGGACGTCGCCATGGGCCGCGGAACCGAGGTTGTCCGTGAAGCCGAAGACTCTGATTCGCGTTGCGTTCTGCTTCTTGATCTCATCGGCGATCGCGGAGATACGGGCCTTCGACTCGGCGCTCAGCTTCGCGCTGTCCTTGCTGAAGAGGACCTCGGCCTGGAGGGCGAACTTGACGTCCGCGTTGGTGTCTTCGCGGCGTTCGTCGCCGGACTGGTCCTCTACGACCTGCTTGATGTCGAGGACTTTGGGTTCGGCGAGGGTGGCGCCTTCGGGGAGCTTGAGGTCGGGGTCGTTGGGGTCGACCTTGACGGGGGCGGAGGCGGTGGGTTCGGTGCCTGGGGGGACGCTGGGGGTGTCGTCGGCGTGGGCTGTTGGGGTGCCGAGGAGACTCGTGGCGGCGATCACTGTGGTGGTGATGGCGAGGGCCATGCGGGTCATCGCGTGCCTCACCCGGAAATCGTGATGGTGGCGGAAGCGAACATCGGCAGCTGGAAGGTCACTTCGGTCGTGGCGGCGGGCGGTGAAGGGAATTGAATGAACACCGGGATGGACTCGCCGGACTTGACCGTCGAGATGCCCGTGGTGGTGAGGGGGCGCCCTTCGGTGTCACGGAGGACGTAGTAACGCTTCTTCCCCTTTGAGTCCACCAAGGTGGCTCCACCGAAGGACCGCCCGTGTCGCAGCACCTCGGTCTCGTCACCGCTCAACTGGGCGGGAATCGTGATCGATTTCCCCCCGTCGTTCTTCAATTCCCCGCTGACGGTGACGAATCCACCGTCGTCCCGCTGCACCGAGGTGATCTGCAGCAGCAGGCCCGTGGGCCCCTTCAGCTCTGCCAGGGGCGTTTCCGACTGCCCCTCTTGAGCGCTCGGCTTGGACCCGGTCTTGGAAGCGGAGGCCGAGCTGTCCGGCTTCTTGTCGTCGTCCCCACCGCTGCTGCAGCCGGCCACTCCGAGGGCCAGACCGGTCGCGACTGTCAACGCGACCATCCCCCTGCGGGCCTTCGTAGTGAACCGAATGCTCATGCCTCTGCTTCCTTCATCACTCGTCGTTCGCTTGTCCGTCGGCCAGGTGGACATCGAAGAGATCCTCGGGCTTCGGCAGACGGGCAGGGTCGTCCGGGTCCAGGACCCAGTCTTCCTTGCAGGTGAGCTGGGGCAGCACGTCGTCGGCGACGTCAGCGCCTGGCAGTTCGAACGTGCAGAGCGGCTCGATCACGGCAATGGCGGAAGCATTCGCATACTTGTTCTCCGTGCCGGGCACGATGGAGTCTCCGACCGGCTTGTCGGTCTGGACGGAGACCTCATAGCCCAGCAGCCCACGAGGCGCGCACTCTTCCACGTGGGCATCGTTTTGCCCGGCGAGCTGGTACGCGCGCCAGCACGACGGGTCAACGGGCACGTTGCCGTCGAAGATGTCCTGCCACTTGGCTGGATCGAGGACAGCGTCCAGCCATTTGCCCGCAAGCTGGTCCCGCGTGTCCTGAGCCGCCGCAAGCGCCGCCGCATCGGCTGCCGTCTGAGCGCCATTCCGATTCGCCGCAGCCTGGCCCACTGCGAGGTAAGCGAACGCGAGAAAGAGCAGACCCGCCACTACCGTGATGTAGATGGGGAAGGCCTGCCCTGCGTCGCCGCACCTGCGAGAGATCAGCCGCCAGTGACCTCGCTGATCTTGTCGGTGATGGCGTTGTAAATCGTCTGCCCGATGTCCGTCCCCGTAATCGCCAACACAATCGCCACAACCACCGCGATGATCCCCAGGTACTCCACCGCCGTCTGCCCCTCGTCCCCCCGCGCGGCGCGAGCCCGGACGTACGCGACTGTGTTGTTGATCCAGTTGCCCATCGTGTTCCCCTCGGCTTGTCGCGTTACCGGCCCCGGGACCGTACGTCGGGACCTGCCCGCCGGCCAAGGGGCCCAGGACCCAATTCCGGGCCCAAACACGGCTCATCGCAGCTCACCCCAGTCCCAGCCACTTGGCGGTGGCCTCGGTGCGGCTGGTGCTGTGGAGTTTGGCGAAGATGCGGTTGATGTGATTCTTGACCGTCTTCTCGCTGATGAAGCATGTGGCGGCGATCTGCTGGTTGTTCATGCCCGATGCGATGAGGTCCATGATCTCCGCCTCCCTCGCGCTGAGTTGGGAATGCGACCGATACGACTGTCCCACACCCGATTGCATTTGCGAAAGGTTTTCTGGAGAAGTTGTGTGAGTCGCAGTTGTTGCCGCAGGCAGAGCGTGTGCAATCGCACTCACACCTCGACTCCGCGTCGCACGTAACCGTGTCAGCAGCGTGCCCGCCGCCGTCGCCGTGAAGTGTGGCCTGCCCGCCCTGATGTCCCGTACGGCGGTGACCAGTTCGTCGGTCGTGAACTCGCCGTGGACCAGGTAGCCGTCGGCTCCTCGGCGCAGCGCCTCCTCCACGATCTCCGACTCCCGGCTGTACGTCAGCATCATGACGGGGGCGATCCGCACCAGGTGCGGGAGCGCCGAGATGCCGTCCACGCCGGGCATGCGGACATCCAGGAGCACGACGTCGGGACGGTGGCGGTGGGCGGCCTCGATCGCCTCGCGGCCGTCCGCCGCCTCCGCCACGACCGTGATGTCCGGACGGCCGGAGAGCAGGGCGGTGAGGCCCGCGCGGACCACCGGGTTGTCGTCTGCCACGATCACCTGCAGGGGCGAGGCCGAAGCGACATCCTCGAACGGGTTCTGCGGAAAATCCTGCGGCTGCGAGGGCCGGTGAGCGCCGCCAGTTGTGCGTTGGTGTTGCATCAGGCGGCCTCCTCTCCTGATGTGGGGGGTGTGCTGCGAAGTGGCGACAGGGTTGCCAGCGGGAGTTCCAGGCTGACCTCCGTGCCGCGGGTGTGGGCGCCGGGGCCGATGCTGATCCGGGCTCCTACGGACGCGGCCCGCTCGACCATGCCGACCAGGCCGAAGTGGCCTGCCCTGCGGAGGTGGTCGAGGGTGGTGCCGTGGGGCAGGCCGCGGCCGTCGTCGTACACGCTGATGCGGAGGTAGCCGTCTTCGACGCCTGCTCTTACGTCCACCCTGGTCGGGGACGCGTGGCGGTGGGCGTTTTCCAGGGCCTCCCCGGTGATCGTGAGGAGTTGGCGGGCCACGGCGGGTGGCATGACGGGCGCTGCCTGCTCGCCGGTGGGGTGATATGTCGCCGGTACGCCCGTCCGGGTGCTGAAGTGCCGTGTACGGGCGGACAGTTCGGCCAGCACGTCCGTACCGTCGGGCTCCCTGCGCAGGTCCGCCAGGAGTTCGCGGGACTCGGCGGCGGCCCGGCGGGCCGAGCGGGCCACCAGTTCCGCCTGTTTCCTGAGCAGTGCCGGGTCCGTGCCGCTCCTGGCCGCCGAGTTCGCCAGGCCCTCCGCCGCCAGGGCCACTCCGTACAGGGTCTTGGCCACCGTGTCGTGCATCTCGCGGGCCAGGCGGGCGCGTTCGGCGCTCACCGCCTCCGTCGCCGCCAGGCGGGCCCTCACCTCCGCCAGGGCCCGGGTGGCGGTGCCGAAGCGGAGAAGCAGGCCGCGCAGGCTCGAGCCGACGGCGCCCGTGATGACGCAGAAGCCGGGGAGGAGCAGGGTCTCGGCGGGGGCGGCGTGCAGGTCCTTCGTCGTGGCGTGGACGAGGAGCAGGATCAGGGACTGGAGGGAGGCGAAGCAGGCCGCTCCTCGCCAGCTGTAGGCGATGCCGGCGAGGAGGGGCGTGCAGACGCTGACGTAGGCGAGGGTGGTGTCCGGGCCTGCGGAGACGAGGAGGAGGGAGCCGAAGAGGGTGTCCGCGGCGAGGAGGGTGGGATGGCGGAGGAGGAGGGGGCCGAAGCGTTCCCAGTCCCTGAAGAGGGCGTAGGAGGCCATGAAGGTGACGATCACGGCTGCGCTGATCAGGCGGGTGCCGAGGCCTGGGGAGGCGTTGAGGAGGGCGGCGGGGGCGGCGAGGGCGATCATGGCGAGGCGGAAGCCGAATACCTGGCGGCACATGGCTTGGAGGGCGTTGACCTGGAGGGACAGTGCTGGTGCGTGGGGGTGCATCCGGCCTTCGGCCGGGTTTGGGTTCCCACCCGCACCACCCGTGCAGCTTTCGTCGTCGGGTGTGGGTGGCCCCTGTGGGGCGCCCTCGCCGTCGGCGGCCGCGCGTCCGTTCACCGCCGTGAGGTCCGGCGTCTGCGTGCGGAGCCCACGGAGTCCCCCACAGCCCTGCTTCGTCCTCGTCATTTCCCCTCCCCCCTACTTCCCCGTGATCGACCCGAAGTCCGTACCCGACCCCAGCAGCAGCCCCGCCCCCAGCAGCAGCATCGTCGCCGGGACCATGAACGTCGTGATCATCAGCGTCGCCTTGGGGACCGCCCGTGCCGCCTTGCGGCGGGCGTTCTGCGCGTCCGTGCGGCGCATGTCCTTGGCGATGGCCACGAGCGTGTCGACGATCGGCGCGCCGAGTTCCTCGCCCTGCTGCAGTGCCGTGACGAACATGGCGACCTGCTCGGAGTCGTTGCGGCGGCGGAGTTCGGCGAAGGCCTGGCGGCGGCTCACGCCGAGGTCCATCTGGCGGAGCGTGATGCGGATCTCGTCCGCCCACGGGCCCTCGTAGCGCGAGGCCACCCGGTCCAGGGCCTGGCGGAAGCCGAGGCCCGCGCTCACCACCACCGCCAGCACGTCCAGGAAGTCCGGGAGCGTCCGCTCGATGACGTCCCTGCGGACCCGGATCGCCGACCAGATGCCGACCTCCGTCCAGAACGCGCCGAAGGCCAGCAGCAGCAAGGCCACGAGAATGTCGCCGCGGAGCAGGAAGACCAGGGCGCCCACTCCGCCCAGCGCCCCGTAGACCGCCCGCCTGGCCGCATAGCGGTCGATCGTGAGGCCGCCCGGGTTGCCCGCCAGGTCGATCTTGCGGCGGTACTTGGCCACCTGCTTGGGGCCCATCAGGCGCAGGACCGCCGGGGCGTACCGCATGCCCATGCGGTCGATGAGCGAGTCGACCGCGCCCGTCCGGGTGGCGCCCACCTCCAGCGCGAGGGCCAGGTCCGTAGGCAGCTTCGCGTCCGCCCGGTACATGCGGATGCCGGCGAAGACGCCCCACACGCTCAGGCCCATGACGAGCGCCAGGAGGAATCCCAGGAGTTCCATCGTCGCCGCCCTCCTCAGACGTCGATCCGCGACAGGCGGCGGATGAGGACGAAGCCGACCGTGTAGAGCGCGAAGGCGATGATGACCGCCCCCTGGCCCAGCGGAGAGCCCGTCATGCGGTCAAGCGCGCCGTCCTTGACGCCGTTCATCAGGAACAGGGAGCCCACGCCCATGACCGGCACTGCGTACGACGTCATGCTGACCTGGGACAGCTGGGTGCGGATCTCGCGTCGGGTCTCCTTGCGTTCCTCCAGCGTCTCCGTGAGGTTGCGCAGGGCCCCGACGACCTGGCCGCCCGCCCGGTTCGACAGCACCAAGGTGGTGACCAGGACCACCAGTTCGCGTGAGGGCAGACGGTCCGCCATCTCGCCCAGCGCGTCCTCGATGGACTGGCCGACCGTCAACTGCTGGGTCACTTTGGCGAGTTCCTCGCCCGCAGGGGCCTCCAGCTCCTCCGCCGCTATGCCGATCGCCGTGCGCAGGGCGAGCCCGGCCTGGGTGGCGTTGGCCAGGATGCGGGCCAGTTCGGGGAGTTGGTTGATGAACCGCTCGATGCGTTTCTGGCGCTGCCAGGTGAGGAACTGCAGCGCCGCCCAGATGCCGAGGAGTCCGGCGATGGGGCCGAAGAAGGGGGCCAGGGTCGCCTGGCCGATCAGCCACAGGCCGGCCACCGTCGCCAGCATGTAGGCGAAGAACTCGCCCGGTGTCACGTCCAGGCCCGTCGCCGCCAGCTTCAGCTCGAGTTTCGTGCCCAGTGCCGTGCGGCGCAGCCGGCGGTCCAGGTTGCGGAAGCGGCGTCGGCGGCCGGTGACCGGGACCTGGCCGGTGTACGTCAGCCGCTCCACGAGCGCCGCCCGCTGGGCCCTGCCGCGGGCGTAGGTCTGCACTCCGGCGACGGCGAGGGCACAGGTCAGCAGTGTGATGCCGGTGGTGAGGGTGATCAGGGTCTGGAGGTCCATGGGGGTGTCCTGCCTACCTGGCTTCTCGGGTGGCCAGTTCGAGGGGGCTCTGGGCGACGCCGAAGGCCTGGGGGATCGGCTGGCTCGCCATGTAGAGGCGGTCCGCCGCGCGGCGCGGGAGGGGGTAGTGGCCGAAGGTGCCGTGGACGCGGCCGTCGGGGGTCATGGGTTGCGCGTGGAAGCGGGCCACCGTCGCGAGGCGGTAGGGCTCTCCGCCGTGGCTGTCGAGGACCGCGATCTCGGTGACCCGGCGTGCGCCGTCGGCGAAGCGGGTGAGCTGGACGATGACGTCGACGGCGCTGTTGATCTGGTCGTGCAGCGCGACGAAGGGCACCTCCACGTCGGACATCGACGCCAGGGTCTGCAGGCGCATCAGCGCGTCCTCGGCGCTGTTGGCGTGGACGGTGGCGAGGGAGCCGTCGTGGCCCGTGGACATCGCCTGGAGCATGTCGAGGGATTCTCCGCCGCGGACCTCACCGACGACGATGCGGTCCGGGCGCATGCGGAGGGAGTTGCGGACGAGGTCGCGGATGGTCACCTCACCCTGGCCCTCGACGTTCGGGGGCCGGGACTCCAGGCGGATCACGTGTGCCTGCTGGAGCTGGAGTTCGGCGGAGTCCTCGATGGTGATGATGCGTTCGCCGTCGGGGATCAGACCGGACAGGGCGTTCAGCAGTGTCGTCTTCCCCGTGCCCGTGGCGCCCGAGACGATGACGTTGAACTTCGCCTGCACCAGGCCCGCGAGGAGCAGCAGCATGTGCTCGTCCAGCGAGCCGAAGCCGATCAGTTCGTGGAGCGTGAAGGAGCGCGGGAAGCGGCGGATCGTGAGCGTGGCGCCGGTGAGGGACAGCGGCGGGATGATGACGTTGACGCGTTCACCGGAGGGGAGGCGGGCGTCGACCATGGGGTTCGACTCGTCCACGCGGCGGTTGACGGTGGAGACGATGCGTTCGATCGTCTGCATCAGCTGGTCGTTCGAGGCGAACCGGAGCGGCAGTTGCTCCACGCGGCCCGCCCGCTCCACGAAGATCGCGTCCGGGCCGTTCACCATGATCTCGGTGATCGACGCGTCCTCCAGCAGGGGTTCCAGGATGCCGAGGCCCAAGGCCTCGTCGACCACCCGGCGAATCAGCTGCGACCGTTCGACCGTGGACAGGACCGGGCCCTCGCGGCTGATGATGTGCCCGAGCACCCGCTCCAGCCGCGCCCGGCGTTCGGCGGCGGCCAGCACGCTCATCTCCGCGAGGTCGATCTCCTCGAGGAGCTTGGCGCGGTACGAGGCGACCAGGTGGCCGTCCTCGCCCCGGCTGCCGTTCTCCTCGGGGGAGTTGATGCGAGACCGCAGACTCATGGGCACCTCGTTCAGTGGTCGAGCGGCATGGTGGCGGTCTTCTGGGCAGGGTCGAAGTCCCAGCCGGGGACGATCGACGGGATCTGGACCGTGGCGGTGACGGTGACCTCGTCGCCGCCACGCGCTTCGGAACAGCCGACGTCCAGCCAGTCGCTGATCGCGTTCACGCATCCGTCCTGGGCGCTCTTGTCGAGCGAGGCGGCCCGCGCCCCGGCCCTGGCCGCGGTACCGGCCTGCTGGGAGGCGTACGCGATCAGCCCGATCTGTACGCCCGCCATCGCGACGAGGATCAGGATCGGGATGAACCCGAGGTATTCGAGGGCGACCTGACCGCGGTCGCCGCCTTTGCGGTCGTACGACATCTCAGTCCGTCTCCTCCTCGACCGCGCCCGCGTCGCCGTGCACGGTGAACGGGAAAGCGACCGCCCCCGGGAAGAGGACGGGGACCTTGAGGGAGACCGACGACCTCACATAGCCGCCACCCGTGGTGCAGGTCACCTTGGCGCCCCCCTCCCACGCGCCGGACAGCTTGTCGAGCCCGGCCTGCTCGCACGCCGCCTGGCGGGCGCCCGGCGCCGCCGCCGTCCCCGCCCGCACCGCCTCGTCGGCAGCATTCCCCGCGAGGGTGAACGTGTATCCCACCAGCACGAACTGCCACACCAGGACCAGTGTCACGAGGATCGCCGGGATCATGCCCAGGAACTCGATCGTGACCTGGCCGCGGTCCCCCCGCGCCCTCACCTCCCGAGCTCCTTGCGCCTGCGGAAGGTCAGCGCCGCCCGCTCCCCGCCCCGCGACCTGGTGCTGCGGTGGCGCTGAGTGCCCTCGACGCCCTTGACCAGGCCGAGTTCGCCGGCTAGGGCCCACAGGGCCTGCTTCACCGCGCTCTTGTTGTCCAGGGCGTGCACCCGGCCGGCGTCCACCGCGCCCGCCAGTTCCTTGAAGTTGGCGGGGACCGGGGTCTGGGCGATCGCCGTGCCGGTGATCTTCTGTATGAGCGCGGGCTGTATCTCCGTACCGCGGGTGTGGCGGTTGACGACGACCGTGGTCTCCTCCGCCTTGCGGATCTGCAGGCGGTCCCACATGCGGACCGTGCGCTTGGCGCCCCGCACCGCCACCACGTCCGGTGTGGTGACGAGGAGGGCGGTGTCGGCCATCTCGACGGCGGCCGCGCCGGCGCCGCTCAGCTGGGCGCCGCAGTCGATGACGACGACCTCGTAGCGGGAGCGCAGGGCGCTGACGATCTGGCGGGCGGCCCGGTCGGTGACCTCCTCACCGCGTTCGCCCTCGCCGGGCGCGAGCAGCAGGGCGAGGCCGGTGTCGTGGCGGAAGACGGCGTCGGCGAGGACGCGCGGCGAGATGTCGGTGATGGTGGCGAGGTCGACGACGGAGCGGCGGAACTGGACGTCCAGGAAGGAGGCGATGTCGCCGGCCTGGAGGTCCATGTCGACCAGGGCGGTGCCGCGCCCGGACGCCTGGGCGGCGAGGGCGAGTTGTACGGCGGTGAGGGTGGTGCCGACGCCGCCCTTGGCCCCGCTCACCGTGACCACGGTGCCGCCGACGCCGGTGAACACGTCGCCCCCGTGGCCGAGATGGCGTCGTACGCCGACCGACCACTGGGCGACCGCCTGAACTCGGCTGGCGAGTTCCTCGTACGACAGCGGCAGCGCGACCAGGCCCCGGGCCCCGGAGTCCATGGCGGCGGAGAACAGGCCGGGGCTCGCGTCGGTGGTGACGAGGATGACGCCGACGGCCGGGAAGCGCAGGGCGACTTCGCGGATGAGTTCGAGGGCCGGGACCGGGCCGATGCGCTCGTGGACGACGACGACCTCGGGCAGTTCGTCGACCGACTCGGCGGCGAGGCGGGCGAGGGTGTCGATGAGCTGGGTGGAGTCGACGACCGGGGCGACCGGTTCGGCGTCCGGGAGCTGGCTGAGGAGGGTGGTGATGGACCGGACCGCGTCAGCGTCGCCGACTGCCGGGAGGATCCTCGTGGGCATGGCGGCCTCTCACTTGTCCGTGGCGAGTTCGTAGGTCCGGTCCTGGGCGGGTACCGAGCCGTCGCCGCCGGGCGCCACCAGCGCGAGCCGGACCCGCTTGGCGAACGACTCGGCGTAGGTGATGCGCTGCGCGTCGAGGGCGGACAGTGCGAAGGTGATCGGGACGGCGTCGGTGGGCTGCCGGCCTCGGTCGTTCTCGTCGGGTTCGAGGGCGGTCAGCCTGCCCACGTCCAGCACCTTCGCGTTTGTTACGATGATCTTGGACTGATCGGGATCACCGTCCCGTTGTCCCTCGAAGGTGGCGTACACGTTGACCGTGGATCCCGGCGTGATCTTGCCGGCGACACCGGTCGCCGCATCGATCATGATGGCGACCTCCTGCTGCCCGGGCTGCAGGGCGGGCTGGTCGACGATCATGCCGCTCTGCAGCAGGGAGCCCTTCTTCAGCGTCGTCACGGCGATCTTGCCCCGGATCTCGGCGAGATCGGTGACCGCGGTGGACGGCAGCCACCGCTCGGGCATGCTGACCTTCTTGAACTGGCCCGTGGTGAGCGCGGTGTAGGGCGCCACGTCGGACTTCAGCTCGTACGCGGTGACCTCGGGGCCGACCTTGGACTTCACGTCGCTGATGACGGAGAGCACGCCGGCGAACGCGCCGAGGGCGCACACCACCGACAGGAGCAGGAGTATCACGCCGCGGCGCTGACGGGAGTTCATGAACCGTGCAACCTCGTATGGGGGTCGGGTCGAGCGGGCCTGAGTCGGGGGGATGCGTTAGCCGGTGAGCATGCGCTGGGGTTGGTCGTACGCGGGCGGGGTCGCGGAGCAGAAGACGCAGCGGTCGCCGATGACGTCGATGCCGCACCAGTGGCAGGTGCTCTGCCGCACCGAGGTGACCAGCTGGTAGAGGACCGACAGGTCGGGCAGATAGGAACAGAACTCGATCAGTTTTCCCGTCCCCCACCACTCGGCCGACTCGGCCGGCAGGGGGACCTCGCGCAGCCCCTGCGCGTTCCAGGCGGGGGCGAGGCCGGCGGTGACCCAGTCGGACTGGAGCTGTCCCTTGGCCACCAGCATCGAGGTGTTGAACTCCGGTCCTGCCAGGGTGACTCCGGGGCCCGCCTTGACGAGCTGCGGCTCGGGATGGGCGAGGACGGCGAACTGGCTGCCCGGGACCCAGGACTTGGCGTGGGACTTCAGGCCCACGGGGACGCGGTCGAGGCGGGCGACGGAGCCGAGGAGCGCTCCGGAGTGGATGTAGTGGGTGAGCAGCCGCCCGGCGGAGGCGAGCACGCCGGGGCTGAGGTCGCAGGACGCGAGCTGGCGTAACTGCCGGGCCAGGACCGCGAGTCCCAGCGGAGGGAGGTCCGGCCGGAGGAGGGCTATCCGGTCGCTTTCGAGCAGGGAACGGACGGTGTGCAGCCGCCGCTCCACACCGGCACCGGCGGCCTGCGAGCACAGGACGACGACATGCCCGTACTGCTCGACCAGAGCCTGCACGCCGGTCACCGCCTGGTCGAGCGGCTGCCGGTCGAGGTCCTGCAGCACGACGGCGGGCAGGGTCCGCTCGTCCTGCTCCGGCAGCGCCATGTCGGCACTGGTCACGGCAATGGCAGTTGGCACGCGCAGCTCCCCGTCTCCCGGCCCGGATCGGTGCGCCGGTGTTACTCCGGAGCACCGAGATGACTTCATTGCGTGACTACCTGAGCACTGTATCCAGGGGTTCCTGACCGGAGAACAGCGTTTCTACGGCTGAGCGGTAACTGATAGTGCACAACTCCCGTCAAATCGGGGCGTGTTGCGCACACAAATCCTTCACCGCACCCCGCCTCTTGACTTCGCGATTGGTCTGGACCAACTTGTACGTCCAGCGGTGGCCACCGTCTTCTGCCTACTCCCCACTCCCCACCGGAGGCACAGTGGACCGCGCACCAGGCATGCCCAGCCGCAGACGGCTGTGGGCCGGAACCGTCGTGACCGCGCTCGCCCTGTGTTTGGCGAGCCCGACCGTGGCGTCCGCGGCGGACGTCAACAACGCGAAGAACGCCGGCTTCGAGTCCGGCCTGAGCAACTGGACCTGTTCGGCGAGCAGCGGTACGACCGTCTCCTCACCGGTGCACGGCGGCACGGCCGCGCTGAAGGCGACGCCGGCCGGGCAGGACAACGCACGGTGCACCCAGACGGTGGCCGTCAAGCCCAACTCGACGTACACGCTGAGCGCGTGGGTCCAGGGCGCCTACACATACCTGGGGGCGACCGGGACCGGCACGACGGACGTGTCGACCTGGACGCCGGACTCGACGTCGTGGAAGCAGCTGTCGACGACGTTCACGACGGGGGCCTCGACGACCTCCGTCACGGTGTACCTGCACGGCTGGTACGGACAGCCGGCGTACTACGCGGACGACGTCTCGGTGTACGGCCCGGACGGCGGCGGAGGCGGCGACCCGGCCCCGACGGTGCCGGCCGTCCCCGGCGGCCTGAAGGTGTCGGGCACGACCTCGTCGTCCGTCTCCCTGGCCTGGAACGCCGTATCGGGCGCGACGGGCTACAACGTCTACCGCAACGGCACGAAGGTGACGGCGGTGACGGGCACGTCGGCGACGGTGACGGGGCTCGCGGCTTCGACGTCGTACTCGTTCCAGGTCACGGCGACCAACGCGGCGGGTGAGTCGGCGAAGTCGGCGGCGGTGACGGGGACGACTTCGAGCGGCGGGGGTGGCGGCGTGGTGCCCAAGCACGCCGTGACGGGTTACTGGCAGAACTTCAACAACGGGGCGACGGTCCAGAAGATCTCGGACGTCTCCTCCCAGTACGACATCATCGCGGTGGCCTTCGCGGACGCGACGACCACACCGGGCGCGGTGACCTTCAACCTGGACTCGGCCGGCCTGGGCGGCTACACGGTCGACCAGTTCAAGGCGGACATCAGGGCGAAGCAGTCGGCGGGCAAGAAGGTGATCGTCTCGGTCGGCGGCCAGAACGGCACGGTGTCGGTCAACGACTCCACGTCCGCGACGAACTTCGCGAACTCGGTGTACACGGTGATGCAGACGTACGGCTTCGACGGCGTCGACATCGACCTGGAGAACGGCCTCAACGCGACGTACATGACGCAGGCGCTGCGGTCCCTGTCGTCGAAGGCGGGTTCGTCCTTGGTCCTCACCATGGCCCCGCAGACGATCGACATGCAGTCCACGTCGAACGCGTACTTCCAGACGGCCCTGAACCTGAAGGACATCCTCACGGTCGTCAACATGCAGTACTACAACAGCGGTTCCATGCTGGGCTGCGACGGCAAGGTCTACAGCCAGGGCTCCGTGGACTTCCTGACCGCCCTGGCCTGCATCCAGCTGGAGGGCGGCCTGTCACCGTCCCAGGTGGGCCTGGGACTGCCGGCGTCGACGAGCGGGGCGGGCAGCGGGTACGTGTCGCCTTCGGTGGTGAACAACGCCCTGGACTGCCTGACGAAGGGCACGGGTTGCGGTTCCTTCAAGCCGTCCCGGACGTATCCCGAGTTGCGGGGTGCGATGACGTGGTCGACCAACTGGGACGCGGCGGCGGGGAACGCGTGGTCGAACGCCGTGGGCCCGCATGTGCACGGGCTGCCGTAAAGCGGCACGCGCGTGTGCGCGTTGCCTTCCGTAACCGCGCCATGTGATCTTTGCGCACGTGGGTGCAACGGGGGATGCGATCGACCTGGCCGACGTCGTGCGGCGGGCGCGGGAGGGACACGCCCCGCCGCAGGACGTCCTCGATGCGTTTGTACGGGCGAGGGTGTAGTGCGAACGCCCGGAACAACCCGGGTCTTGACGGCAGCGCGCTCTGCTGCCGATGTTGTTCAGCTCGTTCCGCCGACGGGGCGTTGCCCTCGGCGGCAAGCGATATGAGGGACACCCAGATCTGACCTGACACGGCGGCCATGGTCCCAGCGCTCAGTCAGTAACCCAGCGGCCGGTAGTACCCCAGCACCGCCGCCAGTTGCCCGAACCACTGCGTCAGCAGCTCCCTCGGTTTCGCGTCCACGACGCACTCGTAGACCCTGCCGTCCAGGTGGACGACGGCCATCATCAGGGTCTTGCCCGTGGGGCCTGCCTTGTAGTGGACACTGCGGATCTCCTGCCAGGGGAACTCGGCGGTGAGGTCGTGGTCCTCGAAGGTGACGCCTTCCATGTCGACCACGATGGAGTGGTGGCGGTCGACCGCCAGGAATTCCGGGCCCTCCGTCGTCGGCGGCTGGGGGTACGGCTGCGGCGTCGGGGGACCGAAACCCTGTGGCTGCTGGTGGCCGTACGGCGGCTCGGTCGTCATCGGTCCCCCCGTCCTCGCGCTGCGATGTCTCGTCGTACCGAAACCTACCGACCGTAAGCCGGCCGAGCCGCACCCCGGTACCCGTTCCCGTCGGCCCCCGCTGTGCCCCCGCCCTGAACCTGCCCTCACCGGGCTGTGAAACATTTCCCGGGCGCCACCGCATCAGTGAAGTGAGGGCGGTCCGGGGCGCCACGGCGACAGGGGGAACCACGCATGAGACAGGTCCGCGCGGACGAGTACGCCGAGTTCGCGGCGGCGCGCGCCGGGCATCTGTACCGGTCCGCGTGTCTGCTCACCGCGGGGGACACGCACCTCGCGGAGGATCTGGTGCAGGAGACGCTCGGTCGCCTGTACGTGCGGTGGGGGCGGGTGTCGCGGGTCGGCAATCCCGCCGCGTACGCGCAGACCGTCCTCACCCGGACCTTCCTCGCCCATCTGCGGCGCCGCAGCAGTACCGAGCGGGCGACGGACGTGCTGCCGGAGGTGGCTCATGCCGGCGACGGCGACATGCCCCTGCGGCTCACGCTCCTGGAGGCGCTCGGGCGGCTGCCCGCCAAGGACCGGGCCGTGGTCGTCCTGCGCTACTGGGAGGACCGCTCGATCGAGGAGACCGCCGACGCCATGAACGCCAGTTCGGCGGCCGTGCGCACGCGGTGCGTGCGGGCTCTCGGCCGGCTGCGCGAGCTGCTGGGCGAGGACCTCGGCGAGTACGCACGGCCCTGACCCCGACCCGCTTCGGTCCGACCTGTTTCCGACGCACCACTTCAACCCCGCGAAAAGGTGGTTTGCCATGCCCCTTGACCAGCACAGCGACCCCTTCGAGGACCGGCTCTCCGCCGCCCTGCGCAAGACCGGCGGCGCCTTCGACACCGACCGCGCCGCGCTCGCCGCCGCCGGCCGGGTCCGTGGACGGCGGCTACGGCTGCGGCGACGGGCCACCGTCGTGGGTGGGGCGGCCGGTCTCGCGCTCGTCGGTGTGGGCGGGGCGCTGCTTCTGCCGGGGGCCGGTTCCGACGACCGGCGGGACCCCTCCGTCGCCTCGAGGCCGAAGGCCAGTGCCACGGCCGCCACCAAGCCCGTCACCGGCGACGAACTCATCCGTACGCTCGAGGATCTGCTGCCCGAGGGACAGATCAGCGGCCAGGAGGGGCGCGGCGCGGACGAGTCCCCGCTGGCGCCGTACGCGCGGGTCGTCTTCGACGACGGCAAGGGCGCGGGGGCCGTCGGAGTCGGCCTGGGCCGGGTCGAGCCGGGCAGCGATCAGGTGCGGCAGATCACGACCTGCCCGGACAAGACGTTCACCCCGCACGACACTTGCTCCACGACCCGGCTTTCCGACGGGTCGATGCTGATGATCTTCCAGGGGTACGAGTATCCCGACCGGCGCGTGGACACCAAGTGGTGGAACGCGGAACTGGTCACCGCGGAGGGGCAGCACGTCTCGGTGAGCGAGTGGAACGCCGCAGCCGAGAAGGGCGCGCCCACCAGCCGGGCCGAACCGCCGTTGACCGTCACCCAGTTGAAGGAACTGGCCACCGCTCCCGTGTGGCGCGGATACGTCGATTCCGTCCCCGAGGACCCCAACAAGCCGACCGCGACACCGAGCGCTCCCGTGGCCATCACGGGCGCCCGTACCACTCTTCTCGAGCTGCTGCCCAAGGGGCTGGACGTGATGGCCAGGAGCAGCGACGACACCGACTTCGCCTACGCCGTCGTCGACGACGGCAAGGGCCGGAGCCTGGTCCAGGTCAACGTGCAGGCCAACATGCTGGACGTCGCCGGCGAACTCTTCGGCGAGGGTTCCGAGACCCTGGCGGACGGCACCCGCGTCGCCGTCCGCCAGGGTCCCGGCGACAAGGGGGTGGCGGGTGTCGTGATGTGGACCGTCGACACCATGCGGGCCGACGGGCGGCGTGTCGTGATCAGCGCCTTCAACTCCGGCACCCAGCACGACGCCGCGACCCGCAAGACCCCGGCCCTCACCATCGAGCAGCTCCGGACCATCGCCCTCAGCCCGCAGTGGTGGAAGTAGGACGGGCCCCGGTCCGTCAGAAGAACTCCGACCACGGCTGGTCCCAGATCTGCTTCACGCACAGGACCAGGAACAGCAGCCCTGCGATCGCGAGCATCACGTTGCTCAGCGGACCGTTGCGCCATTCCCGCGGGGTGCGGGGGGAGTTGAGGAGCCACATCAGGGTCCCGGCCAGGAAGGGCAGGAACGCCGCGCCCAGCACGCCGTACAGGACGACCAGGCGGAAGGGCTGGTCCTGGAAGAGGAGCACGATGGGCGGGAAGGTCAGCCAGAGCAGGTACGCGCGGAACGGCCAGGACCGTTCCCGCTCGCCGGTCGCGACCTCCTCGCCCGTCGCCGGCGTCCGGCTCCGGTAGCGGGCCACGAAGTCCGCGAACATCAGGCTCACGCCGTGCCAGACGCCGATGAGCGAGGTGTAGGAAGTGGCGAAGAAGCCGATCAGGAAGAATGTGGCGGTGACCGTGCCGTAGTTGTCCTCGAGGATGTCGCTCAGCTGGATGAGGCCCTTGTCGCCGCTCGCGATGGCCACGTTCGCGGAGTGCAGGAGCTCGGCGCCGACGAAGAGCATGGCCACGACGAAGATGCCGGTGGTGGCGTACGCGACCCGGTTGTCGAAGCGCATGACCTTCATCCACCCCGTGTTCGTCCAGCCCTTCGCGTTGACCCAGTAGCCGTACGCGGCAAGGGTGATGGTGCCGCCCACGCCGCCGATCAGGCCGAGGGTGTTGAGGACCGAGTCCTTCTCGTCGGGCAGGACGGGCAGCAGTCCCGCGAGGGCGTCCGGGATGTTCGGGGTGACGCGGATCGCCAGGTACACCGTCACCACGAACATGACGCCGACCAGGACCGTCATGACCTTCTCGAAGACCGCGTACTTGTTGAACCAGACGAAGACCAGACCGACCAGGCCGCAGGCGATGGCCCAGCCCTTCAGGTCCATCACGCCCGGGAACAGGGCCTGCAGCGGCAGCGCGCTGGACGACATCGCCGCCGCGCCGTAGACGAAGCCCCAGATCACGGCGTAGACGGCGAAGAAGTACGTCGTCCAGCGGCCGAGGCTCGCCCAGCCGTCGAAGAGGGTGCGGCCGGTGGACAGGTGCCAGCGGCCGGCCGCCTCGGCCAGGGAGATCTTCACCAGGCAGCCGACGATCGCCGCCCACAGCAGGGTGTAGCCGAAGTTGCTGCCGGCGATGAGCGTGGCGACCAGGTCACCGGCGCCCACGCCGGTCGCGGCGACCACGATGCCGGGGCCGATGTAGCGCCAACTGGACTTGCGGGGGGCAGAGTCGATGTCGGATGGTGCCTCGGTGTCCGTGGGGTCTCCCGTGGTGTCCGCCATGAAGGTCAAGAAAGCCCAAAGGTGCGGGCGCGACAAGAGGGCACGCGGGGACTTACCCAGCACCTTCGCACAATTCCGGCCATCGGCCCTTGGAGACTTGCTCTTGACCTGCTCATGCCATAAGCAGACGATGAGCGGCACACCCGCACAGCACACCCGCACAGCACACCCGCACACCCGCACACCCGCACACCCGCACACCCGCACCAGCACGTCGTACGTCGCACGGAAGAACCACCCCCCGCTCCACTCCCCACGTCCGGAGACCCCGGACTCCTGGAGAAACAAGGAGATTTCATGCGACTTCGTATACGCGGCTCAGGCGCGCGCGGCGGCAGCGGCAGACGTACCGCCGCGATCGCGACCCTGCTGGCCCTCGCCCTCGCCGCCCCCGTCACGGGGACCGCGACAGCCGACGGCGCACGGAAGGCGACCGCCTCCGCCGACGACATCCGGCAGTACGAGATCCACGTCGACCACAACACCCCGGTCACCCGTACGGCCATCGCCGCGGCCGGCGTGTCCGTCGACGAGGCCGACGAGGAGACCGTGGTCGTCTCCGGCCGCTCGGCACAGATCGCCAAGCTGCGCCAACAGGGCTACGAGGTCACGCCGTTGGGTGCGGCCCCGAACCGGGTCGCCGAGGACGAGGTCCGGCTCTACGACTTCCCCTCGGCCGACTCGAAGTACCACAACTACGCCGAGATGACCGCGGAGATCGACCAGCGGATCGCCGCCTACCCGAGCATCATGAGCAAGCGGGTGATCGGCAAGTCGTACCAGGGCCGGGACATCGTCGCCATCAAGATCAGCGACAACGTGGCGACCGACGAGGCCGAGCCCGAGGTGCTCTTCACCCATCACCAGCACGCTCGTGAGCACATGACGGTGGAGATGGCGCTGTACCTGATCCGCGAGCTGGGCGCGGGATACGGGAGCGACTCGCGCGTGACCGGCGTGGTCAACAGCCGTGAGATCTGGATCGTCCCCGACCTCAACCCGGACGGCGGCGAGTACGACATCGCGACCGGCGCGTACCGTTCGTGGCGGAAGAACCGGCAGCCCAACTCCGGTTCGTCGTACGTCGGGACCGACCTCAACCGCAACTGGAACTACCGGTGGGGCTGCTGTGGTGGCTCCTCGGGCTCCACGTCCTCCGAGACCTACCGCGGCGCCTCCGCCGAGTCGGCGCCCGAGGTGAAGGTGGTCGCCGACTTCGTACGCACCCGGGTCGTGGGCGGCAAGCAGCAGATCAAGGCGGGCATCGACTTCCACACGTACAGCGAGCTGGTGCTGTGGCCGTTCGGGTACACGTACTCCGACACGACGACCGGGATGACGGCGGACGACTACAACGCCTTCAAGACGGTCGGGCAGAAGATGGCCGCGAGCAACGGCTACACGGCCGAGCAGGCCAGCGACCTGTACATCACCGACGGGTCGATCGACGACTATCTCTGGGGTGCGCAGAAGATCTTCTCGTACACCTTCGAGATGTATCCGAGGTCCAGCTCCGGGGGTGGGTTCTACCCGCCCGACGAGGTGATCGAGCGGGAGACGTCCCGTAACCGGGATGCTGTCCTGCAGTTGCTGGAGAACGCCGACTGCATGTACAGGTCGATCGGGAAGGAAGCCCAGTACTGCAGCTGACTACTCGGTGTCCTTCTCGGCGTCTTTCTCGGCGTCCGACTCGGCGTCGTCCTCGAAGTAGGCGTCGAGCACCGCGTCCAGTTGCTCCTCCCACTCCTTGAAGCGCTCCCTGGCCGTCGCCTCGATCTCGATCGGGTACCAGCGGCGGTCGGGGGTGTGCACCGTGATGGTGAACCGCTTGCCGAAGCGGGGGGCCTCCGTCTCGATCGCGCCGATCTCGTCCCAGCGGAACTCGCACTCCTGGTCGTCCAGGAAGAGCCGTACGCCCGCCCGGTCGGCGATCATCTTCGCGCGGCGGTCGGAGGCCTCGAAGACGGGGCCGTCGGGGGCGGGCCGGGCTTCCTCGGCTTCTTCCGCCGAATCCGACTCCTCGGGCTCGGCGGACTCCTCCGAAACCTTGACGTCTTCGACGTCGTCCGGCTCGGTGAGCTCCTGCGCCGCGGCGTCGCCCTTCGGCTCGGGGTCGCCCTTCGGCTCGGCGGACACGGGCGTCGTGAGCCCGGGGATGTGCGCCGGGCTGACGGCGGCGACGTCCAGGGGCTGGCTGTTGGGACCTATGCGCTGTTCCACAGCGGGCAGTATGGTCGATGTCCCTGTGCCAGGAACAGCCCGGTCCCGAACGCTCGGGCTCTGCGCCCCCGACCCCACCCCCGACACAACGACCGGGGCGCTCATGTCGGTGCGCTCGGGGGCCTGCCTCAACGCGAACCCGGTGCCGCAGGGCTACGACTGCACGCTTTACCCGGCATACATCTGCGTGGTCCGGGCGTGACGGCTGGTGAAGTTGAAGCCGGCCGTCAGCTCAGGACGGCTAGCGCGTCGATCTCGACCAGGAGCCCGGCCGGAAGGCCGACGTAGACCGTCGTGCGGGCCGCGGGCGGCTGCGTGAGCGCCTGCTCCTCGAAGTACGCGTTGTAGATCTCGTTCATCTCGGCGAAGTGGTCCACGTCCGTCAGATAGACGCGGATCATCATCACGTCGTCCCAGCTCGCGCCGCCCTCCTCGAGGATCGCCTTGACGTTGGCGAGGGTCTGGAGGGTCTGCTCGCGCAGGGTGGGACCCGCGGGCGTGGGCGGCCGGCCTTCCTGGGCCGGGAGGAAGCCGACCTGGCCGGCCACCTGGAGGATGTTGCCCTTCTTGACGCCGTGGGAGAACTTGGCGGGCGGGGTGGTGTGGGTCTTGGGAGTGAGCGCGATCTTCTCGGTCATACGGTGTCCTTGACTGGCGTTCTTCCGGAGTACTCGCCGCTGACCGCGTCCGCCGTGCGGCGCACCAGCGGGAGCAGGGTGAGGAGTTCGTCCGCGGTGACGACGACGTTCGGCGCGGAGACCGACATCGCGGCGACCACGCGGCCGTCGGCGCCGCGGATCGGCGCGGCGACGCAGTTGATGGACTCCTCGTGGCCGCCCAGGTCGGTGGCCCAGCCCTGTTCGCGGACCCTCTCCAACTCCCGTAGGAAAGCATGGGCGTTGGGGGTCGAACGGGCCGTGTACATGGGGTAGTCGAGCTTCTCCGCGAGAACGCGGCGCTCGGGCTCGGGGAGGTCTGCGAGGAGGAGTTTGGCGACGGCCGCGACCGTGATGGCGACCGGCTTGCCGATCCGCGAGTACATCCGCACCGGATAGCGGCTCTCCACCTTGTCGATGTAGAGGACCTCGTTCTCCTCGTACACGGCGAGGTGCACGGTGTGCCCGCACTGCTCGTTCAGCCGTACGAGGTGGGGGTGGGCGATCTCGCGGATGTCGAGGTTCTCCATCGCCTCCTGGGCGAGGGCGAAGAGGCGGGCGCCGAGGCGGTAGCGCTGGTCGGACTGGCGGTACACGAAGCCGTGCTCGTGGAGCGTGCGCAGGAGGCGCAGAGCGGTGGACTTGTGGACGCCGAGACGGTCGGCTACCTGGCCGAGGTCGGCGGGGCCTTCCGCGAGCAGCGGCAGGATGTTCAGCGCGCGGTCGACGGTCTGGCTCATGGGGTGCGTACCTCCTCCTCGGCCCGGCCCGCTGCCCGTGTCCAGCCAGGGCCGAGTCGAAGTCTCCCCCACGATTCGTCGTCGAGGGCGGAGAGGCTGTCCGCGTGGGCGCGGCTGGGTGGTGCGGCCAGGTCGCCGGGGACGGTGAGGGCGGCTGCCGCCATGAGGTGACCGTGGCGGAGGCGGTCGCGGAGGGGCAGTCCGCGGAGGGTGGCGGAGAGGAATCCGGCGGCGAAGGCGTCGCCTGCGCCGACGGCGGCGACGACGTCGACGCGGAGGGAGGGGACGAGTGTGACGGTGCCGTCGGCGTCCTCGAGGCCCTCCGTGTCCTTGTCGAACGCGAGGGCCCCGCCCCTCCCCTGCTTGACGACGACGAGCTCCGGCTCGGGCAGCGCGTCGCGGACGGCACGGGAGCCGTGCAGGCCCCAGGCGGCGCGTGCCTCGTCGGCCCCGACGAAGACGATGTCGGCGCGGCGCGCGAGGTCGAGCAGCGAGCGCCGGCCGCCGGTGTCGCGCCACAGGCCCGGCCGGTAGTTGACGTCGAAGGAGATGAGGGGCCGTCCGGGCCGGGGCTCGGTCAGCTCCCACACGAGGTCGAGACAGGAGTCGGACAGCGCCGCCGTGATCCCCGACAGGTGCAGCACGCGCCCGGCACGCACCGCCGCCAGGTCCAGGGTGTCCGCGGACATCGCCGAGGCCGCCGACCCGGCCCGGTAGTACGCGACCTCGTGCGCGTCGGTCGCCCGGTCCCCCGCCGTGCGGAAGTAGATCCCGGTCGGGCGGGCGGGATCCCGGCGGACGGAAGCGACGTCGACGCCGTACGCCCCGATCGCCTCGACCAGGTGGTCGCCGAACCCGTCGTCCCCGACGCTGCTGACCCACCGGGCCGTATGCCCGGCCGCCGCCAGCACGCACGCCACGTTGGACTCCGCACCGCCGATCGCCCGGTCGAAGGACGGTACGTCGGCGAGGCGTCCCGGCCGGGAGGGCAGGAAGGTGACCATGGACTCGCCGAGCGCGACGACGTCCACGACGTCGGGGGCATTGCGGGGTCCGTTGGTGGTCACGATCGTCGGGGCTCCCAGTGCTGGTGCGGTGTCGGCGGCTCCGTTGACCCCGCGTTGGCCGAGATGTTAGACAGCAGTGAGCGACATGCGCAATGCTCGTTGCAAATATCGCAACACACCTGATCAGGGAGGTTCCATGAGCTCCGAGGCGCTCGCCCGACTGGCCGAGGAACGCGTCGACCACCGTTTCAAGGGCCTCCCGCCCGACGCCGACGGACTGACCGTCGGCGAGTTGGCCGCCCAGCGCCGCAACCTGTTCACCGGCGGCTTCGCCACCCCCGTCCTCGCGCTCTCCGCCGAGCGCCTGGAGCACAACCTGAAGCTCATGGAGACGTACGCCGTCCGGCACGGCCTCACCTTCGCCCCGCACGGCAAGACCTCCATGGCGCCCCAGCTCTTCCGAAGGCAGATCGACCACGGCGCCTGGGGCATCACGCTCGCGGTGCCGCACCAGGTGCGGGTGGCGCGGGCCTTCGGGATCCGGCGGGTGTTCCTGGCGAACGAGCTGGTGGACCCGGCGGCCCTGCGCTGGGTCGCCGCCGAGCTGGCGGCCGACCCGGAGTTCCGGTTCATCTGTTACGTCGACTCCGTGCGCGGAGTGGAACTGATGGACGCGGCCCTGCGCGGGGCCTCGCGCCCCCTGGACGTCGTGGTCGAGCTCGCCGCCGGCGAGGGCGCCCGCACCGGCGTCCGTACGGAGGCGGAGTGCGCGGCGGTCGCCGACGCGGTGGCGGGCACGGAGACCCTGCGACTGGTCGGCGTCGCGGGCTACGAGGGCGAGGTCCCGCAGGCGGACCCGGAGCGGGTGCACGCGTGGCTGCGGCGGCTGGTCGCGCTGGCCGTCGACTTCGACAAGGCGGGACGGTTCACCGCAGCGGGCCTCGACGAGATCGTCGTCAGCGCGGGCGGCAGCGCCTGGTTCGACGCGGTCGCCGACGTCTTCGCCGCGATCCCCGAACTCTCCCTCCCCGTCCTGAAGTTGCTGCGCTCTGGCGCCTACGTCTCGCACGACGACGGCCACTACCGCAAGCTGACCCCCTTCAACCGTGTCCCCGAGGAGGGCGCCCTGGAGCCCGCGTTCCGCCTGTGGACCCAGGTGGTGTCACGGCCCTCCGCCGACCAGGCCTTCGTCAACGCGGGCAAGCGCGACGCGGCCTACGACCTCGACCTGCCCTTCGCCCAGGTGGTCCGCCGGGACGGCACCGAGCACCCGGCCACCGGCATCTCGGTCACCGCCCTGTCCGACCAGCACGCCTGGCTGCGCACCAACCCGGAGGCGGACCTGGAGGTCGGCGACTGGGTCGGCCTGGGGCTGTCCCACCCGTGCACGTCCTTCGACAAGTGGCCGCTGATCCCGGTGGCCGAGGCGGACGGCACGGTCGTCGACTACATCCGTACGTTCTTCTAGAGGGGCCCGCGATGGAGGACCTGGTCGTCCGGGACGCGGACGTCGTGGACGGCACCGGCGCGGACGCGTACCGCGCGGATGTCGTGATCGACGGCGGCAGGATCGTCTCGATCGTCAAGGAGGCCGCGGCGGCCGGATGCCAACGACCGAAGGCGGTACGGGAGTTGGACGCGGAAGGTCTCGTCCTCTCCCCCGGCTTCATCGACATGCACGCCCACAGCGATCTGGCCCTCCTGCGCGACCCCGACCACAGCGCGAAGGCCGCGCAGGGGGTGACCCTCGAAGTCGTCGGGCAGGACGGGCTGTCGTACGCACCCGTCGACGACCGCACGCTCGCGGAGGTCCGCCGCGCGATCAGCGGCTGGAACGGGTACGGCGACGACATCGACTTCGACTGGCGGTCGGTGGGCGAGTACCTGGACCGGCTGGACTCCGGTTTTGCAGGGCGGGGCATCGCGGTCAACGCCGCGTATCTCATCCCCCAGGGGACGGTCCGTGCGCTCGCCGTCGGCTGGGAGGACCGGGAGGCGACGCCCCGGGAGCTGGAGCGGATGCGGCGGCTGGTCGCCGAGGGGATGGAGCAGGGCGCGGTCGGCATGTCGTCCGGGCTCACGTACACGCCCGGCATGTACGCCGAGGACGCCGAACTGACCGAGCTGTGCCGGGTGGTGGCGCAGTACGGCGGCTACTACTGCCCGCACCACCGCTCGTACGGCGCCGGGGCGCTGGAGGCGTACGAGGAGATGGTCGCCCTGACCCGGGAGGCGGGCTGCCCGCTCCATCTCGCCCACGCCACGATGAACTTCCGCGTGAACAAGGGCCGGGCTCCGCAGTTGCTGGCCCTGCTGGACGACGCGCTGGCCGCCGGAGCCGACATCACCCTGGACACCTATCCCTACACCCCCGGCTGCACGACGCTCGTCGCCCTGCTGCCGAGCTGGGCGAGCGAGGGCGGCCCGGAGGCCGTTCTGAAGCGGCTGGGCGACGAGCAGACCGCCGAGCGGATCCGCCACGATCTGGAGGTCGCCGGCGCGGACGGCTGTCACGGTGTGCCCGTCGAGTGGGACACGATCGAGATCTCGGGAGTCGGCGACCCCGCGCTCGGCGGCCATGTCGGCCGTACGGTCCAGGAGTCGGCGGACCTGCGTGGCGAGGCGCCCTGGACGACCGCCCGGCGCCTGCTGGTCGAGGACCGGCTGGGCTCGACGATCCTCCAGCACGTCGGCCACGAGGAGAACGTGCAGGCCATCATGCGGCACCGGGTTCACACCGGCGGCTCGGACGGCATTCTGCAGGGCAGCAAGCCGCATCCACGGGCGTACGGCACCTTCCCGCGGTATCTCGGACGGTACGTGCGGGAGTTGGGTGTCCTGTCGCTGGAGGAGTGCGTGGCGCGTCTCACCGGGCGTCCGGCGGCCCGGCTCCGGCTGCCGGACCGGGGGCTGGTCCGTGAGGGGTACCGGGCCGACCTGGTGCTCTTCGATCCGGAGACGGTGGCGGCGGGCTCGACCTTCGAGCAGCCGCGGGCGCTCCCGACGGGTATCCCGTACGTCCTGATCGACGGGCGGTTCGTGATCGAGGACGGGCGGCGCACGGACGTACTGGCGGGGCGGGCGGTCCGTCGCAGTCCCGTGTGACGGGCCGCCGCCCTGCCGAGCCCTACGGCTTGGGCAGGGTGCACCCGCTCGCGCTCAGGTCGAGCTTGTTGTCGACGCCGAAGCAGGCGGGTATCTGGTAGGTCTCCTGGGCGTAGTTGATGCCCTCGCGGACGGTCACGTTGCCGTTCGCGTCGACCTCACAGGGGTTGTTGTCCGTGCAGCGTTCGCCGTCCTCGTTGCCGGTGTTGTTGACGGCGACGACCTTGCCGGTGGACTGGTCGATGACGGGCGAGCCCGACGTACCACCGATCGTCTGGCAGGCGGAGGTGTAGCGGACCGAGTCCTTCCAGGTCCAGGCGCCCTCCTTCAGGCGGTACACGAACCCGTCGATGTTGCAGCTGTACAGCCGCTTCCAGTAACCGGAGGCGACCGTGATGGCGGTGCCGGCGGTCGGGTGCGTGTCCTGCACGGTCAGCGCGCTGATGCCGTACGTGCTCCTGATGGACGCGTAGGTGCGGGTGAGCTGGTAGATCGTCACGTCCGTGTCGGTCATCGTCGAGTACGCGACCTTGCTGGCGCGCAGGGTCCCGACCCGGGTACCGGCGGAGTTGAGCAGGCCGAAGGAGCGGCTGGAGGCCTGGTCGACGATGACCTCGCCGGGCTCCGGGAAGCCGGTCTCCAGGCAGTGGCCGTTGGTCATCACCAGCGCCGGGTCGTCGTCCGCGGAGTTCGGGAAGCGGACGACGGAGCCGGAACAGTTGCTGAGCGACACCGTTCCGGCGAAGTTGACGGCCTGGAGGGTGGGTGCGGCCGCGGTCTTCACGGCGGCGGCGGTCGTGCCGGTCGCCATCTTCCCGACCGCACCGTCCGCGGGCGCCGGTGCGGCGACCGCGGGCACCGCGCCGGCCCCGGCGATCGCCAGGGCGAAGAGCGCGGCAACGAGAGGCTTTCTCATGTGGGGGTCCCCTCTTGCGACGGGGCGACCGGAGATTCTCCGGCCGCCCGCTGATTTGTCATGCGCATTGTGAGTCGCAAGAGATGAACGGGCAAGGAGTTGTTTTCGGCCTGGGCAGGCTGACGTCTTCCCGTCACCGGGCCGCCGCAGGGCGAGCGCCACGACCTCCGGCGCCCCAGGCGCCGCAAGGCGGGCGGGATTCGTCAGCGGATCGTCGGGCGCCGGGGCGACACTGATCGGCTACCGCTGCCGCCCTGCGACTCGAACCGCCGGACAGGCCCATGCAGTGGCCGGATTTGGCGCACACCCGCCCTCTAGGTCATGCGCCCTGCCGAGTCGGCTACTTGGGCCCCTTCGTGCTTCCCTGCCCCTGCCCCCTGCTGTCGGAGTTGCCGGGACCCGAGTCGCTCGGAGCCGATGTGGTGGAGGTGGGCCGGGGAGCGGTCGAGCCGGCGGACTCCGTGGCCGAGGGGTCGCCGGACTTCTTCCCGTCCGCCGACGCGCTCGCCGACGCACCGGAGGACGCGGTGCCGGTCGGTGGGGCCGTGTCCGAGGCACCGGAGGCCGGACCGGCGCTCGCAGCCGGATCCGTCGGCGTCACGGAATCATCCGTGGCCGAACGCGTGCCGCCGTCCTGCGCCCCGCCGGCCGAGGATCCCGACAAGGAGAACCCGGCGATCAGCGCGGCTGCCGAGACGGCCCCCACCGCGCCCGCGGCCAGGGCGATGCGGCGCCGGTTGCCGCGCCGTCTCTGCGCACGTCGGCCCGTACGGGTGTCCGGGTCCGCGGCCGCCTCCCAGTCGGACTCGGTGCCCGGGCCGCCGGCCTCCCAGGCGCTGGGCTCGGGCCCGAGCCCGCCGGCCTCCCAGCCGGACTCCGCCCCATGCCCCCCGGCCTCCCAGCCGGACTCCGCCCCATGGCCCCCGGCCTCCCAGCCGGACTCCACCCCATGACCCCCGGCCTCCCAGCCGGACTCCACCCCATGACCCCCGGCCTCCCAGCCGGGCTCCGCCCCATGCCCCCCGGCCTCCCGGTCGTCTGCAGCCGGGTGGTCGTCGGCCTCCCGGTCGCCTGCGGCCGGACGGGGACCGGCCTCCGGGCCGGGCTCACTCCCCTCGGACATCCGGGGCAGCTCGGCCGTCTCGTCGTACGCCATCTGCCAGCCATGGGCGGCCGCCGGATCGACAAATTTGTCGTACGACGGCGTCGGCGGGGCGGCCGGGAGGTACACGTTCGGCGGCCCCTGGGAGTCGTCGCCCTCCGGGTGGGGTCCGTGGCTGTCGTACGCGCCGGTCGCGTTGTTCGCGGCATTCACACCGTGCGCCCCGCTTTCGTACTGGGGTGGCCTGGGCATCGCCGCGCATTGTAGAGACGTGTGGGGTGTCTGAGACAGCTACCGGCGATAACCACCCAAACCGCTGCGTCTCACGTGGCGGAAAACACCGCCCAAAAGGCGTTACCGGGCCGTAAGCTCCCAGACATGCAGGTGATCCAGTCGACCAAGCTCGCCAACGTCTGTTACGAGATCCGGGGCCCGGTTCTCGAGGAGGCGATGCGCCTGGAAGCGGCCGGTCACCGCATCCTCAAGCTCAACACGGGCAACCCGGCCGCCTTCGGCTTCGAGTGCCCGCCCGAGATCCTCGAGGACATCCTCCGCAACGTTTCGTCGGCGCACGGCTACGGCGACGCCAAGGGCCTGCTCGCCGCGCGCCGGGCCGTCGTCATGCACAACCAGACCCTCGGCATCGAGACGGACGTCGAGCACGTCTTCATCGGCAACGGCGCCTCCGAGCTGATCGTGATGGCGATGCAGGCCCTGCTGGACGACGGCGACGAGGTGCTCGTCCCGGCTCCCGACTACCCCCTGTGGACGGCGGCGGTCTCGCTGTCCGGCGGCACGGCCGTGCACTACCGCTGCGACGAGCAGTCCGACTGGATGCCCGACCTCGCCGACGTGGAGCGCAAGGTCACCGACCGCACCAAGGCGATCGTCATCATCAACCCGAACAACCCGACGGGCGCGGTGTACGACAAGGCGGTGATCAAGGGGCTGACCGACATCGCCCGCCGCCACAACCTGCTGGTCTGCTCCGACGAGATCTACGACAAGATCCTTTACGACGGTGCCACGCACACGCCGACCGCGGCCGTCGCGCCGGACCTGCTGACGCTGACCTTCAACGGCATGTCGAAGGCGTACCGGGTGGCGGGGTACCGGGTCGGATGGATGTCCATCTCCGGCCCGCGCGCGCACGCGGATTCCTACATCGAGGGTCTGACGATCCTGGCGAACATGCGGCTGTGCGCGAACATGCCGGGTCAGCACGGCGTCGTGGCCGCACTGAGCGGCCGGCAGACCATCAACGACCTGGTGCTGCCCGGCGGGCGGCTGAAGGAGCAGATGGACACCGCGTACGAGCTGCTCACACAGATTCCGGGCGTGACCTGCGTACGGCCGAGGGGGGCGCTGTACCTCTTCCCGCGCCTCGACCCCAACGTGTTCAAGATCAAGGACGACCGGCGGATGGTCCTGGATCTGCTGCGACAGGAGAAGATCATGGTCGTCCAGGGCTCCGGCTTCAACTGGCCCGAGCCCGACCACTTCCGGGTGGTGACGCTGCCGACGGTCGGCGACCTGCGGGACGCGCTGGGGCGGATCGGGAACTTCCTCGACGGCTACAGCCAGCCCTGAAGGGCTCAACTTTAGACGAAATCTAAGCTAGGATGACTTCTGTTCGAGCTCAGGAGGCCATCCATGTACGAACCGATCCGCACCAAGTCGGTCCACAGCACGATGGCCGGCACCACCTCCGACTTCCCCCACCGGTCGCGCGAGGAGGAGCTGGACATCCAGCTCGCGGGTCACCTCGCGGCTCTGCTCGCCGTCACCGACGAGCTGCGTGCGGCGGCACCGTCCGACGCCCTGGACACCGCGGCGGAGCGGCTCGCCGCTCAGGTGACCCGGCTGCGGGGAGGACATGCGCCGGCCCGCGCGTCCGGCACCTTCCGCACGTCCGACGTCACGGCCCTGCACCGGCGTGCGCACGCACTCGCCGGGCGGGCACTGGTCGTGGCGGCCTCCCGCGCCGACACGGCGGCGGCGATCCTCGCCGCCGAACAGATGGACGTCCACACGGCGGCCCTGGAGCCGCACGCACTCGCATCCCACTGAGCCCCACCGGGCTCCCCTCGACGGCCCCGGTCCGCGTGCACCCGCAGCGACGCGCGGACCGGGCGCCACAGCACTGCGTCGGCTTGAGCAGCGTCCCCTTGTGACGCCGGGCCGAGCAGTGTGCCTCATCCGTAGCACACGCTGCGCGTCGCAAAGGACCGCTCGGCACCGCCGGAATCCGCCGTAGTGGCGGATCGCCGTTGCGGCGGAGTTTCTTTCCGCACCGTGCGGCGGAAAGCTGCACCTTCAATTCCAGTTGAGTACCGGGACAGGTACGTCACCTCCCGTTCACCCCCGGCGACGGGGAATGTTGGGTTCCGCGAGCACTCTCCCCCACGTGAGACGTATCGCAGGAATCGTCCTCGCGGTGCTGCTGATCGGTGGCGTGGTGGCCGCCGTCGTCGCAGGCCGGGACAACGAGGACAAGGGCACGGCAACGAAGACCGTGCGGATGGTGATCGGATCGGAGAAGGCGGAGTTCTTCGCCGATCCGGACGTGGTGAAGGCCCTCGCCGCCAAGGGCTACACCGTGAAGGCCGAGACCTCCGGGTCCTGGGCCATGGAGGGCCTCGGCCTCAAGGGGTACGACCTGGCCTTCCCGTCCAGCCAGGCGCCCGCCGTGGAACTCGCGAAGAAGTACGGCGTGACGCAGACCCTGCAGCGGCCCTTCTACTCGCCGCTCGTCGTCGTGGCGCACCGCAACGCCGCCACCGTACTGGCCGCGAACGGCCTCGCCACCCTCGACGAACACCGCGGCACCCTGAAGATGGCGGCCTACCTCGACGCCGCCCGGCAGGACCGCACCTGGCAGCAGCTCAAGGGGGCTGAGAAGTACGGCGAGTTGACCGGCACCCTCTACATCGCCAGCACCGACCCGGAGTCCTCCAACTCCGGTGCCCTCTACCTCGCCGCCGCCTCCTACGTCGCGAACAGCGGCCGGGTCGTGGCGAGCGCGGCCGACGTCGACCGCACGGCGCCCCTGATGCGCAAGCTGATCGGCGTCCAGGGCGCCCAGCAGGCCGGCACGGACGCGGCCTTCCGGGACTTCGTCAGCGGTGCCGGCAACCCGCTGGTCCTGGTGTACGAGTCGCAGGTCGCCGCCCTCCTCGGCGAGGGGCAGAACCCGGGTGACCTCGTGGTCCTCTACCCGGACACGACCGTCAACAGCGACCACACCGTCGTCCCGCTCACCGACGACGGCCGCGCGCTCGGCGAACTGCTCAGCACCGACCCGCGGTTGCGCAAGCTGGCCGTACGGCACGGCTTCCGGCCGCAGGGCGCCGGTGCCGAGTTCGCGTCCGCGGATGCCGACCGCGGCGCGTACCTCAACCAGGGACTGACCGGTGTCCGGCAGGCGCCCGTGCCCACCTCCGCGGTGCTGCACGAGTTGGCGCGCCGGGCCCGCGGATAACGGGGGAACAGTAAATGACCACAGACAACGACACCTTCACGCTCACACCGCCCGAGGCCGTCGCACCCGTGCCCCGGGAGAAGGCCGGCGGGCTCGTCCCCGTCGACGACGGCGTCCGTACGGACATGGCGCGCAGGGCCTCCGAGTACGTCCGGGGCCTCGCCGTTCTCGACGCCCGCTCGCCCGAGTTCGCCGGCAAGGTCGGCGAGATCACCGCGCTGGGCGCCGGCGAGATGCGCACCGCGACGGCACAGTCCAACCGGATGCTGGAGCGCACCGTCCGCTCCCTGCCGTCCAAGGGCGGGGACGCCCAGTCCCAGGTCGCGGGCTCGCTCGTCGAACTCCGCCGGGTCGTGGAGGACCTGGACCCGCGCGACCTGCCCGCGGCCAAGGGGCGCAAGTTCCTCTCCCGGCTGCCCGGCGGCAACAAGCTGCGCGACCACGTCGCCAAGTACGCCTCGGCGCAGGGCACCCTGAACAGGATCGTCGGCTCGCTGCGCGGCGGCCAGGACGAACTGCGCCGCGACAACGCGGCGTTGCAGACCGAGCGGGTCCGCCTGTGGGAGACCATGGGCAAGCTCCAGGAGTACGTCGTCCTGACGGAGGCCCTGGACACGGCGGTCGAGGAGCACATCGCCGGTGTGGAGGCGACGGATCCCGCGCAGGCCGACAGCCTGCGCGCGGACGTCCTCTTCCCCGTCCGGCAGAAGCACCAGGACCTGCTGACCCAGCTCGCGGTGTCCGCGCAGGGCTACCTGGCCATGGACGTCGTACGCCGCAACAACGACGAGCTGATCAAGGGCGTGGACCGCGCGGCCACGACGACCGTGTCCGCGCTGCGCATCTCGGTGATGCTGGCCTCCGCCCTCGACAACCAGAAGAAGGTGATCGAGCAGGTCAACGCCCTGCGCGGCACGACCGAGGACCTCATCCGGGGCAATGCGGAGATGCTGGCGACGCAGAGCGGGGAGATCCAGCGCATCGCCGCCGACCCGGCGGTGGGTGCCGAGACGCTGCGGTCCGCCTTCCAGCAGATCTACCGCACGCTCGACGCGATCGACACCTACAAGGTGCAGGCGACCGAGGCGATGGCCGCGACCGTGGAGTCCCTCACCTCCGAACTCCAGCACGCGAGCGCGTACCTGGAGCGGAGCCGGTCGCAGGGTGCGCTCGAAGGGGGGCTCGGATGACACGACGCGCACTCGCCGTCGCCCTCGCCGCGACCGCCCTGCTGACGGCCTGCTCGGCGCAGAAGGACCACGAGGACCCGAACGCCCCGGTCCCGGGAACCCTCCGCGTCCTCGCCTCCAGCGAGCTCGGCGACATGACGCCCGTCCTCGCGCAGGTGGAGAAGAACACCGGCATCAAGGTCCGCCCCACCTACATGGGCACCCTCGACGCCGTGGAGTTGCTTGCCAGGGGCAGGACGGACGGGCGGTACGACGCCCTGTGGCTGTCCTCCAACGACTACCTCCGGCTGCGTCCCGAGGCGGCGAAGAAGGTCGTCTCCGAGACCCCCGTGATGTCGAGCCCGGTCGCCGTCGGTGTCAGGCCGGCCACCGTCACAGCCCTGGGCTGGAAGCCGGAGGACGTCACCTGGGCCCAGGTCGAGCAGGCCGTCCGGGACGGGAAGCTGACGTACGGCATGACCGATCCGGCCCGCTCCAACTCCGGTTTCTCCACGCTCGTCTCGGTGGCCTCGGCACTCTCCGGCGCCCAGTCCGCCCTCACCGACGCGGACGTCACCAAGGCGACTCCGCGGCTGAAGGACTTCTTCCGGGGGCAGAAGCTGACGTCGGGTTCGTCGGGCTGGCTGGCCGCCGCGTACCAGCGGCGCGGGAACGTCGACGCGCTGCTGAACTACGAGTCCGTCCTCGAGGGCATCCCGGGCCTCACCGTGATCCGCCCCCGCGACGGCGTCGTCACCGCCGACTACCCGCTGACCTCCCTCGCCGCGACCGACGCCGCGACCCGCGAGGACGTCCGCCGGCTGACCGAGGCCCTGCGCACGCCGGAGATCCAGCGCGCGATCACCACGAAGACCCACCGCCGCCCGGTCGTCCCGGCCGTGCGGCCGGCGACCGGACTCGACACGAGCAGGCGGCGCGAACTGCCCTTCCCGGGCAGCCGTTCCGTCGCCGACGGGCTGCTCGACTCGTACGAGAACGAGCTGCGCCGCCCGTCCAGGACCGTGTACGTCCTCGACACCTCCGGCTCGATGGAGGGCGACCGGCTGCGGCGGCTGAAGCAGGCGCTCACCGACCTGACCGGCGACTTCCGGGACCGCGAGGAGGTCACGCTGATGCCGTTCGGGTCGGACGTGAAGAGCGTGCGGACGCACGTCGTCAGCCCGTCCGATCCGCAGTCCGGCCTCGACGGGATCCGCAAGGACACCAGGGAGCTGAACGCCGACGGCGACACCGCGATCTACACCTCGCTGCAGAAGGCGTACGACCATCTCGGCACCGACGACCGGGACACGTTCACGTCGATCGTGCTGATGACGGACGGCGAGAACACCGCGGGCGCGGATGCCGGTGACTTCGACGACTTCTACCGCGGGCTGAGCACCGCCCGGCAGCAGATCCCCGTCTTCCCCATCCTCTTCGGCGACTCCGACCGCTCCGAGCTGGAGCACATCGCCGAGCTGACCGGCGGCCGCCTCTTCGACGCCCAGAAGGGCTCGCTGGACGGCGCCTTCGAGGAGATCCGTGGCTACCAGTAAGCTCTTCGGCTACCTCGAATCCCGCAAGAACATCGCCGGCAGCGCGTGCGGCCTGGCGGGGCTCGTTCTGACCTTCACGGGGGCCGCGGGCCCGTACTGGCCCGTCGTGGTCGCGGGTCTGTACGGCGCGGGCGCGCTGATCGCCCCGCCGGAGCGGCCCGCGCTGCCCGACTTCCCGGATCCCTCTGCCCAGCTCGACGAGGTGCGGGGCGACTTCGAGAAGCTGCGCGGCTATCTCGCGGACGTCGAACTGCCGCCCGCCGCCTCCGGCCGGCTCACCGAGCTGACCGGCCTGGTGGCCGCGCTGCTCGACCCCGGCTGGGTCACCGAGGTGCTCGCCCAGGACCCGGAGGGCGTGCACACGCTCTCCCGGGCCGTACGGCAGGACATCCCGGAGGCCGTCGACACCTTCGTACGGACGCGGTGGTGGACGCGGCTCACGCCGGGCACCGAACCGCCGGAACGCCATCTGGAGCGCCAGCTCGGCCTGCTCCACGAGGAGGCCGAACGGCTCGCGGCGGCCCTGCGGGAGACGGAGGCGCTGCGGCAGGAGTCGCACACGCGGTACCTGGAGGACCGCTCGAAGTAGGAAAACGCAGGCGAGGGCCTGTCGTCCCCTTCCCGCCGGGGCGGACGGGACGGGGACGACAGGCCCGGGGCCCCGCACGTCGTTGTGCGGAACCTCGCCGGTCTGGGGTGCTGGCACCGCGGCCGGCCGTGACGATGTTGCTGGTCAGGGCACACTCGGAGCCGGCCGCGGCGTCTTGGGGGGCTGTCTCAGCCCAGGCGCTGCACCAGTGCGCGGTACTCGTCCCACAGCTCCTTCGGGGTGTGGTCGCCGAAGGTGTTGAGGTGCTCGGGGACCAGGGCGGCCTCCTCGCGCCAGACCTCCTTGTCGACGGTGAGAAGGAAGTCCAGGTCGGAGTCGGCCAGTTCGAGACCGTTCGTGTCCAGCGCGTCCTTCGTCGGCAGGATGCCGATCGGGGTCTCGACGCCCTCGGCCTTGCCGTCGAGGCGCTCGACGATCCACTTCAGGACGCGGCTGTTCTCGCCGAAGCCGGGCCAGACGAACTTGCCCTCGTCGTTCTTGCGGAACCAGTTGACGTAGTAGATCTTCGGCAGCTTGGACTGGTCCTTGCCCTTGGCGACGTCGATCCAGTGGCCCATGTAGTCGCCCATGTTGTAGCCGCAGAACGGCAGCATGGCGAACGGGTCGCGGCGCAGCTCGCCGACCTTGCCCTCGGCGGCGGCGGTCTTCTCGCTCGCCACGTTCGCGCCGAGGAACACGCCGTGGTTCCAGTCGAAGGACTCCGTCACCAGCGGGACCGCGGTGGCGCGGCGGCCGCCGAAGAGGATCGCCGAGATCGGCACGCCCTTCGGGTCCTCCCACTCGGGCGCGATGATCGGGCACTGCGCGGCGGGGACGGTGAAGCGGGCGTTGGGGTGGGCGGCCGGGGTCTCGGACTCCGGCGTCCAGTCCTTGCCCTTCCAGTCGGTGAGGTGGGCCGGAGTCTCCTCCGTCATGCCCTCCCACCAGATGTCGCCGTCGTCCGTCAGCGCCACGTTGGTGAAGACCGAGTTGCCCCACAGCGTCTTCATCGCGTTGGCGTTGGTGTGCTCACCGGTACCGGGGGCGACGCCGAAGAATCCGGCCTCGGGGTTGATCGCGTACAGGCGGCCGTCCTCGCCGAAGCGCATCCAGGCGATGTCGTCGCCGATCGTCTCGACCGTCCAGCCGGAGACCGTGGGCTCCAGCATGGCGAGGTTGGTCTTGCCGCAGGCGCTCGGGAAGGCCGCGGCGACGTACTTGGACTCGCCCTGCGGCGGGGTGAGCTTCAGGATCAGCATGTGCTCGGCGAGCCAGCCCTCGTCGCGGGCCATGACGGAGGCTATGCGCAGGGCGTAGCACTTCTTGCCGAGCAGGGCGTTGCCGCCGTAGCCGGAGCCGTAGGACCAGATCTCACGGCTCTCCGGGAAGTGCGAGATGTACTTGGTCTGGTTGCAGGGCCACGCGACGTCCTCCTGGCCCTCCTCCAGCGGGGCGCCGAGCGAGTGGACGGCCTTGACGAAGAAGCCGTCGGAGCCCAGCTCGTCCAGGACCGGCTGTCCCATGCGGGTCATCGTGCGCATGGACACGGCGACGTAGGCGGAGTCGGTGATCTCGACGCCGATCGCGGAGAGGTCGGAGCCCAGCGGGCCCATGCAGAACGGGACGACGTACATGGTCCGGCCGCGCATCGAGCCGCGGAACAGGCCCTGCTCGCCCTCGACGCTGTTTTTTTCTCCAGTGAAGATGGCCCGCATCTCGGCGGGGTCCTTCCAGTGGTTGGTCGGGCCGGCGTCCTGCTCCCGCTCGGAGCAGATGAAGGTCCGGTCCTCGACCCGGGCGACGTCGGTCGGGTCGGAGGCCGCGTAGTAGGAGTTGGGGCGCTTGATCGGGTCGAGTTTCCGGAAGGTGCCCTTCGCCACGAGCTCCTCGCACAGTCGCTCGTACTCGGCCTCGGAGCCGTCACACCAGACCACATTGTCCGGCTGCGTCAGTTCGGTGATCTCGTTCACCCACGAGATCAGCTCCTGATGGTTGGTGGGGATGACGGGGGGAGCCGCGAATGTGCGCGCCACGGTCGCTCCTAAGTGAGGGTTTTTGTCCTGTTATGCACTTTGTTGCCCCGTGGGGGCTGCGACCCGGATGCTGCTCGGAGATGATCTCCGGCGCTCATCCGGTGCCGACCGCACTCATTTGATCATCCGACGGGACTGCGCATCTGTCCAGAGGGCCGCACAGGTGAGCGAAGTGAGGATCGCCACGTGTAGGGGCGTCCTTTTGCGTCCACATGGCGTTCAGCCGAAGGTTCTTTGGCGCAACTCCCGTGAGATGATGGCCACTCTTCATCGGTCATACAGTCGTACTGATTCGTAACTTACGGTTCCGTAGGTACGATGCGGCGCATGACTGCGTCCGCCCCCGACGCGCCCAGGGAATCGCCGGCCGCCGGCCGCGGTCCCGTCGCGCCCTCCCTGCCGCACCAGATCGCGCAACACGTCTCGCACCAGCTCGATCCGATCAAGCCCAAGCTGCGCGGCTGGCTGCATCTCGGCATGTTTCCGGCCGTCCTCGTCGCGGGTCTGGTGCTCACCGCCCTCGCCGACTCGACGCGCGGACGCATCGCCTGCGGGATCTACGTCCTGACCGCCTGCCTGCTGTTCGGCGTGAGCGCGCTGTACCACCGGGGCAACTGGAGCCCGCGCATGGACGGCATCCTGCGCCGGCTCGATCACGCCAACATCTTCCTGATCATCGCGGGCACGTACACCCCGCTGACCCTGCTGCTCCTGCCCGGTAGCAAGGGTCAGTGGCTGCTGTGGGGCATCTGGGCGGCCGCGCTGGCCGGCATCGTCTTCCGCGTCTTCTGGGTGGGTGCCCCGCGCTGGCTCTACACCCCCTGCTACATCGCGATGGGCTGGGCGGCCGTCTTCTTCCTGCCGGACTTCATGCGCACGGGCGGCATCGCGGTCCTGGTCCTGGTGATCGTCGGCGGCCTCCTGTACAGCGCGGGTGGCGTGATCTACGGCATCAAGCGGCCGAACCCGTCACCGCGCTGGTTCGGCTTCCACGAGGTGTTCCACTCCTTCACGCTGGCAGCCTTCGTGGTGCACTACGTGGGCATCTCGCTGGTGGCGTACCAGCACGCGTAGCCCCGCCTCACTCATGGCCACGGCTTTCCAGCCGTGGCCATTTTTGTATGCCCGAAACCCTTCAGGGAGTCCCTGGCGATTGACAGTTGCATGATTTTGAGAGTTACTTTCATTTCATGGTTACTGTCACACAAGCCTCCGAACCGGGGCGCGACCCCCGCCGCTGGTGGGCCCTGGGCGCCCTGGTCGCGAGCATGCTGACGCTCGGCTTCGACATGACGATCCTCAACGTGGCGCTGCCGACCATGGCGGCGGACCTCGGCGCCACCACCGGCGAACAGCAGTGGATGGCGGACTCGTACGTCGTCGTCTTCGCCGCGCTGATGCTCCCGGCCGGACTCCTCGGCGACCGGTTCGGGCGGCGGCTGATGCTGATCACCGGGCTCGGGATCTTTCTCGCCGGTTCACTGGCCGGCGCGCTGGCCGGGGACGTGAACTGGGTCGTCGCCGCCCGCGCGGTGATGGGCGTCGGCGCCGCGCTCGTCACACCCCTCGCCATCTCCGTGCTGCCCTCGCTCTTCGGTCCCGACGAGCGTTCCAAGGCGATCGGCGTCATCTCGACCGCCTCCGCGCTCGGCCTGCCGCTCGGCCCGATCATCGGCGGCTGGCTGCTGAACCACTTCTGGTGGGGCTCGGTCTTCCTGGTCAACGTGCCGATGGCCGCGATCGGCATCGCCGCCTGCGTCCTCCTGCTCCCCGAGACGCGCGACCCGGCCTCCCCCAGGGTCGACACCGTCTCCACCGCGCTCACCGCCACCGGTCTCGGCGCCCTCGTCTACGCGATCATCGAGGCGCCCACCCGGGGCTGGGGCGACCCGCTGGTCCTCGGGATGTTCGGTGCGGCCGCAGTGCTGCTCGCCGCCCTGGTGCTGCGCGAGCGCCGGGCCGCCCGCCCCATGCTCGACATGACGCTGCTCGCCCACCGCGGCTTCCTGTTCAACACCGTCGCCGCGACCCTGGTGATGTTCGTCCTGTCCGGCCTGCTGTTCCTCCTGCCGCCGTACCTGCAGGCCGTCCTCGGCAACGACGCGCTCGGCACCGGCGTGCGCCTGCTGCCCATGATCGGCGGACTGATGGTCTCCGCGAGGACCGCGCCGCCCGTCTCCGCCCGGTTCGGCTCCCGCGCGGTGGTCAGCGCGGGCATGGTGGTCCTCGCCTTCGCCGCGGTCCTCGGCAGCCGTACGACGGTCGACTCCGGCTACGGCTACACCGCGCTGTGGCTCGCAGTCGCCGGCCTGGGCTTCGGCCTCGCGCTCGTCCCGGCCATGGACGGCGCCCTTGCCACCCTGCCCCGCGACCGCGCGGGCAGCGGCTCCGGCCTGCTGATGACACTGCGCCAGGTGGGCGCCGCGATCGGCATCGCGCTGCTGGGCAGCCTGCTCGCGGGTGTCTTCCGCGACCGGCTCGACGTGACCGGGCTGCCCGCGAAGGCCGCGGAGACCGCCGGGGACTCCGTGGTCGCCGCGCATCTGATCGCCGAGAGGGCGGGGTCGGCCCACCTCGCGGCCTCGGCGAACAGCGCGTACGTCCACGGCATGGGCCTCGTGCTGCTGGTGTGCGGGGCCGCGTCGCTGGTGGCCGCCCTGCTGGCCGCGGCGTTCCTGCCCAACACACCCCGGGCCAGGGCCACCGAGGCACCGGACGTGGCCGCCGCGCAGGCCGATGCCCGACAATGACCTGCATGACGCCCGCACGCACCTCTTCCTCCACCGACCGTCCCCAGCTGGGACTTCGCGAGCGGAAGAAGATCAAGACCCGGACGGCGATCCGCGACGCGACGTACGCGCTCATCGAGGAGCAGGGCTACGACGCCACCACGATCGAGCAGATCGCCGAGCGCGCCGAGGTGTCGCCGTCCACCGTCTTCCGCTACTTCGCGACCAAGGAGGACATCGTCCTCACGGACGAGTACGACCCGGTCATCCTGGAGGAGTTGTCCGCCCGCCCCGTGGACGAGCCGTGGGCGGACTCCCTGCGGCACGTGGTGAAGAAGGCCGTCGGCTTCGGCATGGCGCAGGAGCCCGAGGTGACCAGGGTGCGGGCACGCCTGTTGGTCGAGGTCCCCGCGGTGCGCTCCCGGATGATGCAGACCATGTCGGCCACGGGCCGCATGCTCTGCCATGCCATCGCCGAGCGCACCGGCCTGGACCCGGACGGCCTGGAGGTACGGGTCTACGCGATGGCCCTGATCGGCGGGATGCACGAGGTCTATCTCTACTGGGCCGAACACGACCACCCGGAGGATCTGGCCGGCCTCGTCGACCGCGCCCTGGACGTGATCGAACACGGCCTCTCCCCGAAAAACTCCTGAGGCCACACCCCTCCGCCGTGACATCCTGACCAGGTGAACGGTCCCGAGATCCGCGTCGAATTCGCCCCCGAGCTGCGTCTGTTCCTGCCCAACGGGAAGCGTGCGGGCGACACCCCGGTCGTCACCGACGGCGTCTCGACACTCGGCCACGTCGTCGAGTCGACCGGCGTCCCGCTGACCGAGGTCGGCGCGCTCGTCGTGGACGGGCGCGAGGTGCCGGTCTCGTACGTGCCCGCCGCGGGCGACTCCGTGCAGGTGCGGGCGGTCCAGCGCCCCCAGCGGGTTCCCGGCGCCCCCCTGCGCTTCCTCCTCGACGTCCACCTCGGCACCCTCGCCCGCCGGCTCCGCCTTCTCGGCGTGGACACGTCGTACGAGTCGACGGACATCGGCGACCCGGCCCTCGCCGCCCGCTCGGCCGCCGAGCAGCGGGTCATGCTCAGCCGCGACCGCGGCCTGCTGCGCCGCCGCGAACTGTGGGCGGGCGCCTACGTCTACAGCACCCGCCCCGAGGACCAGCTCCGCGACATCCTGGACCGGTTCCGGCCCGAGCTGCGGCCCTGGACCCGGTGCACCGCCTGCAACGGCCTGCTCAGGGAGGCCAGCAAGGACGAGGTCGCCGACCAGTTGCAGCACGGCACGCACCGGTCGTACGACGTCTTCGCGCAGTGCCGGGAGTGCGGGCGCGCGTACTGGAAGGGCGCGCACCACGAACAGCTGGTGGCCATCGTGGAGCGCGCCCTCGAGGAGTTCGCGAGCTAGCTCGTCCTCACGTCACCCTTTCCGCAGGCGATGCCGTCCTTGTTGCGGTCCAGACCGAGCGGGTCGTCCCTGCCGTTGACCTTCAGACGGCCGTAGTCGTTCGTCTTCAGCCAGGCGCACCGCGCGGCCGTCGTGTTCTTCACCTCGTCCGGGAAGACGGTCGGCACGCAGACGTTGATCGAGCCGTAGTGCCGGTCGCAGCCGGAGACGGTGGGGCTGACCTTCTGCGACGTCCGCTTCTTGCCGGGACCGGTGACCTTGCCCGTCAGGTCGTCGGCGAAGGAGTGGATGTGCGGCGTGGTCGCCGAGTCGGTCGACGACACCGAGAACAGCGACGCCGACTCCGCTGAGGCGGCCAGCGCCGCCGGGCCCGTCAGGTGCACCCACTTCGCCACCGACGGCACACCGCCCGCGTCCACCGCGAAAAGCATGTACCAGCCGGGCGGGGCCAGGTTGGGGTTGCTCGTCACGTTCAGGTCGATGTCGTTGCCGTCGACGGACAGGGGCAGGTCCACGAACCGCTGGTTCGGGTCGGACGAGTGCGTGACCGCGGCCGGGCGGATCAACTCGGCCTTGGCGATGGGCCGGTCGACCGTGATCCGCTGGGTGTCGCCGTAGTTCCACTCGGTGTCGATCACCGACGTGATCGTCGGGCGGGTGCCCTTGAGCAGATAGGGCGGGGTGTAGATCGACACGTTGTGGTTCCAGGTGCCGTTGCCCGGGTTGTCGCCGGTCGACATCACCCGGCCGTCGGGCAGCAGGAACGAGGACGAGTGGTAGCCGCGGGCCTGCGGGTCGGCGGCCACCGGGTCGAAGGTGTTGGTGTTCGGGTCGTAGATCGACGACTCGAAGACCGGGTCGGCCCGGTTGTGCAGCGCGCCACCCGTCTCCAGCACCTTGCCGTCGGGCAGGAGTACGGCGGAGACGTACATCTTGCCCTGGTTGCCGGTCTCGGCGACCTTGCCGTTGCCCAGGTCGACCGTGCCCTGCGGCAGCGGCGGACCGGCGACGTACGCCGGGTTGGCCTGCTTGAGGTCGATGATGTCGGTCAGCCGGTTGGCGTCCGGGTTGGAGTCGATGTTGCCGCCGCCGAGGGTGAGGACCTTCTGGTCCTGCGCCGGAGGCAGCAGCACGCTCGCCGACTGGTCGCGCTCGTCCTTGTTCTGCAGGCCCGGGATCTGCGTGACCGTGTTGGCGTTGTAGTCGTAGATCGCGCTGCCGGTGCCCGGGATGTTGTTGCCGAAGACATGGCTGCCCGAGTAGAAGAGGCGGCCGTCCTGCATCAGGATCATCGACGGGTACAGACCCCAGTACGACCAGGTCTGGTTGACCTTCCACAGCGGCTGCCACTGCTGCTCGGCGTCCGACCAGTACTCGGCGGTCACCGAGCCGGTCGAGTCCTCGCGCAGACCGCCGAAGGAGAGGACGTCACCGTTGCCGAGGACCGTCGCCGACGGGTACCAGTGGCCGTCGTTCATGTCGTTGGTCTTGCTGTAGGTCTCGGTGACCGGGTCGAAGATGTACGAATCCTTGAAGCCTTCGTAGCCGTGCCCGCCCGGGAGCGGGTACGCCTTGTTGCCGCTCATCACCAGCACGCGCCCGTCCTGGAGCTGCACATGGCCGGCGCAGAACATGTCTTTCGGCGTGGGGATGACCTTGTACGTGCCGTTGACCGGGTCGTACACCGCCGAGGTGAACGTGCCCGCGTTGAACTGCTCCTCGCTGTTGCCGGAGCCGGCGATCAGCAGCACCTTGCCGTTGTTGAGGACGACGGAGTGCATGGAGCGGACCGGGTTCTGCGTGGGCAGCACGTCCCACCTGCCGTTGGCGCACTCGTCGGCGGTGCCGGTGCAGGTCGCGGGCGGGAGGACGTCGGGGACCTGCTCCATCGTGTAGTCGTCGGTGGTCACCGAGCCCGTGCCGTACACCGACACGCCCCAGGTGATCAGGTCGGTGCCGGCCGGGACCTCGGGGGTGCGGACGCCCGCCTGGGTCCAGGCGGAGGCCATGTCCAGGGTCTTCAGGTCCGTCCAGTACTGCCAGCCCGCCGTGGTGTCGTGCCGGAAGAGGGTGACGGAGGTGTCGGGAGTCGTCGACTTGTACCAGAGGGACAGGTCGTACTGCTTGCCCGGCGTCACCGTCGGCGCGCACGCCGCCGTCTCGGTGATCAGCGCCTTGCGGTCGCCGGAGACGCGGCGGGTCAGCTCGACCTTCATGGCCTTGCCGCCGGAGTGCGCGTCGGACGTCGTGGTGAACGTGAAGTCGTTGTCGCCCCAGCCGGACTTCTCCCAGCAGTAGGGCATGCCGTCGGTGCCGGCGGTCTCGAAGCCGGGGTTCTTGATGAGGTTGGCGGCGGACGCTGGTTGGGGTGAGGTCAGCAGCAGACCCCCCGTCAGGCCCGCCACCGCCAGGAAGGCGGTTCTTCTTCGGCGCTTGTTCACACGGCTCTCCTTGCTGTGCGGCCCCCGCGAACGCCGCCCGTCCGGCGTCGCGGAAGATAGACCAGCGCTTCGGTGCCGACGAAGCGCAGGACGAACGTCGTCACCAGCGCGAGCGCGGTGGCGGACAGTGCGCCCATCCCGAACCGGCCGACCAGCAGCGCGATCAGCGGGATGCGCAGCACCAGGTCGGCGTTGGCCAGCAGCGCGAACCGGCCGAGGCGATCCCACCAGTGCCGGTGGGCTCGGCGGTCACGGAACAGCAGGTGCTCGATGAGCAGGAAGTTCCAGGCGACGCCGAACTGGTTGGCGAGGATCTCGGCAGGCACGTAGTGCATGCCGAGAGCGGTGAGGGCCCACAGGCCGGCCAGGTTGGGGACGAAGCCGGACGCGCCGATCAGACCGAAGCCGATCATGCGTGCGACCGGGGAGGCGGTGCGCAGCCCGGCCAGATGGCGCAGGAAGCGCATCCCCTCCTGCGCGGTCGACTTGGACTCGCCGGCGAACCGGTCCTGGAAGACGAACGGCACCTCGCTGACCGTGCGCGGACGGCTGCGCACGGCGAGTTCGAGGAGGATCTTGTAGCCGAGGGGCTTGAGGACGTCCGCGGTGACCGCGCTGCGGCGGATCGCGAAGAAGCCGCTCATCGGGTCGCTGATGCCGTGCAGCTTGCGCGGGAACAGCGACTTCGTCAGCCAGGTCGCGCCGCGCGAGACGGCCACCCGGTAGCTGCCCGCGAGCCCGGCCCGGCTGCCGCCCTTGATGTAACGGGAGGCGACGACGAGACCGGCGTTCGCTCGCTCGCCGGTGGCGACCAGTTCCGGTACCAGCGACGGCGGATGCTGGCAGTCGCCGTCCATGACGACGATCCAGTCCGACCCGGCCGCCTTCAGCCCCTCGACCACCGCACCGCCGAGGCCGCCGACCGGCTCCTCCCGGTGGATGACGGTCACCGGGAAGGGGCAGTCCTTCGCCGCCTCGCGGATCACCTCGGGGGTGTCGTCCGTGGAGTCGTCCACGAAGACGACCTCGCAGGGCAGCCGGGACGGCACCGACTCGGTGATCTGGTGCAGCAGCTGACGGATGTTCGCCGACTCGTTGAAGGTCGGTACGACGATGGTGACGGCGCCCGGCTCGGCGACCTCGGAGGCACTTACGTCCGGGACGGGGGTCGTGTACTCGTGGGTCATCGGACGCCTCCGGACGTCGTGTCGATCTGGCGGATCTCGATCCGGTCCTCGCCCGTGCCGAAGACGGCCACCGGCGTCGAGTGCTGCAGGGCCTGCTTCACACCCGGCAGGTCTGCCGCGTCACGCCGTACCGTCGGCGAGGCGACCACGTAGTCGAGGTCCCGCCACCCGTTCGGCATCGTCTTCGTCACCGCCGGGTCGAGATCGGCCTTGTAGAACCAGATGACGCCCAGCCCCGGCTGGTAGCCGGCGTGCACCAGGTCCAGCCAGAGTGCGTCGTCGACGAGGACCCGGGCGTCCTTCGGGTCCTCCACCTCGGTGGTGAGCCACTTGGAGGCGGCCCGGTAGGAGGCGTTTGCGTCGGCGGTGACGGCGGTGCGGTCGCCCTCGTACCAGTGCGGTACGACGTACGCGCCGGCGGCGAGCGCGAGGACGGCGGCGAGTGCGTACCGCCCGCGGGTCGTCCACCGCTGCTCCTGCTCGCTGCGCCACCGCTTCAGGACCGCGTGGGCCACCGAGGCGGTGCCTCCCGCGAGGACGAGGGCGAGGAAGGGCAGCGCCTGGATGATGTACATCGCGGGCAGGTAGCCGCTGGGGCGCATCGCGACGACGGCGAGGATCGCCACCGCCAGGCAGGGCCCGGCGAGCGCGCGGGCGGTGACGGACCAGCGCCAGGTCGCCAGGAGCAGCAGGGCGCCCGCAAGGCCGCCGATGATCAGAACGCGGTCGTAGTAGAGCCACGACTGCAGGACGCCGTACGAGCCGGAGCCCGCGTCGAGGATGAAGCCCGAACCCGGCCTGGACATCTGGTACTTGATGCCGTCCATCAGCGAGACGTGCCCGCTGCCCGGGAACAGCTCTCCCTTCAGCAGGGCGAACAGGGGGTAGGAGAACCCGATGAGCGCGCAGGCCGTGAGGGCGCCGGTCAGCGCGAACTTGCGGGTGTCGCGATGGCTGTGCCGCCACATGGTGAGGAACAGGGCCGGCAGGATGACGAGCATCGTCTCCTTGGTGAGCACGGCCGTGGCGGCCGCGATACCGGCGCCGAAGTGGTGCCAGAGATGGCGGCTGGGCGAGGCGGCGAGGGTGAACGCCAGCAGGGTCCACATCACCGCGAGGTTGTCGAGGAAGATCTCCCGCTGGAGGACGACGGACAGCGGGGACAGCCCGAAGATGGCCATGCCGAGCCCGGCGGCCCAGCGGGGCAGCGCCAGGCGCCGGCCCAGCACGTACATCAGCACCGCGCTGACCGCGCTGACCGCGAGCATCGCGATCCGCATGGTGCCGACGGTCATCCAGTCGGGGTTGATCAGCGACGGTATCCAGGTCAGCAGGGCTATCTGGATCCAGCCGAGGGGCGGGTGGTCGTACCAGTAGGTGTAGTGGGCGAGGCCCCTGCCCTCCTGGACGGCCCAGGCCTGGGCGAGATAGGTGCCCTCGTCGTCGCTGAGGGTCGGGTAGTCGGCGATGTTCCAGCCCTGTACGACGAGGATCGCCACGAGGAGCACACCGCACAGGACGAGGTCGGGACGTGAGGACCGAAGCCGCCGCGGAGAGACTGTTCGGTCGGTCGAACGCACTTCAGGCGCAGGCCTGCGCTGCGCGGGGACCTTGGGAGTGGTCACCGCGGGAAGGGTGGAGGTCACGCAGGAACGTCCTCTCGGAGCTCTCGGTTCACTTCGGCCGATGTGAGATGCGCGCCGACATGAGTCGTCAACTCCCAGTCGTTACGGCCGCGTTGCTCACGCCACACGGCGCGGATGGCGGCCCCGGCGAGGAGCACCTGGTAGAAGGGACCGCCCACGACGAGCTTCAGGTAGTGGACGAAGCGGACGCGAAGGCCGTACTGCTTGCCGAAGTCGTGCAGCCCCACGACCTCGAAGACGAAGGTGACGAGCGCGGTGACGGCCGGCAGGAAGGTGATGAAGGCGATGCCGACGGGCACGTCGAGGAAGAGCGCGATCGCCACGTTGAGCGGGATGATGACGCCGGAGAAGGCCTGCAGGAACGGCGTCATGAGGGTGTAGCGGGCGAGCAAGCGCTGGCCGAATCCCGGCAGTTGCTTCCAGTCCTTCTTCCGGTACACCTGCAGGAAGCCCTGGTTCCAGCGGGTGCGCTGCTTGAGCAGCGACATCAGCGAGCCCGGGGTCTCCTCGCGGGTCACCATGTCGGAGTCGTAGGCGACGACGACCTTCTTGCCGACGCTGGACAGCCGCACGCCCAGATCGCAGTCCTCGGCAAGGCAGTTGGGGTCCCAGCCGTCGGCCTCCCGCAACACGTCGGTCCGTACGAAGACGGTGTTGCCGCCGAGCGGGATGAACCCCTTCTGCGCGTGCAGATGGAGCCGGGAGCGGAACCAGAAGAAGTACTCCAGGCAGTTGCGCAGGCTGTACCAGCTGGAGTGGAAGTTGATGAGCTGGACCCCGCCCTGCACGACGTCCGCGCCGGTGGTGCGGAACGCGTGGTCGACGTGGGAGAGCAGCTCCGGATGGACCTGGTCCTCGGCGTCGAAGACCCCGACGACGTCGCCGCGGCAGTGCGGCAGCGCCGTGTTCATGGCCTTCGGCTTGTTCTTCTTCTCGTGGGTGTCGACGACGACCCTCACGCGCGGGTCGCGTTCGGCCGCCCGCTCGGCGACCGCCGTGGTCTCCGGGTCGTCGTGCCCCACGATGACGATGATCTCGAAGTCGGTGTGTGTGGACTCCAGCAGTCGCTGGATGGTGTGGTCCAGCACGGCCTGTTCGTGCCGGGCCGGAAGCAGCAGTGAGAACGAGAGGTGCTCACCGCCGTCCGGTCTGCTGAACCGGGTGGAGGCGAGCACCTCGGGCGTACGCCACGCGTGCATCTGCCACCACAAGGTGAAGGCCGCCATCCAGAACAAGGTCAGCGAGACGGCAGAAATGAAGACAGACGTAAGCAAAAGATCCCCCCAGATCCCCAAAGCCCCCTGTCGCAACGGTGCGTCACAGCCGTTGCGTCATGGCGGAGATCTTATGGGCGTTCTGTGAAGTGCGCAGGCTCATTCAGTGAAGAGCGTGTTTCATCACAATGAGTCTTCAGAGTGAACAATCCGACCGCTGGTCTCGTTTGGGAGGGTTGCGCATCTGTCGTTTCAGCTGATCAGCGCAGTGCGCAACCGGTCCGGATCCGTGGTCGGGGCGTCGCAAGTGAAGTTACGGCAGACGTACGCGGTCGGTTCACCCTGCAGCAGAGAACGATCGGCGAGCAGCGGGAACTCGTCACTCTCAGGAGTGCCGTACGCCACGACCGCACCGGGAGCCGTGCCCAGAAGTGCCGTACGGTGCAGGGACTTTGTGGCGGGATCGTCCAGGGCCGGCCCGACCACGGCGACCTCGCGCGGGCCGTCGAGGAGAGCCTCCGCGACGGCGAGCCCCCAGCCGATGAACCGCGGCACGCGCGGCCCCAGCGCCTTCACCACCCCCAACGCCCGCTCGGCGGCGGTGCGATGGGGCTCGGAGCCCGTCTGGGCCGCATAGCCCAGCAGGGCGCCCGCGGCGGCGGTCCAGCCGGACGGTGCCGCATTGTCGGTCGGATCCTGCGGCCGGCGGATCAGCTTCTCCGCGTCCGCCGCGGTGTCGTACAGCGCGCCCGACTCGGGGTCGGCGAAACGGGCGAGGACGTGATCGAGAAGGAACCCGGCGAATTCGAGCCACACCCCTTCCCCGGTGACGGACGCCAGCGCGAGGAACCCCTCCGCCACGTCCGCGTAGTCCTCCAGCACGCCCGCGTTGGCGCCGACTTGCCCGTCCTTGCTGGTGCGGGCGAGCCTGGCCTGGTCGTCGAGGTGCAGCCGGACGAGGAGATCGGCGGCCTCGAGCGCGGCCTCGACCAGGTCGGGGCGGTCGAAGTAGGCGCCGGTCTCGGCCAGGGCGGCGATGGCGAGGCCGTTCCAGGCGGCGACGACCTTGTCGTCCCGGCCGGGGGTGGGACGGGCGGAACGGGCCTCGAGGAGCCTGCGGCGGACGTCCGCGACCTTGCCCGCGTCGAACACCTCGTCCTGCTGCGGGAGTTGAAGCACGGAGGAGCCGTGTTCGAACGTGCCGTCCTCGGTGACGCCGAAGTACCGGGCGGCTAGGCGGGCGTCCTCCTCGCCGAGGACGTCGGCGAGCTGCCGGGGCGTCCAGGCGTAGTACGCGCCCTCGACGTGGCGCCCGCTCCCGTCGTCGCTGTCGGCGTCGAGCGCGGAGGCGAACCCGCCCTCGCCGGTGCGGAGTTCACGCACCATGAAGTCGGCGGTCTCGAGCGCGACCCGCCGGGCGAGCTCGGACCCCGTGGAACGCCAGAGATGGGCGTAGACGCGGCAGAGCAGGGCGTTGTCGTAGAGCATCTTCTCGAAGTGGGGCACGACCCAGTCACGGTCGACGGAGTACCGGGCGAACCCGCCGCCGAGCTGGTCGTAGATCCCGCCCCGGGCCATCCGCTCGCACGTGTCCCGGGCCATCTGCAGCGCACCCTCGGCCCCGGTCCGCGCGTGGTGCCGCAGCAGGAACTCCACGACCATGGACGGCGGGAACTTCGGCGCCGCTCCGAATCCGCCGCGCTGCGGGTCGTACTCCCGGGTCAGGCCGAGCAGCGCCTGCGCGAGCTCCTGCTCGCCGGGCGCCTGGGTGCCGCCGAAGGAGATCTCCCGCCCGGCCAGGTCCCGCACGATCTTCCCGGCCACCTCGGCGACCTCGTCCCGCCGCCCGGTCCAGGCCTGGTGGACACCTTCGAGCACCTGCCGGAAGGAGGGCATGCCGTGCCGCGGGGCGGGCGGGAAGTACGTACCGAAGTAGAACGGCTCGGCGTCCGGCGTCAGGAACACGGTCATGGGCCATCCGCCCTGCCCGGTCGCCGCCTGCACGGCCTCCATGTAGACGGCGTCCACGTCGGGGCGCTCTTCGCGGTCCACCTTGATGTTGACGAAGTGGTCGTTGAGGTAATCGGCGGTCCGCTGATCCTCGAACGACTCGTGAGCCATGACGTGACACCAGTGACAGCTGCTGTACCCGACACTCAGCAGCACGGGTTTCCCGCTCTTGTGCGCCTCCTCGAAGGCCTCGGCAGACCACGGCCACCAGTCGACGGGGTTGTCGGCGTGCTGGAGGAGGTACGGGGACGTCTCGTGCGCCAGTCGGTTCGGCATGGTGTCCATCCTGCCGCAGTACCCCGCAGCTCACGCGTCAGGCGTCTCCCGGACGGTGACGTCGAGGTTCCCGCGCCCCGCCGTTCGGCGCGACGAGGACCTTCAGGTAGGCGACGCGGCCTTGGTCGGTCAGCAGGCAGAAGCGGTCGCCTCGCTTCACGTTCGCGGTGTACGTGCCATTGCGGCACGAACAGGTTGGGGCCGTCGAACGACGACGAGAAAATGATGTCCGCGCCCTTGACGACACCGTGCGCCACGACCGGTTTGGCCGTGTCCAGCTCGATGTACGAGCCGATGTCGGTCGTGTCGGCCTCCAGGCCGGCCGGCCCGTACAGCACCTTGTCCGTCTGGGCGCTCTGCTTGGGGGACGCGGCGGGCTGTGCCTCGCCGGTGGACCCCTTCGCCCCGGACGACTGCGCGGAAGTGGGCGCCGACCCCGCGCTCGTGTCGGCCGACGAGCCGCCCGGCCGACTCACCAGGACCGTGACAAGGATGCTCACGACCGGGATGACGATTCCGGCGACCCACCAGGCCCAGCGGGGCTGTTAGGGCTGGGGCTGTTGGGGCGGGTAGGGCGACTGCGGCTGGTAAGGCTGCTGCGGCTGGTAAGGACCCTGTGACGGGTCCGTCGGCCCACCGTTCACCGTGCTCATGTCCCCCGTCTTTCCTTCCCTCTCGTCTCTGCGATCACGATAGCCACGGCCGCCCTCTACACCAATTCGCGGATTCCGCAAGGTGATCGGAGGCCGCCCGCCCCCTCGCACCAATGCGCCGTCCGCAGCACACTTGACCAAGAACGCCGTTGCTGCCGGAGGGGGACGTGACATGCGGGACAGCCATCGGGCGGAGGCCGAGCGGCTGTTGGGCCGGGCCGTCGAGGAAGAGGTGCGGCGCTCGGGCGGCCGTACCGACGGACAGGTACTGATGGCGCGGGCGCGCGGCGCGCTCGAGGCGATGGCGGAGACCGCCGTGGAGGAGTACGAGGCCTACACACGCGCCCTGGACGAGGCGGAGGCCGGACAGCTGACGTTCGGGCAGCGGTACGCCCGCGAGGGCGGGGGGACTCCCCTGCTGGTGGCGGGGGTCGGCGCGGTCGCGGCCGCCGTCGCCGACCTGGCTCTCGGCACGAGCACGGGGACCGCGTTGGGCGCGGGCGTGACCGTGGGTGTGGTGAGCGCGGCGGCGACCGTCGTCAAGGTGGCGGGGTCCCATCTGCCCGCGGCGCACCACCGTGCCGGTGCCGCGGGCCAGCCGGGCGGACCGGAACAGCTGCGGCTGCAGTGGCTGACGGCTCTGGAGGTGCGGGGTATCCGCCCGTTCCTGGATCAGCAGCGTGTGATCATCGCGTCGACCGGGCCGAAGAAGAGCGGCCCGCAGCTGCGCGGCGCGGACAAGAGCGCGGCCGCCCGCGGGCGAAACGTCCTCGATCAGTCGTTCGGTCAACTCCCCGAGCCCGTCGGCCCGTTCGCGGGACGCCGGCAGGAGATGGCGCGGATCCGGCAGTGGGTGCAGGCGGCCCGCGCGAGCACCGAGACACGGCCGACGGTGGTCGTGCTGCACGGGGCGCCCGGCAGCGGTCGTACGACGCTCGCGGTGCGCGCCGCCCACGACCTGCGGGACCAGTTCCGCGGCGCATGCGTGGTCGACCTGCGCGGCGACAGCCCGGAGGAGCCGCCGCTGCCCACCCGCGACGCCCTGCTGCACCTGCTGAACCGTCTCGGCGCACCCCGCGAACAACTTCTGTTCCGCGAGCGCTCCTCACCCGACCAGCAGGTCAAACGGCTGAGCGAGCTGTACCACCAGCATCTGACCGGCCTGCCCGTCACCGTGATCCTCGACGACGCCTCCGACCCGGAGCAGGTCCGCACACTCGTCCCGGAGCGCTCCGAGAGCCTCGTTCTGGTCACCGCGCGCGAACCCCTCGCCCTGCCCGCAGACCTGCCGGCCTGGGTGCACCACCTGCCGGTGGAGAGCCTCGACGCGGCAGGCGCGGAGGAACTGCTGAACTCTGCGGCACGGAACAGTTCGGGACCGTACGACGCCGAGTCCACCGACCGGATCCGGCAGCTGTGCGGCGGGCTGCCGCTGGCGCTGCGCATCGCGGGCTCGTCCCTGGGCCCGCGCTCGCCGCGTGGCCTGGCCTCCGACCTGGGCGCGTACGGCCCCGTCGAACCGGTCGAGCGCGCGCTGTGGCTGCTGTACACCGACCAGACGGACGCCGGGCGGCGGCTGCTGCGCCGGCTGGCCCTCGCAGGGCGCGCCTCGCTCGGCGCCGCCGCGGCCGCCGCGCTGCTCGCCACGGACCGCTCCGAGGCGACCCGTCACCTCGTCGAGCTCTCCCGCGCGGGCCTGATCGACCATGTACGCGGCAGCCGCTACCGCCTGCACGACGTCGTCCGTGCCTTCGCCCAGGCCCGCCTCCTCGACGAGGAGGAACCGGCCGAGCGCACGGCCGCGCAGGAACGGCTGATCGTGAGCTACGCCGAGCTCGCGGACTCGGTGCTGCGCCTGGTGGACGGCAACATGTCGACCCGCTCGGACCGCTTCAGCCCGCACGGCTTCACCTCCCTCGACGAGGCGCTGCGCTGGCTGGACGACGAGTCGAGCTTCATCACGGCGACGCTCAGGCACGCGGAGGGCGTCAACCAGGCGGCCGTACTGAACCTGCTCGGCGCCCTGTGCGACTACTGCCTGCTGCGCGGCGACCTCTATCGCCTCGGCGAGATCAGCGAGCTGGCGCAGGCCGTCGACCAGGGCCTGCTGATCCGCTCGGTGCAGTGGCGCACAGGCATCGCGGCCCGGCAGCTCGGCGAGCTGGACAAGGCCCGCACCACCCTGACCTCGGTGGTCGACCTCTATCTGCAGGCCCACCACGACGCGGGCGCGGCCCGCGCCCTGTGCTCGCTCGGCATCACCCTGCACCACCAGGGCCACCTCACCGAGGCGGCGGCCAAGCTCCGCGAGGCCCTCGACATCCAGGCGGCTCCGGAGCTGTCGACCGACCGTGCCTGGACGATGCACGCGCTGGCGGCCGTGCAGCGGGACCGGGGGCGGGTGGCCGAAGCCCTCGACCTGCTCACCCGTTCGCTGGTGCTGCACCGCGAGGGCGGCTCGGTGCACGGCGAGGCGTGGGCACACTTCCAGCTCGGCCAGCTGGGGCTGCGCATGGGCGACGTGCCCCGCGCGGAGGCGGATCTGCGGACGGCCCTCGACCTGTACGGCCGTACCCGCGACGCCCGCGGCGAGGCCTGGGCCCTCACCCAGCTGGCCCGCGCCCGTCTCGTCGCCGGCGACCCGTCCCCGGCGATAGAGGGACTGCGCCAGGCCGCCGCCCGGCACCGCGACAACGAGGACGCGCGCGGAGGGGCCTGGACGGTCTACTACCTGGGCCAGGCCCTGGAGGAGGCCGGCAATCTGGACCAAGCGGTCAGAGAACTCGAACGCTCACGCACCCTCTTCTCCCGTATGCGCGACGTCTACGGTCTGGCCTGCGCCCGCCATCACTCGGCCCGCGCGACCAGGGACCAGCGGGCGGCCCAGACGGGCTCGCTGCGCAACTCGGGCTTCGCCCGGCAGCTCCTGGTGGACGCCCGCGCCGACTTCCAGCGCATCGGCGTCGCCCACGGCGAGGCCTGGACCTGCCTGGAACTGGCCGTCGTCGAGGCGGGCAACGCCCGTACGCAGCAGGCGCTGGCGCTGTGCGACGAGGCGGCCGGGCTGTTCACGTCGTACGAGGACCGGCGGGGCGAGGACTGGGCCCGCTTCCTGCGCTGCACCCTCCTCCCGTACGCCGCTCCCGGCGGCGTCGAGGTCGGCACGGCGGTCGCCCAGGAGGAACTGACCCGGCTGGCCCGCTCCCGCCACCCCCTGCGGGACGAGAAGCTGACCGACTACGTGGAGGCCTACCAGCTGCTGCTGGAGCGGGGCGTGAACCTCGAGGCGGGCTGGCAGGCATGGCGCCTGGGGATGACACCGGACCGGCACGCCCGGGAGGTGATGGGAGTGGCGGCACCGGCGAGGCAGTGACCCCGCCGGACATGCTCCAGCCCTTGCTCTAGCCCTGCTGCGGCTTGAACTTGCCGGAGGTCTTCTTGTCGGAGGCCTCCGCCTCGGGATCCGGGGTCTCCTTGAAGTCGACCTTCCCCATGTGCCGGTTCATCGACTTCATCAGGCCCCACACCGCCACCGCCATCACCGCGAAGACGATGAAGCCGAGGACGCCGGGAGTGACCTTGTTCTCGTCCACCTCCTTGGCGAGGGGGACGAGGTGCGTCATTGCCAGGCTCACGCTTGCGCTCATGTCAGGCATTGTCGCGGATGCCCGCAAAGAGGTCGTCCTCGGGGAGGGAGGTATCGACGAGGGACTTCGCGAGCTCGTACTCCTCCGTCGGCCAGACCTCCTTCTGGAGCTCCATCGGGACGCGGAACCAGCCGCCGTCGGGGTCGATCTGCGTGGCGTGCGCGATCAGCGCCTTGTCGCGGATCTCGAAGAAGTCGGCGCACGGGATGTGCGTGGTGAGCGTGCGCTCCTTGCGCTGGAACTCCTTCCAGCGCTCGAGCCACTCCCCGTACGGCGACTCCAGGCCGCGGTCGAGCATCGCGTTGTGCAGCGCCTCGGTGCGGGGGCGGTTGAAGCCCTGGTTGTAGTACAGCTTCAGCGGCTGGTACGCGGGGCCGAACTCCGCCTCCGGGTACTTCTCGGTGTCCGCCGCGCCCTCGAACGCCACCATCGAGATCTTGTGGGTCATGATGTGGTCGGGGTGCGGGTAGCCGCCGTTCTCGTCGTACGTGGTGATCACCTGCGGACGGAACGAGCGGATCTTCCGCACCAGCTCGCCGGCCGCCTTGTCGACGTCCTCGAGGGCGAAGCAGCCCTCGGGCAGCGGCGGCAGCGGGTCGCCCTCGGGCAGGCCGGAGTCGACGAAGCCGAGCCACTCCTGGCCGACGCCGAGGATCTCGCGTGCCTCGTCCATCTCCTTCTTGCGTACCTCGTGGATGTGCTCCTCGATGTACTTGTCGCCCTGCAGCTTCGGATTGAGGATGGAGCCGCGCTCCCCGCCCGTGCAGGTCACGACCAGCACGTCCACCCCCTCGGACACGTACATCGCCATGGTGGCCGCGCCCTTGCTCGACTCGTCGTCGGGGTGCGCGTGGACGGCCATCAGTCGCAGCTGGTCAGTCAAGACTCAATCCTCGGTAAGTCGGCGCCCGGTGTGCAGAGGCGCAATCGGCGGCTTCTATAGTGACCGAATCGGGGGGCGAATAATTCCGGGGGCCGAGAGGACGATCATGAGTGCGGCGAGTACGCGACTGCCCGAGGGCCGTTACGGCCGCGCCTCGGACGAGCGCGCCGACCGCAGGCTCAAGGTCGCCGGAGTCGCGGTGGGCGTGGCCCTGCTCGCGCTGATCGGCTATTTCGCCTACCACTACGTCGGCCAGAGCAAGATCAGCGCCGAGGTGATCACCTTCCAGGCTTCGGATCGCGCGGTCGAGGTGCATCTGGAGGTCCACAAGGATGCCGGCGTCAGCGGCTACTGCACGCTGCGCTCGCAGGCCGCGGACGGCTCGGAGGTGGGCTGGGCGAACTTCACCTTCTCCGGGTCGGCCACGCGCATCGACAAGGTCGTCACGCTCCGTACGACGGCGCGGGGCACGACGGCCGAGCTGCTCGGCTGTCATGCCGACTGACGGCCTCGGCACCCTCCGCAGCATCCGGAATACATAGGCCCTGACCTGCGTTGACGTAAATCTGGAGGCTTATGTCCTCCCCCTTCGGCCGCTGAATTGTTAGGCTCGTGGTTTCGCCCATCCATGGAGGAACATGCTTCTGGGTAGGGCGATGCTTTGTATTCCCAGTACCGACGAGGAGCACCTGTGACCCAGACCAGCGAGAACGTCACCTGGCTGACCCAGGAGGCGTACAACAAGCTCAAGGATGAGCTTGAGTACCTTACTGGTCCTGCGCGCACGGAGATCGCCGCCAAGATCGCGGCCGCGCGCGAGGAGGGCGACCTGCGCGAGAACGGCGGGTACCACGCGGCCAAGGAGGAGCAGGGCAAGCAGGAGCTCCGGGTGCGCCAGCTGACCCAGCTCCTGGAGAACGCGCAGGTCGGCGAAGCTCCGGCCTCGGCGGACGGTGCGGTGGCGCCCGGCATGGTCGTGACGATCGCCTTCGACGGTGACGTGGACGACACCCTGACGTTCCTGCTCGCCTCGCGCGAGTACGCCAGCGCCGACATCGAGACCTACTCCCCGCAGTCCCCGCTGGGTTCCGGCGTGATCGGCCACAAGGTCGGCGAGGACGCGGAGTACGAGCTGCCGAACGGCAAGAAGGCCTCCGTGACGATCCTCAAGGCCGAGCCGTACCAGGGCTGAACCCCGCAGACACTTCTTCGGCGAGCCCCCGGCGTCCTGGTGACGCCGGGGGCCTCGTCATGCCGGCGTCGTCACGCGGTGGCCGAGCGGTACTTCCGCACCGCGAGCGTCCTGAATATGACGGTGATCAGGATGGAGTAGATCAGCGATGCCCACACCGGGTGCTGCATGGGCCAGGCGTCGGACGCGGACTGTCCGGGGTTGGCGAAGAGCACGCGGCAGGCCTGGACCGTGGCGCTGAAGGGGTTCCACTCGGCGATGTGGCGCAGCCAGGGCGTCATATGGCTGGTGTCCACGAACGCGTTCGAGATGAACGTCACCGGGAACAGCCAGATCAGCCCGCCGGACGTGGCGGCCTCGGGTGTGCGCACGGACAGGCCGATGAGGGCGCCGATCCAGGTGAACGCATAGCCGAGCAGGAGCAGCAGACCGAAGGCGGCGAGAACCCGGCCGGCATCGGTGTCGCCGTTCGAGCCGACGCGCCAGCCGACCAGCAGCGCGACCACGGCGAGGACGAGCAGTGTCAGCGCCGTCTGCACCAGGTCGGCGAGCGTGCGCCCGGTGAGTACCGCACCGCGCGCCATCGGCAGGGAGCGGAACCGGTCGATGAGCCCCTTGTGCATGTCGTCGGCGATCCCAGCGCCCGCACCGGCGGTGGCGAACGTGACGGTCTGCGCGAAGATGCCCGCCATCAGGAAGTTCTTGTAGTCCGTGGAGCTCGTGCTGCCGCCGATCTGCATGGAGCCGCCGAAGACATAGCTGAACAGCACCACGAACATGATGGGCTGGATCAGCCCGAAGATCACCATTTCGGGGATCCGGGACATCCGGATCAGGTTGCGTTGGGCGACGACCAATGAGTCGCGCACGGACTGCCCCAGGGGATGAGTGGGCGCCGCTACCGGCGCGGTGTCGGTGACGGCACTCACTTCACGGCCTCCTTGCCGTTCTCCTCGTTCTTCGCCTCGGCCACATGTCCCGTCAGCGACAGGAAGACGTCGTCGAGGGTGGGACGGCGCAGGCCGATGTCGTCTATCTCGATGCCACGGGTGTCGAGCTCACGAATGACCTCCGCGAGCAGCTTCGCGCCGCCGGTGACCGGCACGGTGAGCCGGCGGGTGTGCTCCTCGACGGTGGTGTCGCCCTTGCCGAAGCCGCGCAGCACCTCCTCGGCGTCCGCCATGCGCTCGCGCTCGTGCACCACGACCTCGACGCGCTCGCCGCCGGTGCGGGCCTTGAGCTGGTCGGAGGTGCCGCGGGCGATCACATGGCCGTGGTCGACCACCGCGATGTCGTGCGCGAGGTGGTCGGCCTCTTCGAGGTACTGGGTCGTGAGCAGGAGCGTCGTACCGCCGGAGACGAGCTGCTTGATGACCTCCCACAGCAGCTGGCGGTTGCGCGGGTCGAGGCCGGTCGTCGGCTCGTCCATGAACATCACGGGCGGCGAGACGACCAGTGCGGCGGCCAGGTCGAGGCGGCGGCGCATGCCTCCGGAGTAGGTCTTGGCGGGGCGGTCGGCCGCGTCCGCGAGGTCGAACTGGTCGAGCAGCTCGGCGGCCCGGATCTTCGCGGCCTTCGTCTTCATCTGGTAGAGCCGGCCGACCATCTGCAGGTTCTCACGACCGGTCAGATACTCGTCGACCGCGGCGAACTGGCCGGACAGGCCGATCGAACGCCGCACTTCGTTGGGGTGCTTGAGCACGTCGAGGCCGGCGACCACCGCCCGCCCCCGGTCGGGGCGCAGAAGGGTCGTCAGACAACGGACCGTGGTGGTCTTGCCCGCGCCGTTCGGCCCGAGCAGGCCCAGGACCGTGCCCTCCGGGACGTCCAGGTCGACGCCGTCCAGAGCCCTTACGTCACCGAAGGTCTTCACCAGGCCTTCGGCATAGATGGCGCCTGGCATGTGAGTTCTCCACGTCGTCGGTGATCCGTACACAACATTGGGTTTTGTGCCTTGCTTCATGGACCGATGGCACGAGACACACCATAACGCGATGTATCGCGACCCTCAATGGAATTAACTCCATCGGGCGACGAAGGGGTCTGACCTGCGGCTTTCGGCGCTGCGGCGCTTTCCGCCGCCTCAGCCGATGACCGTGTAGCCCGCCTCACGCAGGGCCTGGCCGACCTCGGCGCAGTGTGCCGGCCCCTTCGTCTCCAGGTGCAGCTCGACCTCCGCCTCCGCGAGCCCGAGCCGTGGGTCGGTTCGTACGTGGCTCACATCGAGGACGTTAGCGTCCACCACTGACAACACCCCGAGCAACGCAGCAAGGGCGCCCGGCCGGTCCGTCAGCCGCACGCGAACCGCCAGGTAGCGGCCCTGCGCCGCCATGCCGTGCCGCAGGACGCGCTGCAGCAGCACCGGATCGACGTTGCCGCCGGACAGCAACGCGACGACCGGGCCCTCGAATGCACCGGGGTCGCTCAGCAGCGCCGCGACCGGGCTCGCCCCGGCCGGTTCGACGACCAGCTTGGCCCGCTCAAGGCACAGCAGCAGCGCGGCGGACAGCTCGTCCTCCGTCACCGTGCGCACCTCGTCCACGAGGTCGCCGACAATCGCGAACGGCACGTCGCCCGGCCGCCCGACCTTCATACCGTCGGCCATCGTCACCGGGTTCTCGATCACCACCGGACGCCCGGCCGCCAGCGAGGGCGGATACGCCGCCGCGCCCGCCGCCTGCACACCGACGATCCGCACGTCCGGCCGAAGCGACTTCACCGCGATCGCGACACCGGCCGCGAGCCCGCCCCCGCCGATGCCGAGCACGATCGTGCGCACCTCCGGGCACTGATCGAGGATCTCCAGACCGACCGTGCCCTGCCCCGCGATGATGTCGGGGTGGTCGAAGGGGTGGATGAACACCGCGCCCGTCTCCGCCGCATACTCCTGCGCGGCGGCCAGCGTCTCGTCGACCACCTGTCCGTGCAGGCGCACCTCCGCGCCGTAGTCCCGCGTCGCGCTGATCTTCGGCAACGGTGCGCCCTTCGGCATGAACACCGTGGACCGGACGCCGAGCAGCGAGGACGCCAGCGCCACGCCCTGCGCGTGGTTGCCGGCGCTCGCGGCGACGACACCGGCGGCCCGCTCCTCGGGCAGCAGACCGGCTATACGGACGTATGCGCCACGCAGCTTGAACGATCCCGTGCGCTGCAGGTTCTCGCACTTGAAGTGCACCGGCGCGCCCACCAGCTGCGACAGCCGCCTGCTGCCCTCCATGGCGGTCACCCGCGCGACACCCGTGAGCATCTTCTGGGCGCCGCGCACGTCGTCGAGGGTGACGGGTCGCAAGGAGTCAGCCGTGTTGTTGCTCATGACTCAAGCATCGCAGTTCACAGGCGCGGAGTGCCGTTGTGACCAACCTCCGAGACTGGTTTGCGCAGCGTCGGTACGGCCACCCTCCCGGCCGCGTAACCTGTCCCCCATCCCAGCACTCTTCATGAAGTGAGCCCCCGGCCATGCCCACAACACCTGAAATGTCGATGGACATGACGACCTTCGGTGACACCGGTCTCCTCGACACCCTGCAGCACGAGGTGGCGGTGTTCGCCCGCCGTGCCGAACAGACCCGGCTCGGCGGGGTAGGTCAGGTGCGCAACTCCATGGACCGCGCCGCTTACCTGCTGCTCAACCGTCTGGACAACGAAGGCCCGATGGGCGTCAAGGCGCTCGCCGCGAGTATGGGGATCGACTCGTCGACCGTCACCCGGCAGGTGGCTCCGCTCGTCGACACCGGTCTGGTCAAGCGCACCTCGCACCCCGAGGACGGACGCGCGGTGGTGCTCCAGCTGTCCCCGCGCGGGCTGTCGCGCCTCGAGGAAGTGCGCTCGTCGCGGCGTCAGTTGATGGCCGAGCTGACGCACGACTGGGCGCCGGAGGAGCGCGAGGCGTTCTGCACGCTCCTCACGCGCTTCAATGTCGCGCTCTCCGCGCGCATGGCGGCGCAGGGGCTGCCCGGGGCGGACGCACCGTCGCCGTCCTGAGCACCCGCGTGAGCCGTGCCGGCTCCACGTGGGACGGGTGAATCTTGCCGGTGCGCGGCTCTTGACCAAGAGGCCGCCGCTGGCCTCATATGAGATCGGGTCCTGTCGTACGCGGTTCCGTATCCCGTACGCGGCAGGGACCGCTCACCTCGGGATCGCCCTCAGGGGGGAGGCGCGATGGGACAACGGCATGCGGCCCAGGACGCCCGCCGGGCCCGTGAGTTCGAAGCCTTCGTCGGCGGTGCGGCGGGGCGGCTGCTGCATGCGGCCACACTGCTCACCGCGGAGCCCCCGGACGACAACCCGCGCGCGCGGCGCCTGCTGACGCTGTCCCTCGCCCACACCTACGCGTCCTGGGACCGGCTGCGCGGCGAGGACCCGTACGACCGCACCCGCAGGTACCTGGCGACCCGCTTCGCGCACGGCGCGTGGCACCACTACGGCGGGCTCGGCCGTGGCCGTCGGCATTCCGACAACACCCTGGCCCATCTCAGCCCGCAGGAACGCCTCATCCTGGTCCTGCGGATGTACGAGGGTGTCGGAGAGGAGCAGGTGGCGGCCCTGCTCGGGCTGCCCAAAGAGCGCGTCCACGCGATCTGCGACCGCGCGACCGCCACCGTCCTGCATCCGCCGCGAGGCCCTGCGACCGCGATCGCCGGGGCGGAGGTGGCACCGTCATGAGGAGTACCGGTGGTGCCGCAGACGTACGACCGCGGGTACGCCCCTCGGACGAGGGGAGGCGGCCGTGAACAGGCCCGAACGCGAGGCCGCCGTACGGCGGATCATGGAGCGGACGCCACCCCAGGTGCCGCCCGACCTCTACACGGACGTCGTGCGCCGCGGTGCCCGCATGCTGCACCGCAGGAGAGCCGCCCGCCGCCTGCTGTGGCTGCTGCTGCTCGCAGCGACGGTGGCGCTCGTCGTGTGGGCGCTGGCCGTCCAGCCGTGGGTGGAACCGCCGTCGGAGACGACTCCACCCCTGACCGACTGGTGAGGCTCTGACCAGCGGTTGTGCTAGCCCAGAGCCTGCTGCAGATCCTCGAGGAGGTCGTCGACGTTCTCGATGCCCACCGAGAGGCGTACGAGGTCGGCGGGAACCTCCAGGGCCGAGCCCGCGGCGGACGCGTGCGTCATCCGCCCCGGGTGCTCGATCAGGGACTCGACGCCGCCCAGGGACTCCCCGAGCGTGAAGACCTTGGCGCGGTTGCAGACCCCGACCGCCGCCTCCTCGCCGCCCTCGACCTGGAAGGAGATCATGCCGCCGAACGCCCTCATCTGCTTGGCCGCGACCTCGTGACCGGGGTGCTCCGGCAGTCCCGGGTACAGAACGCGCGTCACGCGCGCGTGCCGGGTCAGCATCTCGGCGATCCTGGTGGCGTTCTCGCTGTGCCGGTCCATGCGCACCGACAGCGTCTTCGTGCCGCGCAGCACCAGCCAGGAGTCGAAGGGCCCGGCGACCGCGCCCATCGCGTTCTGGTGGAAGGCCAGCTCGTCGCCCAGGTCCGGGTCACCGACGATCAGCGCACCGCCGACCACGTCGGAGTGGCCGCCCATGTACTTGGTCAGGGAGTGCACCACGACATCCGCGCCGAGCGACAGCGGCTGCTGCAGGTACGGCGTGGCGAAGGTGTTGTCGACGACGAGCTTCGCTCCCGCGTCCCGGGCGATCTGGGCGACGGCGGCGATGTCGGTGATGCCGAGCAGCGGGTTGGAGGGCGTCTCCACCCACACGACCTTGGTCTTCGCGGTGATCGCGGCCCGTACGGCGGCGGGGTCGCTGGTGTCGGCGACCGACCACTCCACGCCCCAGCGGGCGACGACCTTGGCGAAGAGACGGAACGTGCCGCCGTACGCGTCGTTGGGGATGACCACGTGGTCGCCGGGGTTGAGCAGCGTACGCAACAGGCAGTCCTCGGCCGCCAGTCCGGACGCGAACGCGAGGCCCCGGCGGCCGCCCTCCAGAGCGGCGAGGTTCTCCTCCAGGGCCGTCCTGGTCGGGTTGGCGCTGCGGCTGTACTCGTAGCCGCCGCGCAGGCCGCCGACGCCGTCCTGCTTGTAGGTCGAGACCTGGTAGATCGGCGGGACGACCGCGCCGGTGAGGGGATCGGCGGTGTTGCCCGCGTGGATCGCGAGGGTCTCGAAGTGCTGACTGATGTGCCTGTCACTCATGGGCACCGAGCGTAGTGCGCTCGGGGGCCGGGTGCGCGCACGATGGTTTTCCACAGGCGCTCCGACCAGGTTGGCCAATTGTCGGCGTGGTCTGGTTCGCTTGAGGCATGGAGATTCTCTGGGTCCTGATGGCGCTGGTCATGCTGGGCTTCGTGCTGAGTCCGTTCCTCTTCCGCAGGCGCGGCCGGATCGAGCAGGTGCCGCCGGGCCATCCGGACGCGGCCGACCCCGCGAACTACGGATTCGCCCCGCAGCAGGAGCTGGACGTCCGCATGCCCGGCCCCGACCAGGACCTGCTGGACGTCCTGGACCTGGTGCAGCGCACCCAGGACCACCACGCGGCCGCGCAGCTGCTGGCCGGCACCGAGGCGGAGGGCGAGGTGCGCTGGCAGCGCGTGCAGGCCTTCGCGGGCGCCGCCGCGCTGGAGCTGCAGCAGCGGCCGGGCGGCGTCAGCGAGACACCGGGCGGGCAGTGGCTGCGGGTGTGGCGGGCCGAGGCGCCCAAGGACGCGGGCGGTGCGGCGGTCCACGCCGAGTTCCTGGTGCAACAGGCGTGGCGGACGTCGACGCCGGGCACGGACGACTTCCGGATCATCATGGAGGAGGCGAAGGCGGCGTGCGGCGAGGCGGCGCTGCTCGCCCCCGGTGACCCGATTCCGTACATCATCGAACTGTCGGTGGCCCGCGGCCTTGCCTATTCCCAGCCGGAGTTCGAGCAGCTCTGGCTGAAGATCCTGGACCGCGCCCCGGCCCACATGGGCGCACACCTGGCGGCCCTGCACTACTGGTGCGAGAAGTGGCACGGCTCGCGCGAGCTGGCGTACGCGTTCGCCGAGGCGGCCGCGGCCCGCGCCCCCGAGGGCTCCCTGCTCGCCGCGTTGCCGTTGTTCGCGGTCTTCGAGCATTTGCCGGACGTGAACCTGGTGGCCGGCTTCTACCAGAGCGAGGTCGTGACCAAGGCGATGCACGGCGCGCTGCACGCCGTCCACTCGGCCCGCCCCGACGACCCGATGTCGGCACACGTCCGGCACCTGCTGGTCTTCTTCCTGGTCCGCGCCGAGCGCTGGGCGGAGGCCATGAACCAGCTGATACACGTCGACGGCCATGTCGGCGCCCTCCCCTGGACCCTCTCCCCCGACCCGGCCGCGGAGTTCGCGGTCTACCGGGCGCTGGCCGTGGCCGGCTACGAGGCGAACGGGGGGAGCCCGGCGACGCTCCCGCGCTGAGACGCACGGGGGCCGGCGAAGACGGGAGGCCGTCGGCGGAGCCCCGGCCGGCCTCCGCCTTCCGCCCGGGCCGCCTCGCGGTCAGCCCTCCGCGCGGGCGGGCAGCCGCCATCCCGGGCGCGGGAAGTGGCAGGTGTAGCCGTCCGGGTAACGCTGCAGGTAGTCCTGGTGCTCGGGCTCGGCCTCCCAGAACGGGCCGACCGGCTCCACCTCGGTGACGACCTTGCCGGGCCAGAGTCCGGAGGCGTCCACATCCGCGATCGTCTCTTCGGCGATCCGCTTCTGCTCGTCATCCACGTAGTAGATCGCCGAGCGGTAGCTGAGGCCGATGTCGTTGCCCTGGCGGTTCTTGGTGCTCGGGTCGTGGATCTGGAAGAAGAACTCCAGGATCGTGCGGAAGTCGGTCTTCGCGGGGTCGAAAAGGATCTCAATGGCCTCCGCGTGAGAGCCGTGGTTACGGTACGTCGCGTTCGGCACGTCACCCCCCGTGTATCCGACCCGGGTCGCCGTCACGCCCGGGAGTCGGCGGATCAGCTCCTCCATCCCCCAGAAGCATCCGCCGGCCAGCACGGCCCTCTGCGTCTGCGCCGCCATTTCGGCCCCTCCAATATCTGTCGGCTCGGTCACTCGGGCCACTCGGCTCACACACCACCGGCATCCCACGTCCACTGTCCTCAACGCGCGAGGGTTCCAGGCGATTCCGTGCCCGTCCAACCCGCCCTGGGGTCGCCGACCACCGGCCACCGCGGGGAGCGCACCCCCTACGAGATGACCTCGGGGGCGTCGTGCCCGACGGGTAGCGAACGGCAGTCGAAAATCAGTGGCCGCCTGAACCGGCCGACTCCACGCGGTACGCCATGGAAGAACCGCAACGCAGGATCCGTGCGGCCCACTCGGAATCCAAGATCACCGTCTACCAGGCGTACTCCCCGGAAATCGGCCTGCCCGCCGCCCGCGACGGCCGCTTCCCCGCCGCATGGAAGCGGGACAGGATGACATGGGTCATCAAGCCGCGCTCACCCCAAGCCGCAGGTGATCATCCCTGTCCCGGGTCCGGTCACGATCCTGCTCGTGCTGCTCGCATCGGCTGAGCAGCGGCGGACGGTCGCACTGCCGTGATGCCGACCGGGTGCCGTGCGCGAAACCGGGGCGGCACTCGCGCGGTGGTTGTCTCACCAGTGGGTCTCGGGTACACGGCGAGCCGCCCCGCGCTGTGCGAGCCATAGGGCGACCGCCTCCGAGACCCGCTGCCCGGTCTCCAGCTCGATGAAGCCGAACTGGCCGCCCTGGTTGCACTCCAGGAACCACCAGATGCCGTCCTCGTCCTCGGCGAAGTCGAAGGCGGCGTACGCCAGTCCGGCGAGGGCGACGTACTCGTGCACCGACTTGCCTACGCGTTCGGGTACCGGGACCGCTTCCCAGGCGTGCTCGGTGTCGCCGTAGCGACCGTCGACCTGGCCGGGCTCGGCCCTCTTCCGCGCGGCGAACAACCGGGTGCCGACGCAGGTCAGACGGATGTCGGCGCGCTTGGGTATGTACTTCTGCAGCAGGGCGGGACCGGCCGCGACGGCGGAGAAGTCGGCGTCGGGGCCGATCAGTGTGGTGGGCAGGGCCAGCGCGGGGTCACCGGGCGGCGGTCCGGAAGCGGACTTCACCACCACGTCCCGGTGCTCCTCGGCGAACTGCTGTGCCAGGCGTGGGGCCGTGGTGAAGACGGTCGGCGGTACAGCGAAGCCGCTGAGATGGGCGATCTTCAACTGCCATGGTTTCAGGCGGGCTCGGTCGGCGTCGATCGGATGATTCATCCATCGTGTGGACGCGGAGAAGAGCATTCCGAACAGCGCCTGACGGGTCTCGGCGGTCAGCCACGACGAGGGGTGTGTCGCGTTCGCCGCCGGTTCGCCAGGCCTGCGCACCCATACGGAGCGCATACCTCCCATGCCGAGCACATGTCCGTTCAAGGAAAGGTATCCGTCGAAGTCGCCCTGGGCGTAGTGGGCGGACAACACGGCCTTGTCCGGCAGGTCGGCGGGGTCCAGCCGCATGATGGGCGTCCCCATCTCGTGCAGCTTGGCCACCACCATGTCGGCGGTCACGTCCTCTTCGGACGTGAGGATCAGCACGGTCATTCGTTTACGGGGCGTCAGTCATCGAAGTGTGTCTGGGAGCCGGCGGTGGATGTGGTCGTGCCGACGGCCAGCAGCAGATCCGGGTCGCTGACGGCCGGGCGGCCGTCGGGAAGCACGTTCAACTGACGCGTCTCGTCGAAGTGGTACGGCGTCACTGCGGTCGGAAACCCTTTGGGGAAGGCGTAGTTGAGGGTGAACGGTCGCACTCGAAACCTCCACGGCTGCACATGGCCTGCATGCGGTCCTCACGCGCCTCGCGTAAGGAATTCTCGCTTTCTGTCACATCGTGGTGAAGGTCGTCACAGGCACGCGCTCATGATCCGCATCCGTGCCTCACCAGCCTCACTGTTCTCACCTTCCCCACAAGTCACACATCGAATGGATCGTCAGAACTGTCACAGGGGCACGAACGGTGACTGCGTCCTCACGCTCGCGTGCGGTGGGATCCCGAGCGGGAGCTGCGCCGGGCCGGCGTGGGCTTCGGCGGGGGTCAGCTCTGCTTTGCTGCCGCGATCGCCGTGCGCAGCCCCTCCAGAAAGGATCTGCCGTCGGCGTCGTCGCCCAGGGCGATGTAGTAGGAGCCGCGTTCCGGTTGGCCGGACCATGGGGCGGTGACGCTGATCCCGCTGTCCTCGGGGACCTGGACACGACCGGCGAATCGGGCGGCCAAAGCGCTGTGCTCGGCCAGGGCCATGTCGTCCAGCCGGGCGGACAGCACGACGGTACCGGCGGACGGCCGGGTCACCGCCACGACCAGATGGCGGGCCGTGAACAGGGCAATCGTGCGGTGCTCGGGGTCCGGGTCCGCCATGCCCTTCAGGCGGGAGCGCAGTCCCGGCTTGTACAGGCGCGTGCTGACGGTGGCGCAGCAGCCGGCGGAGTTCGCCAGTACGTCCCCGAGAAGGTGCGCCTCCGCGTGGGCGGCGATCGCCTCACGGGTGCCCGGATCGATCTCCCCCGGCTCGCAGGACCTGGTGCCGCGCTTGTACAACCGCTCCATGTGACCCCTCGTTTCGTCGCGACCGACTGATCCTTCCGTGGGGGGACGCACAGGTTATCCAAGGGCGTGGTCCGGCCCGCGGAATCGGCGGTGGGGCGAACGTCGGCAGCACCGGCCGAACCGGGTACCTCACGGGCTCAACTGGCCTAGGATGGCGCGGATTTGACCACTTCTTTCGGATCTCTTGAGGGGGGTGTGCGCATGACCAGCGCACCGTCAAGACGTACCGTTCTACGCGGACTCACGGTCACCGCAGCGGCGGTGATCGGCTTCGACCCCGCCGCCCGGAGCTGGGCCACGGACACGGCGGAGTCCACCACGATGCCGGCCGGGATTCCCAGGCTGGACGGCACGCTCGTCACGGACGAGTCGTCGCTCACGGCCGCAGCCGACGACTACGGACACATCGTGCACCGCCGTCCCTCGGCCGTGCTGCGCCCGGGCTCGGTCCGCGACGTCGTCGCCATGGTGCGGTTCTGCAACGAGCAGTGCCTGCCGGTCGCGCCCCGTGGCCAGGGACACGCGCCGTTCGGCCAGGCACAGGTGCAGGACGGCCTGGTCATCGAGACGGCGACGCTCGCGGACATCGGCCCCCTGGGGCCGGACAGCACCACGGTCACCGTCGGCGCGGGCGCCAGATGGAGCGACGTGGCCCAGGCCACGCTCGCCCACGGACTCACCCCGCCCGTCTTCACCGACTACCTCGAACTCTCCGTCGGCGGCACCCTGTCCGTGGGCGGCCTGGGCGGCCAGGCCCACCGGCACGGCGCCCAGGTCGACAACGTCACCGAACTGCTGGTCGTCACCGGCGAAGGCCGGCTGATCCGCTGTTCCCCGTCCCAGCGCCCCGACCTCTTCCACGCCGTCCTGGCCGGCCTCGGACAGTGCGGCATCATCGTCGAGGCCACCCTGCGCCTCGTGCGCGCGCCCGAGACCGTGCGCCACTACCAACTGACCTACGACAACCTGGCGACCTTCCTCGACGACCAGCGCATCCTCGTCCAGGAGGGCCGCTTCGACTACGTCGAGGGCCAGGTCCACGCGGACGCCGACGGATCCTTCCGCGTCTACAGCCTGGAGGCGGTGGCCTACGGCCCGCCGGCCGGCCCCGCACCGGACAACACGGCGCTGCTGCGCGGCCTGCGCCACGACCCCTCCAGCGTCCAGTACACGGACCTGCCCTACTACGACTTCCTCAACCGGCTGGCCCCCCTCATCGCCGCCATGAAGGAGGCCGGCATCTGGACGTTCGCCCATCCCTGGCTCAACCTCATGCTCCCCGGCACGTCCGCGGCCACGCTCAGCGGGCAGGTCCTGGAGGACCTCACGCCGGCCAACCTGGGCCCCGGCGGTGTCATCCTCTTCTACCCCCTGCTCCGCGACCGCCTCACCACCCCGCTGCTGCGCACCTCCGACGAGGCCGTGTCGTACCTCTTCGACGTTCTGAGCGCCGCTCCGCCGGACGACACCGCCGCCGTCGACCGCCTCCTGGCGGCCAACCGCTCCGCCTACGAGGCCACGGCCGCCGCGGGCGGCACGCACTACCCCGTCGGCAGCATCCCGTTCAGCCGCGCGGACTGGCGGGAGCACTTCGGCCCGGCCTGGCCGGGGCTGGAGTCGGCGAAGCGCACGTACGACCCACGGGGGATCCTGGTCCCGGGTCAGGGCATCTTCTGAGGTTCCCCGTGTGATCGCTCGGCTTCGCGCCGACGGGAGCCGTCGAGGCCGACGGCATCGTCGCCACGCGCGTTCCTCCGGTTCGCCGAGGGGCGAAGCGCGTGGCCGGGCGGTCGCTGAATGGCCGGCCGACGCGCGCTTCTGATCGCCTCGCGGGCCCCGACGTCCGTCGGCGCCCTGGGCACAGCGCCGTCTCCCGGGCGGCCCGCCCAAGTCGCGGGCCCCCGTTTCCCGTGCGAGCCTGAATTCATGATCAGGCAGCCGCCTGCCCCGCCTCCCGTTCGGGAGGCGATTCGGCCGGGTGGGCACCGGTGGGGGGCGCTCGAAAGGAGTTGCGCCGCATGATTCCTGTCACGGTGTCACCTGTGCGCCTCGAGGCGTCTGTCGATCCTCGGCTGTCCAGATGGCTGTGGCTGGTGAAGTGGCTCCTCGCCATCCCGCATTACATCGTGCTGTTCTTCCTGTGGATCGCGTTCTTCTTCGTGACCGTCTTCGCGTTCTTCGCCATCCTGTTCACCGGCCGGTACCCCCGGTCCCTCTTCGACTTCAATGTCGGCGTCATGCGGTGGAACTGGCGCGTCAGCTATTACGCCCACACCGCGCTCGGCACCGACCGGTACCCGCCGTTCACTCTCGCGGACGTACCCGACTATCCAGCACGTTTCGACGTCGCGTATCCCGAGCGCCTTTCCCGCGGCCTGGTGCTGGTGAAGTGGTGGCTACTGGCGATTCCGCAGTACATCGTCGCCGGGATGTTCGTCGGTGGCTGGGGCTGGGGAGAGGAAGGCAGTTGGGCCGGGTGGGGGCTGATTCCCTTTCTCTCCCTGGTCGCCGTGATCGTCCTGGCGTTCACCGCCCGTTACCCGATGCACCTTTTCGACTTCCTGCTGGGCCTGGCCCGCTGGGTCGCGCGGGTGAGCGCGTATGCCGCGCTGATGACCGATCAGTACCCGCCGTTCCGTCTCGACATGGGTGGGCAGCAGGCCTCCCCGCTGACGAAGTCCTCGCCGGGCGATCAGTGAATCGGGGCGGGCAGCAGCCCGGAAGTAAATCCTGCTCGTGACGGGCGGTGACCGGGTACATTTCCCGGCCTAGGGGGGTTTCGTTGAGGAATCGTGTGTTTCTGATCGGTGGCGGATGGGACAGTGCCGCCTCGTGGGTCGTCTACGGCCCCTTCCTCAAGGCTGCCGGGGGCTCGCCCCGCATCGGCTGCCTGATCGTCGACGAGGGCGACGGCGTCGAGTACTTCGACCGCTTCGACGCCGTACTGCGCAAGGTCGGCGACTGCACTCCCGTACCGCTGCTGGTGCCCATCGGCGAGCGGTTCGAACCGGAGCCGGTCCTCGACGACATCGACGGGCTGCTCGTCTGCGGCGGGCTGACGCCCGCCTACCAGGAGGCGCTCGCCGGCGAGCGGCTGCCCCGTCTCCTCGCCGGACGCGGCATCCCGTACGCCGGTTTCTCCGCGGGGGCTGCGATCGCGGCGCGGGACGCGGTGGTCGGAGGGTGGCTGTCGGACGGGCTTCCGGTGTGTCCGGAGGACAGCGCGGAGGATCTCGAGGAGATCGAGGTGCGGGCGGGTCTCGGGCTCGTTCCGTTCGCCGTCGATGTGCATGCGGCGCAGTGGGGAACCCTGCCTCGGCTCATCGCCGCCGTGGCCCGGCGAGGAATCCGTCACGGCGTCGCGATCGACGAGAACACGGTGGTGGAGGTCGGCGCCGAAGGGCGCGCGCGGGTGGCGGGCCTCGGGCGGGCGCATTGCGTACGTCCGTCGCCCGAGGGCGGCGCCGTCGTGCGGTCCTACGGCGCGGGCGAGGTCTTCGGCTCCGGCTGACGCGTCAACTGCCGCTGCCGTACGGCCGCGTGAGGATCTCCAGGTTGTGGCCGTTCGGGTCGTCGAAGTAGGCGCCACGGCCGCCGTCGTTGTGGTTGATCCGCCCGGGGCGGCTGTGGAAGGGGTCCGCCCAGTACGTCAGCCCGGCGGAGCGGATACGGTCGAAGATCACGTCGAAGTCGTCCTCGGACACGAGGAAGGCGTAGTGCTGCGGCGTGATCTCGCCGTCGGTCTCGATGTAGTCGAGGGTCACGCCGTTGGGGATGTCGACCGGGGTGAAGGGGCCGTACTGCGGGCTCACCTCCAGGCCGAGGATGTCGGCGAGGAACCGGGCCGAAGCCTGCTTGTCATGCGCCGCGACGATGGTGTGGTTCAGCTGAACGGTCATCGTGGAAGCCTCCTCGGGCCCCCTGCGGCCCACCTCATGAACCATGCGGGGCCCTCACCCCCAACATACTCACCTGTACGGGTGAGGGGCGCCCGCCTCCGGACCGCGAGGATCAGATCGTCGCCGTGTCGATCACGAACCGGTACCGCACATCGCTGCTGACCACTCGCTCGTACGCCTCGTTGATCTCGGATGCGGCGATCAGCTCGATCTCGGCGCCGATGCCGTGCGCCGCGCAGAAGTCCAGCATCTCCTGGGTCTCGCGGATACTTCCGATGCCGGAGCTGCTGAGGCTGCGGCGGTTGCCGAAGACCGAGGAGAGCAGGATCCGCACCGGCTCCTCGGGTATGCCGACGTTCACCATCGCGCCGTCCGTGCGCAGCAGGGACAGGTACGCGGCGAAGTCGATCGATGCGGAGACCGTGTTGAGGATCAGGTCGAAGGTGCCCTTCAGGTCCTCGAAGGTCTGCGGGTCGCTGGTGGCGCGGTAGTCGTCGGCACCCAGCTTCAGACCGTCGTCCTTCTTGCGCAGGGACTGCGACAGGACGGTCACCTCGGCGCCCAGCGCGTGGGCGATCTTCACTCCCATGTGGCCGAGGCCGCCGAGGCCGACCACGGCGACCTTCTTGCCGGGGCCGGCGTTCCAGTGCTTCAGCGGGGAGTACGTGGTGATGCCGGCGCACAGCAGAGGGGCGGCCTCGTCGAGGCTCAGCCCGTCGGGGATGCGGACGACGTAGTTCGCGTCGACGACGATCTTCTGCGCGTAGCCGCCGTAAGTGATCTGCCCGTCCTTGTCGACGGCGTTGTACGTCCAGGTCGGGCCCTGGGTGCAGTACTGCTCCAGGCCGGCCCTGCAGTTGTCGCACTCACGGCAGGAGTCGACCATGCAGCCGACGCCCACACGGTCGCCGACGGCGAACGTCGTCACTCCGGAGCCGACCGCGGAGACGACGCCCGCGATCTCGTGCCCGGGGACCATCGGGAACGTGGCCGCGCCCCAGCCCTCTCTGGCCTGGTGGATGTCGGAGTGGCAGATTCCGGCGAACTTGATGTCGATCAGGACGTCGAACTCGCCGACCTCACGGCGCTCGATCGTGGTGCGCTCCAGCGGAGCCTTGGCGGCGGGTGCGGCGTAAGCGGCAACAACAGTGGTCATGTGTCCAGCGTGCCGTACGGATCGCCGTCCACCCAGGTCGCGGTTCTGCGTACGTCCGCTGTTCCTACCACTGGCGGGGGCAGGTTCCTGTGCGTACGACCGTGAATACTGGACGTATGGAGGAACAGCCCGGACCCGTTCAGGAGCGTGCGGCGCAGGCCGGCGGAACGCTGGACCGGCGTGCCGAGCTCAGCGAGTTCCTGCGCACCCGGCGGGCCCGGCTGAAGCCGGAGGACGTGGGGCTGCCGGACTTCGGGCGGCACCGCAGGGTGCCCGGGCTGCGCCGCGAGGAGCTCGCCCAGCTGGCCGGGGTGTCGGTGGCGTACTACACGCGCCTGGAGCAGGGCAACGGACGGAACGTGTCGGCGGAGGTGCTGGACTCCATCGCCCGCGCGCTGCGGCTGACCGACGCCGAGCACGCGCACCTCACGCACCTGGCCAAGCCGAAGCAGCACAAGAAGAAGCCGGCGGCGCGGACGCAGCAGGTGCGCTCGTCGCTGCGGCAGCTGCTGGACACGATGGACGGTGTCCCGGCGTACATCGCGGGGCGGCGGGTGGAGATCCTCGCCTGGAACCGGATGGCGGCGGCGGTCTTCGGCGACTGGGAAGAGCTGCCGGTGGCCGAGCGGAACTGGGCGCGGCTGGTGTTCCTGCGGCCCGAGTACCGTGAGCTGTTCGTGGACTGGGAGCAGAAGGCGATCGACATCGTCTGCGCGCTGCGCATGGACGCCGGCTGCTGGCCCGACGACCCGCGTCTGTCGGCCCTCGTCGGCGAACTGTCCGTGAAGAGCGAGGACTTCCGCCGGTTGTGGGCCACGCATGACGTCAAGGAGAAGGGCCACGGTGTGAAGCGGCTGCACCATCCGCTGGTGGGCGAGCTGGACCTGCGGTTCGAGTCGTTCCGGGTGCGTGACGACAGCGAGCAGTCGCTGATCGTGTATCACGCGGAGCCGGGCTCTTCCACGGCGGAGGGGCTACGGCTGCTGGCGAGCTGGGGTGCGGACGCCGCTCGGGCGGGGTCGTCCGCCTGAGCGGCCCGCGTCACATCCCGCCCGCGGCCCGCGACAGATGCTTCACCCCTGATACGGCGGTGCGGCCCCCCAGTTCCACTTCGGCACCGGCTGTTCCGCGGGAGGCTGTGCGTCTGGGCCCGAGAAGTACAGCGCCAGCCGCGTTCCCCACTCCACGTACGCCAGGAAGGCGGAGCGGAACTCGGCGTCCGTCGGGAGGCCCGCCTCGTCCGCCGCGTCCTGGACGAGGTTGACCCAGCGGCGGCGCTGGGGCTCGGTGATGGCGCGGCCGAAGTGTTTGGCGACCATGTGGTTGTGGCCGCCCTGGGTTTCGGAGTAGCGGGGCGGGCCGCCGAAGACCTCCGCGAGCCAGAGGGCCACGTGTTCCGCGTGCTCGGGGGCCAGGCCCGCGAAGACCGGGGCCAGGAGGTCGTCCTTGAGGACCTTGTCGTAGAAGACCTGCGTCAGACGGGAGAAGGCCTCCGCGCCGCCCGCCCAGTCGTACAGCGTCGGGACCGCGGAGCCGGGTCCCCCGACCGTCGTGGGCGTGTAGTGGCGCATCTCCTCGATGTGCTCGACGTACGGGCGGATCTCCGCGAAGAACCCGGGGAACTGCTCCGACTTGCGGAAACCCTCCAGGTGGTCCCGCGTCGAGGTCCAGGTGATGCGGAGGATGTGGCTCTGGGGTTCCTCCTCGCAGCGCGTCAGTTCGTAGTCGACGCAGTGGGGCGAGGCGGCCAGGTGGGTCGCCGCTCGGGCATAGGCGGCCAGGAACTCCGCCGATTTCTCCTCGGGAACGCGGTACCGGATGTACTCGACTGTCTGGTCCGTCATGAGGTCACGCAAACACGAACGGCCTGCCGGAAGCTGCACTTCCGGCAGACCGTTCGCTATCGGCTCACTTGCCGTAGTACGCGTTGTAGATCGACACCGCCGACTTGTTGCCCTTCTTGTCGGTGATGTTGGCGCGGAACGAGATGCTCTTGCCCTTCGCCGGGTTCTTGACGGTGATCTTGCCGTGCTTCACCGTGACCTTCTTCCAGGTCTTTCCGGAGTCGTACGACACGTACACCGTCAGGGACTTGAGGTTGCTGCCCGCGGCCGCACCCTCGACGGTGACCGGGAAGGTGACCGTCTTGCCGGCCGGGGCCTTGCTGTCGGAACCCGTGACCGCGTTGAAGCGGAGCGTGGAGGCCGGGAGCTTGACCGGGTCGGTGCCGGACGGCTTCTTCGAGCTGAAGATCCAGCTCGCGTCGATCCGGGTGGAGGCGGCCGCGACCTTGCTGCTCCGCTTGACGGACGTCGTCAGCTTGTACGAGGCGTTGCCGGCCGGGACCGTGAACACCTCCTCGCCGAAGAGCGGGTCCTGGTTGGAGCCGACCTTCTTGCCGTTGCGGTACAGGGTCGTGTTCACCGAGGTGAACAGGGACGACCCGGGGTGCTTGGCGGCGTCGGCGAACAGCGGCAGGTAGCCGTAGACGAGGTTGCCCTCACGGAACAGACCGAATTCCTTGTTGAGGTGCGGACCGAAGACCGCCGTGTTGAAGGTCTTCGAGTACTTCTGGCCCGCCTTGAAGGTCTGCGGGGCACCGAGGGTGTAGTACGCCTCGGTGATCGGGAAGCCGTCCGCGTCCTTGCCGCCGTACTGCTCGAAGTCGAAGGCCCACTGGATCTTGTCGTTCGTCGAGAGGTACAGCGTGCGCGCACCGGGCAGCTTCTGCTCGACCGGCATACCGAGGACCATGTCCTGCGGGAAGAAGCCCCAGGTGGTGAGGCCACCGGTCTTGCCGGGGGCGGCCGCGCCGAGCTTGTTCTTCACCGTGGCGAGCTCACCCGCCTTGTAGTGGCGGACCTTGTCGCCCTGGATCTTCGTGACCTTGGCGGTGGTGGCCACGTCGTACTCGGCGGCCGCGCCCTTGGTCCACTGGCCGCTCCAGGTCTGCTGCAGACCGGTGGAGACCGCCGGGCCCAGGTGGGCCATCCGCAGATCGGCGAAGGAGGGCAGGCCCACGCCGATGCCGATGCCCGCGGGGTCGTAGAGGTAGTCGATGAACCCGCTCAGCTGCTTGGCCTGGGCGTCCGGCACCGTGATGTCGGCCGCCTTGGTGGTGCGGGCGTCGATCGTCACCGAGGTGTTCTTGGTGACGGCCAGCTTCGGCTGGACCAGCCAGTCGAGGCCGCCCTCCAGCTTCACGAAGTCCTTCGCGATCCAGGCGTCCAGCAGGTACGTGCCCTTGGGCAGCCGCATGGTCGTCGTGCCCGACGCGGCGACCGGAACCTGGTAGCCCCGGTCCTTGCCCAGGCCCGCGTAGCCGAGAACGATCGTGTTGTACACGTCGGTCGGCAGGCCGTCCTTGCCGATGTGCTTGATGGTGACGTCGTACGACTCCACCTCACGCTGCACCGCCGCGGCCGTACGGACGCTCTGTCCGCCACCGGTCGCCGTCACGTACGCGGAGTACGCGCCGTCGACCGTGCCGCCCAGCCTGGTGTCGACGGTGAAGTCGACGGAGACGTTTCCGCGCGCCGGGACCGTCACCTTCGTGGCACCGAGCTTGAAGAAGCCCGCCGGGACCGCCTGGCCCTTGGGGTTGGTGGCAGTCGTCGACAGGGTCAGCGTGACGTCCTTCGTACCGAGGTTGCGGTACGTCAGCTGCTTGGTGACCGGCGTGTCGTCGGTGTGCGGCCACTGCTGCACACCGAAGCTCACCGACACCGGGTCGGCGATCACGGTCTGCTTGACGGCCTGGTCGACCTGGATACGGCCCGAACCCTGCTGGAACGGCGTGTACTTACCGCCCTTGGTGGAGCCGGTCAGCGCGCCCTTCAGCTCGGCGTAGCCCCAGTCCGGGTGCTCCTGCTTCAGGATCGCCGCGGCGCCCGCGACATGCGGGGTCGCCATGGACGTACCGGAGATGGTCACGTAGCCGGCCGGCTTCTCGCCGACCTCCCGGGCGATGACGCTGCCCTTGGCGGACGCGGCCGTGATGTCCACGCCCGGCGCGGTGACGTCCGGCTTGATGGCGCCGTCGCCGACGCGCGGGCCGGTGCTGGAGAAGTCGGCCAGCTTGTCCTTGTCGTCGACGGCGCCGACGGTGAGCGCGGCTTCCGCGCTGCCCGGCGAACCGATCGACTCGGGGCCGGAGTTGCCCGCCGCGATCGCGAAGAGGATGCCCTTCTCGGTGGAGAGCTTGTTGACCTCCGCCTCGAGCGGGTCGAGCTCGGGTGTGTCCTGGCCGCCGAGGCTGAGGTTGACGACGTCGGCGCCCTGCTCGGCCGCCCACTCCATGCCGGCGAGGATGCCGGAGTCGTCACCGGAGCCGCTGTCGTCGAGGACCTTGCCGTTGAGGATCTTGGCGCCGGGTGCGACGCCCTTGTACTTGCCGCCCGACTTGGCGCCGGTGCCCGCCGCGATGGACGCGACGTGCGTGCCGTGGCCGAAGTGGTCGGTGGCGTCGGCGGCCGTGGAGAAGTTCTTGGCCGCGACGACCTGGTCCTTGAGGTCCGGGTGGGTCGCGTCGACGCCGGTGTCGAGCACGGCGATCTTCACGCCCTTGCCGTCGTAACCGGCGGCCCATGCCTTCGGGGCGCCGATCTGCGGCACGGACTTGTCGAGGCTCACCTTGCGGACGCCGTCGAGCCAGACGTGCGCGATACCGGAGGCGGTCCGGTCACCGTTGGTGACCGCGTCCCACAGTTCGCGGGTGTCCTGCTGCGGGGTCTGCACCGCGTCGGCGTTGAGCGCCTTGAGGGTCCGGCGGAGCGTGCCCGCGTCCCGGACGTCGGCCTTGGCGGCCGTGGCGGCGCCCTGGTAGCCGACGATGACCTTCAGGCCGTTCTTCTGGGCCTTGCGGGTCGCGGACTTGTTGAGCTCGGTGATGTCGAACAGCCGCTGGTCGACCTTGCCGGTGGCGACCAGGCGGGCCGCGTCGGCGGGTGTCACGAACGTGTGCCCGTCGACCTTGCGGATCTGCACGGGTATGTGTTCCCGGCCCTTCGCCCGCTCCAGGCCGACGACCCGCCCCTTGGCATCGACGGCGACCCGGTCGCCGGTGATGAGGGTGATGCGTTGCTTCGCCGCGCCGGCCGAGATCGGGGCAGCGGCGCCGGACGCGCGCTGCTCGGGCTTCGCCGCCGCCGGGCTGGTCATACCCGCGGCGAGAGCAACTGCGGCCGCCGTCGCGACGGTTGCGGCGCACGCTCTTTTCATTTGTCTGCGCAAGTTTCCCCCTTGCTGAGGTTCCGGGTGAATTCCCCGTTCACCCGGCCGGGGGCGGTCCAGTACACATGCGCGTACACCCCCCGGAATACGCAGTATGCCGGGGGGTGATCAGGCCCTTCAATACGCAAGTGCCCTACAGGACAGGACTGTTACGAGCCGTTCATGCCGTCAGGAGGCGGCGTTCTCCTTGACGGTGATCCTCCCCTTGCGGATGGTCGCCACCCGCGGGGCCTTCTTCGCGATCGCGGAGTCGTGGGTGACCATGACGAAGGTGAGCCCGTGCTCCTTCCACATGCGCTCGAGCACGTCCATGACCTCGTCGCGCATGCCCTCGTCGAGGTTGCCGGTGGGCTCGTCGGCGAGCAGCACCTTCGGCTGCTTCACCAGCGCGCGGGCGATGGCGACGCGCTGCTGCTGACCGCCGGACATCTCGCCTGGCAGATGCCCCAGCCGCTCACCGAGCCCCACCGACTTCAGTGCCTCGGCGGCCCGTTCACGCCGTTCCTTCACCTTCACGCCGAGCGGTACGAGGGCGGTCTCGACGTTCTCCTGCGCGGTGAGCGTCGGAATGAGGTTGAAGCTCTGGAAGACGAAGCCGATGTTCTCGCTGCGCACCCTGGTGAGCCTGGCCTCGGACAGTTCGGCCAGGTCGGTGCCGTCGAGGACGACCTCGCCCTCAGTGGGCCGGTCCAGCCCGCCGAGCATCTGCAGCAGCGTGGACTTGCCGCCGCCGGTGGGGCCCTGGATGACGAGCCGGTCGCCGTCGGCGATGGTGAGATCGACGCCGTCGAGGGCGTGTACGGCTTCCTTGCCGCGGGTGTAGCGCTTGGTGACGCTTCTGAGTTCGTACATGGGGTAGCTCCTGGGAGGCGTAACGGGGGTCGGGGTCGGAGGGGTGCCCGGCGTTGGTGCCGGCCAAGGGTGGGTCGCGCGACCGCGCAAGCGGGGTGCCGCCCGCGCCACCCGTGCCGCCCCGGGCGGCACGCATGCCCGCGGACCAGCGGCCAGCGGACTGCTACTCGACGCGCCGCAATGCGTCAGCCGGGCGCAATCTGGACGCCCGCCACCCACCGAACGCCCCCGCGATCAGCCCACCGGCCACGGCGAGTCCCACCGCGAGGGCAACGGTCGTGAGACTGACCGGCGCGGTGAGCGCGACGTCGAGCGTCTTCGCCGCCTGACGACCGGGCCCCCCGAAGCCCCCGCCACCGCCAGGACCGCCCTGACCGCCGCCGCCTCCGCCCAGCTGCGCCTGCAGCGTCGGGCTGACGCTGGTGACGACATACGCCCCCGCGAGCCCGAGCGCGATACCCAGCGCACCGCCGAGCAGCCCGTTGACCATGGCCTCACCCACGACCTGCCGGGTCACCCGCCCCGACTTCCACCCCAGCGCCTTCAGCGTGCCGAACTCCCGCACCCGCCGCGACACGGCGGACGACGTCAGCAGACCCGCGACCAGGAACGCGGCCACCAGCACCGCGATGGACAGCCACTTGCCGACGTCGGTCGCGAGGCTGGACGCCGTGGAGAGGGAGCCGGAGACCGTGTCCGCGAGGTCCGCGGAGGTCGTCACCGTCGTACCCGAGACGTTCTTCTGGATCGCCGACTTGACGCTGTCGATCTTCTGCGAGTCGGTCGCCTTGACGTAGATCGTGGTGACCTTGTTCGCCGAGTCGCTGAGCGTCTGTGCCTGCCTCAGCGGGATGTAGAGGTTGGCCGCGGAGTCACCGCTGTCCGCCGTCGCGATGCCGATCACCGAGAACTTGACGCTCTTGACGGTGACGGTGGAGCCGACCTTGAGCTTCTTCTCCTTGGCGTACGCCGAGTCGACGACGGCGACCTTCGCATTGGTCTCCGAGGTCTTGAACGTCCGCCCGCTGGTGATCTTCGAGGAGGTCAGCGGGCCGAGCGCCGGCTTGGTGACGTCCGTGCCGTACACGGAGTAGTTGTTGACGTCGAAGTCCGCGCCGCCGCCCTGCACTTCGCCCTGCGGCTGGCCGTTGGCACCGCTGTTGCCGCCGGGGCCGCCCTGCTGGCCGCTGCCCTGGTTCTGCTGGAACTGGCCGCGGGTGAACTGGCCGCTGACCTTGATGACCTGCAGGCTCAGCCCGCCGACCGCGTCCGAGACACCGCTCTGCTCACCGACCTTGGTCACGGTCGCGGCGGTCAGGGTCTGGAAGCCCTCCACCATCACGCGGTCGCTGCTCTGCTCGTCGTCGGAGTCGTTGTCCTGCGCGTCGAACTGGAAGCGTGGACGCTCCGAGGAACTGGCCGCGGGCTCCGCGGCCTTGGTGACCGTCATGTCGGTGCCCAGCCCGTACAGCGACTGGAGGACCTTGTCCTGCGCCTTCCCCATGCCGGAGGACACGGAGTTGACCACGATGACCAGCGCGATGCCCAGCGCGAGACCGGAGGCGACGACGAGGGCCGCCTTTCTGCGGCGGCGCAGTTCGCGCCTCAGGTAGGTGAAGAACATGGCGGCAAGCTAGGGACGGCGCGTGATGACTCGATAAGGCCGAAATAAAAGAACGATGAGAAGGCTGTGGCGGCTCCCGGAAACACCGATGCCGCCCCTGGGGGCGGCATCGATGAGCTGTGGGAATGCTGTGAGGCGACGTCAGACGGCCGAGCCGGCCTTCCAGTCGGCCCAGCTCAGGTTCCAGCCGTTGAGGCCGTTGTCCGGGGCGACGGTCTTGTCGCCGGTGTTGGAGACGACCACGACGTCACCGACGATCGAGTTGGTGTAGAACCAGTAGCCCGCCGTGCCCGTGTCGTTGGCGCCCTTGGTGTCGGACAGGCCCACGCAGCCGTGGCTGGTGTTCACGCTGCCGAAGATGGACTTGGCGCCCCAGTAGTTGCCGTGCACGAAGGTGCCGGAGTTGGTCAGGCGGATGGCGTGCGGCACGTCCTTGATGTCGTACTCGCCCTTGCCGTCGTCGTCGGTGAAGCCCACGGTCGCGCCGTTCATGCGCGTCTCCTTGAACTTCTCCGACATCACCATGACGCCTTCGTACGTCTTGTTCTCGGGCGAACCGGCGGAGATCGGGATCGTCTTGATGACCGCGCCGTTGTGCGTGACCTTCATCTGCTTGGTCTTCGCGTCGACGTAGGAGACCTGGTTGCGGCCGATGCGGAAGGTCACCGTCTTCTGCTGCACGCCGTAGACGCCGTTCGCGCCCTCGACGCCGTCGAGCGCGAGCTTCAGCGTGACGGTGGAGTTCTCCTTCCAGTAGTCCTCGGGGCGGCAGTCCATGCGCACGGTGCTGAACCAGTGGCAGACGACCTCCTGGCCACTGCTGGTGGTGACCGTGATGCCCTTCTGGACGGCGGCCTTGTTGGTGATCGCCTTGTTGAAGTTGATCGACACCGGCATGCCCACGCCGACCGTGGAGCCGTTCTCCGGCGTGAAGTTGCCGATGAAGCTGTTGGCCGGGGAGACGGTGGTGAACGAGGCGTTCTCGTGGGCCTCACGGCCGTCGGAGTCCTTGGCGGAGGCCGCGACCTTGTAGGTGGTGGAGCGCTCCAGCTGGGTAGTGGGCTTCCAGCTGGTCTTGTCGGCGGAAAGCTCGCCCTCGACCTTCGCGCCTTCGGCGGTCGTCATCGTCACCTCGGTGAGCGTGCCCTTGCTCACGGTGACGGTGGCGGAGTTGTTGATGGAGGCGTTCGTCGAGCCGTCCTTGGGCGTGATGCTGATCTGCGCCTCGGAGGTCTTCTGGGCTGCCGCCTCGTCGACCTTGGCCTGCGAGGTGTCCTTGCCCTTGTCGTCCCCGGAGGCGTCGCCGCCGCCGGAACACGCCGAGAGCACCAGCACACCGCCGAGCAGTGCGGACGCGGCTATCAGGCCCTTGCGCCGCTTACCGTCCGTTATCACACGCTTCTCCATCGTTGCCGAATCCCCAAAACCCCGAGAGTCCCCGTTGACCATCTTCAACGCTACGGACGGTTCATCCCGTTCCACATTCCTCGCATGTGTGGGGCACACCACGGCGGGTGGTGCGTCTGTCGGTCCGTGCGCCCCCTGAGACGACGAAACCCCGGACGGCGGTTGCCACCCGGGGTCACGAATTCCCCAAGAAGCTCAGCCGATGCCGTCCGTGCGGGCGTCTTCCTCGTCGTCTGCGTCGACATCATCCTCGCCGAGTTCCCACTCGGGCGAGTCGGGGTCGTAGTCAATCTGCTCACTCGACCAGGAGGCCTGCTGGAGTTCGACCCCTGGCACCTCGCTGACCAGGTCGAACGGATCAACGAGATAGGCGAGCGCCTCCGCGGTGTCTTCGGTCACAGCGCTCTCGGCCTGGGCCCGCTCGGCGTCCGGCATCTCCTCGTCGGCGGAGATGCGGCGCAGCGCGGCCTTGTTCAGCGCGTCCTCGTCGTGCACCTCGATGACGAGTTCCACGCGAAGCCGTACAAATCGTGATGTCTCTTCAGTGCTCATGCCCGGAGCGTACGGCTCACAGCTCCCGTGACTTTCCCGTGACCCGCGACTTTCACTAACATCGCCCCACACGGCCAATTTGCCAGCGTCACAAGGGGATCGATATTCCGTGTCATCCGTTCGCCGTCCGTTGCTGACCGCCACCGCCGCGGGGACCCTGCTGGGCGCCCTGTGGTTCGTCCCGTCCGCGAACGCGACCCAGGACAACCCGGCGAGAGCGGCGGGCTCGGCGAGCACGAGGACGCAGGTCACACAGCAGGCGCGGGCTGCGTCCGGGACCACGGCCGAGTCTCGGGACGGTACCCGGCTCGCCGACACCGGAGGCTTCGACACCACGCCGTACGTCATCGGCGGAACGCTCTGTCTGGGCCTGGGCGCCGGCTTCGTCGTCTATTCGGTTCGCCGGGAACGTCTGGGTTTTTGAATTGACTTGACTCTCCCTTGACGATGACCTCATAGTCCGCTCATGAAGAGATCATCGGGGGCGCGGCTGTGCGCCACGGCTGCTGTGAGCGCACTGTCACTGGCCCTCATCACGGGCTGCTCGGACTCCGGCAAGGAGTCGGAGGACTCCAAGGAATCCGCTGCCGCGTCGTCCGCTCCGTCGTCGTCGGCTCCGGCGGCGAAGGCCCTGACCGCGGCGGATCTGGAGAAGCTGCTGCTCGTGCAGGGCGAGGTCAAGGGCTACAGGGTCACCTCGGGAGACGACACCCTCCCGAAGTCCAAGACCGAGGTGAAGACCGACAAGGCGGCGTGCGACCCGATCGCCTGGTCCACGGCCGGTCTCGCCCCGGGCGACACGGACGCGAACGCGAGCAACTCCGTCGCGGAGGACAAGGCGTCGACCGCCACCGCGCAGCCGGAGGACGCCGCGGAGGCCTTCGACATCGACATGACGTTCGTGGGCCTGTCCTCGTACGAAGGAGACGGCGCCGAGAAGGCCATGAAGGCCGTCTCCGACGGCGTGGCGGCCTGCTCCACGGGGTACGGCCTCGCGGCGGGGGGCGAGGACTCGAAGGTCACCAAGGTCGTCTCGGAGAAGGGTTCCGGGCTGGGGGACGAGTCCGTTGCGTTCTCCGAGGACGTCGACATGGACGGCGAGGGCACGGCCACCTTCCACACCGAGGTGGTGCGCAAGGGCAACACCGTCGCCACGTTCTACACGGTGAACTTCGCCGCGCTCGGCTCCGGTAAGGCGGCCGAGATACCGGCGGCCGTGGTCGAGGCGCAGATCGCCAAGCTCAAGTGAGCCGAAGGGCCGCCGTCGATTGGGGAGTACGACGGCGGCCCCGTATGAACTGAAGCGGTCAGGCGAGCGGTCCCGTCACTCTCTCGACCGCGGCCACCAACTCCCCGCCGCGCACGAACGCGTCCGCCGCGGCGAGGTCGGGCGCGAGGAAGCGGTCCGGACCGGGTCCCTGAACGCCCGCTTCCCGTACGGCCTCGATGACCGCCTGCGACGCAGGTGCCGGGGTCAGGCCCTCGCGCAGCTCGACGGCGCGGGTGGCGGCGTACAGCTCGATGGCGAGCACACGCGTGAGGTTGTCGACGGCGGTGCGCAGCTTGCGTGCCGCGGACCAGCCCATGGACACGTGGTCCTCCTGCATGGCGGAGGAGGGGATGGAGTCCGCGGACGCCGGTACGGCGAGCCGCTTCATCTCACTCACCAGGGCGGCCTGCGTGTACTGGGCGATCATCAGTCCCGAGTCGACGCCGGCGTCGTCGGCGAGGAACGGCGGCAACCCGTGGCTGCGGTTCTTGTCCAGCAGCCGGTCGGTCCGCCGCTCGGCGATGGACGCGAGGTCGGCGGCGGCGATGGCGAGGAAGTCCAGGACGTAGGCCACCGGGGCCCCGTGGAAGTTGCCGTTGGACTCGACGCGCCCGTCCGGGAGGACGACCGGGTTGTCGACGGAGGACGCCAGTTCGCGGTCGGCGACCAGCCGGGCATGGGTGATGGTGTCGCGTCCGGCGCCGGCGACCTGCGGTGCGCAGCGCACGGAGTAGGCGTCCTGGACCCGTGGGGCGTCGTCCTGGTGGTGTCCGGTGAGCCCCGAACCCTTCAGCACGGCCAGCATGTTGGCGGCGGCGGCACCCTGGCCGGGGTGCGGGCGGATGGCGTGCAGTTCGGGGGCGAGGACCTTGTCCGTCCCGAGGAGCGCTTCAAGGCTGAGGGCGGCCGTGACGTCGGCGGACTTGTAGAGCATGTCCAGGTCGGCGAGGGCCATGACCAGCATGCCGAGCATGCCGTCGGTGCCGTTGAGGAGGGCGAGGCCCTCCTTCTCGCGCAGTTCGACGGGGGCGATCCGGTGCTCGGCGAGGAGCTCGCCCGCGGGCCGTACCGTCCCGTCCGGACCCTCCGCGTCCCCCTCGCCCATGAGCGTGAGTGCGCAGTGGGAGAGCGGGGCGAGGTCTCCCGAGCAGCCGAGGGAGCCGTACTCGTGGACGACGGGGGTGATGCCGGCGTTGAGCACGTCGGCCATGGTCCGGGCGACCTCGGGCCGTACGCCGGTGTGTCCGGAGCAGACGGTCTTGAGCCGCAGGAACATCAGGGCCCGTACGACTTCCCGCTCCACCCGCGGACCCAGGCCGGCGGCGTGCGAGCGGACGATGTTGCGCTGCAGCTGAGCGCGCAGTTCCTGGCTGATGTGCCGGGTCGCCAGGGCGCCGAAGCCGGTGGAGACGCCGTAGACGGGATCGGGCTTGGCCGCCAGGGCGTCCACGATCCCGCGGGCCGCGGCGAGAGCCGCCACCGCCTCCTCGGAGAGCTCGACCCGGGCGCCGCCGCGCGCCACGGCGAGAACGTCGGACGCGGTCACGCCGGACGTCCCCACCACCACAGTGTGCATATCCATATTCAGGAGCGTACGCAGTGAAGACGAGGATGTCACCAGTGGGGGGCGGGTTCGCCCCTTACCGAGGGTCACAAGCCGGCCTCCCGGCTCGGGCTCAGGGGCGTCCGCGGAACTGCCGCCGCTCCGGTGTCCCCGTCCGGGACGGCTCGTTGGCCAGCTGTACGACGGGATCGTCGGGCCCTGCCCGGCCGGCGACGACGGGCCTGGTGGCACGTACGGCCTTGGCCCGGTACTGGGCCGCGTCCGCGAGCCGGAACAGCCGGCGGGCCGAGCGGACCGGCCCGATGGGATCCCCGGTGGACGCGATCCCGCACGCCACCCCCTCGCCGAGATCGAGTTCGGCGGCGCGACGGCAGAGTTCGTCGGCGACCTTCACCACGTCGTCGGCGGGCGGACCGACGGCGAGCAGGCAGAACTCGTCGCCGCCGAGGCGGCCGGCGAGGGCGCCCGGCAGCATGGCGCCGCACAGGGAGAGGACGGACCCGAACCGCTCGAGGAGCCGGTCGCCGACGGCGTGTCCACGGCTGTCGTTGACACGCTTGAGCCCGTTGAGATCACAGACGAGGAGGCTGACGACCACACCGTGCGCGCGATGCCGCTCCACGGCCTCGTCGAGCCGTACGTCGATGGCGCGCCGGTTGGCGAGACCGGTGAGGGCGTCCGTGAAGGCGAGGCGCCGGGCCTCTTCGAGGCGCTCGGTCTGCGCGAGACCGGCGGCGACGACGGAGGCGAGGACGGTGGCGAAGTCGGCGTCGGCGCGGTCGAAGACGGGGGCGCCGGTCGAGCGGGCCACGTAGAGCTCGCCCCAGGCGCGGCCGTGCAGCACGATCGGGGCGACGACGCAGGAACCGCGGCCGCGGCGGCGCAGGGCGGCGACCCGCTGGTGGGAGTAACCGGGGTGACCGGCGGCCGGACCGTCGGCCGTCTCCACCCAGGCGTTGGGCTCACCGCCCGCGACCCATCTCTCGTGCAGGAACTCGGTGATCTCGGGGAACTGGTGCACAGGGTAGGCCTCGGCGTCGGGGAACTCGTCCTCGCCCGGCGCACGGTCCCCCGCGTTCACGAGGACACGCAGCCGCCCGAGATCCCGCTCCCACACCGAGAGCGCGGCAAAGCTCCCGGCCAGGGCCCGGCACGCCCCGAGGGCCGCCGCCCGCCACGACTCACGCGGAGCCTGCGCAGCGGCCATCCCCTGCGCCAACGCGACCACAGCGGCGAGCCGCCTGTCCTCACCCATCACTCCAGGCTAGGGATGTTTGGGGCTAAACAGGACATTGATGCGGCGCTTGGGGTGAACTCAGGGTGACCGCCGCCCGGGGGCTGCGCCCCCAGAACCCCCATCGGCCCGAACGGCCTCGTCCTCAAACGCCGGACGGGCTGAGTTTGGCTGGTTGATCCGCGGTCGGGCGCGGCACCCCGTCACGCCACCCGTCCGCGGTCGCCCGCGGCGCCCAGCCACCCCGTCCCTCCGCGGGCATGCGTGCCCCCCCGGGGCGGCACGGGTGGGCACGAGCGGCGCCCCCCGCAAGCGGCCGGGCCACGCAACCCACCCCGCGCCGGCCACACCGCACGGCACCCCCATACCGACCCCCGCCCGCCACACCGCACCCCCTTACCAACCCCCGCCCGCCACAACGCCGGGCACCCCCATACCGACCCCCGCCCGCCACAGGCACACGCGCGGGCCGCACCCGCAAGCGCCGGGCCACGCGACCCACCCCCGCCCGCCACACCGCACGGCACCCCCTTACCAACCCCCGCCCGCCACAGGCACACGCGCAGGCCGCACCCGCAAGCGCCGGGCCACGCGACCCACGCCCCGCCCGCCACAACGCCGGGCACCCCCTTACCAACCCCCGCCCGCCACAGGCACACGCGCGGACCGCACCCGCAAGCGCCGGGCCACGCGACCCACGCCCCGCCCGCCACAACGCCGGGCACCCCCTTACCAACCCCCGCCCGCCACAGGCACACGCGCGGACCGCACCCGCAAGCGCCGGGCCGCGCGACCCACCCCGCGCCGACCGCAACGCCGGGCACCAGTACCGCCGACGCCCCCTACTCCCCCGGCCACCGAGGCGCACGCTTCTCGTTGAACGCCGCCACCCCCTCCGCCCGGTCCCCCGAAAACGCCACCGCCCGCCAAGCCGCGTCCTCGACCTCCAGCCCCGCCCGCAGATCCAGCCCCTGCCCCAACCGCAACGCCCGCTTCGCCGCCCGCAACCCCACCGGCGAGTTCCCGGCGATCCTGGACGCCATCGTCAGCGCCTCCTCCCGGTCCCGCCCGTCCTCCACCAGCACGTCCACCAGCCCCAGCTCCCGCGCCTCGGCAGCCTCCACCCTCCGCGCCGTGAAGATCAGCTCGGCCGCCCGCGCACCGCCCACCCGCCGGGGCAGCAACTGCGTACCCCCGCCCCCCGGAATCACCCCCACGGACACCTCCGGCAACCCCACCACCGCCGTACGGTCGGCCACGATCACGTCACACGACAGCGCCAGTTCGAACCCCCCACCCAGCGCGAACCCGTGCACCGCCGCGATCGTCGGCACCGGCAGCTCCAGCACCCCGGTGTACGCCCCCCGCGTCACCGGCCGCTGCCGCAGCAGATCCGCGTCGCTGAAGGAGTTCCGCTCCTTCAGATCGGCCCCCACGCAGAACGCCCGCTCGTGCGTCGACGTCAGTACCACCACGCGTACGTCCCGGTTCTCCCCCAGCGCCGCGCACGCCGCCGCGACGGACCGCGCCATGTCCGTCGAGACGGCGTTCATGGCCTTGGGCCGGTCGAGGGCCAGCTCCGCGACATGCCCGTCCCCGTGTCGCCGCACCAGCACGAACTCCCCGAACCGTTCCTCGCTCATGACACCCTCCTGGTTAACGCCGGTTAACAGAACTGGCCCGATCATCGCAGCCGATCCCCACCGGGGAAAGACACCACCCGTCTCCCCGTTCGAGTGACATCCCGCCCAACCCCCACCCACACGCCCACGGGAGTGCATAACGTGCGTTCCGCCCCCGGGCGCCGGGGCGCGAGCGCGTCGGGAGGGGATCGGGAGGGGATCGGGATGACGAAGACGGCAACGAAGACGGAGAGCGGTCAGCCGCACGGGGAACACGTCGAGAGCCCCCGTGTCCGCGCCCGCGGCCGTCACCGCCGCCCGCGCCCCCGCAAGGTCCTGATGGCCGCCGGGGGCCTGGCCCTGGCCGCCGGTGCGCTGAGTCTCGTACGGCTGGCGCCCGACGGCGGTACCGACAGGCCCGGCGCGGCGGAGGCAGAGGCCGAACCCCGTACGGACCCGGGCGGTGACGCGGGCCGCTCGACCCGCGCAGCGGCCACGACCCTCGGCGCCGCCCCCGGAGCGAGCCCCTCGGCGACCTCCGTCATGGGCGGGATCAGCACATCACCGGCCCCGGGCATGAGCCTCGTCCCGCACCCCTCGGCGACCACCGTGCCGACGTCCGGGACGGCCGTTCCCGACCTCGCCACGCCCCTCCCCGACGCCCCCGCGACCAGGCCAGGGTCACCCGCCACGACGACCTCCGCGCCACCCGCACCCGGCCCGTCCGGCACCACCAGCCCTCCGGCCCCACAGCCGAGCCAACCCGACCAGCCGGACGTGTGCGTGCCGATCATCGGCCTGTGCCTGGACGAGCTGGGAGCGGCCATCCACTGACGGCCGTGGGCCGAAGCGAGGCCCCTACGGCTTCCCCTCGGCCCTCCGTGTCAGCAGCCAGGGCTCGACCACGCCCAGCCCGCGCACCGGCCGCTGCCACATCGGCTGGAGCGCGAAGCGGTACGTCGGCGGCTCCTCGCCCTCCTTCTCGGCGGACGCCGCCGCTTCCGCGGCCTCCGCCTCGGAGGCCGGCGCGTCCGTCGTACGGATCAGCTCCTCGGCGAGGGCGGTGTCAACGAGGACCGCGTCGCGCGGAGCTATCGAGGTCAGCCGGGAGGCCAGGTTGACCGTCGTACCGAAGACGTCGCCCATACGGGTCGTCACCGTGCCGAACGCCATGCCGACCCGCAGCTCCGGCATCGTCTCGTCGTGGGCCATGGTCTCGATGAGCCGCAGCGCGATCTCCGCGGCGACACCGGCGTCGTCGGCGGCGAACAGCACCTCGTCGCCGAGGGTCTTGATGAGTCGTCCGCCGTGCGCGGCGACCAGGTCGGCGGCCGTCGTCTCGAAGGCCTCGACGAGCTCGCCGAGCTCCTCTTCCTCCATACGGCGGGTCAGCCGGGTGAAGCCGACGAGGTCGGCGAAGCCGACTGTCAGCCGGCGGTCGACCATCTCCTCGTCGTCGGCGGCCTGCACGACCCGGCCGGCCGATGCGGCGAGCTGGCGCCGCCAGACGTAGACGAGGAACTCCTCCAGCTCGGGCAGCAGCAGCTCGACGATGGGGTACGTCACCTCGGTCCGGGTCATCCCCGGCTCGGGCGGCTCGGTCAGGCCCTCGAGGAAGGAGTCGATCTGCCACTCCGCCAAACGGGCGGTGGTCTGCCCGGTCGACCGGGCCACCTGCACCGCCATGGCCTCGCTCAGCAGCCCCGCCTCGACCAGACCGGCGAGCCGCCGCAGCGCGAGCACGTCGGCCTCTGTCAGCGCCTTGGCCTGCCCGATGTCCGCGAAGCCCATCGCCCGCCAGAAGCGTGAGGCCAGCTCCATGGAGACACCGGCGCTGCGGGCCGCCTGAAAGGGGGTGTAGCGGCGCTCGGCGCCCAGAATGAGCTGTTCGAGGCGGAGCGCGAGGGGGTCCTCACCGTTGTCGGTGCCGTCGGGCGCTGGGTTACGACCCATGCCGGAGCCCGTGTCGTCGACGGTCACGCCTGCTGCCCTTCCGATCTGCCACGGTCAGGTTCGACCGGCCTCAACTCTACGGCAGGTGTGCGGTAGCTCACTCCTGCGAAGCCGACGGTAGGTCCCCTGCACCGGTGAGCGCACCGGACGCCTGGAAACTCACGCCACCCGCAAGTGAACGATGTCCCCCGCCCCCACCGGCTCCTGCACCCCGTCCTCCGTCGCGATCACCAACCGCCCGTCCCCGTCGACGGCCACCGCCTCCCCCACCAGGGACCGGTCACCCGGCAGCTCCGCCCGCACCACCCGGCCGAGCGTCGCGCACCCCGCCGCATACGTCTCCTGCAGCCCGCTCGCCGCCGGATCGCCCCCGGCGTCCCGCCACCGCCCGTACCAGTCCTCCAGTCCCCGCAGCACAGCCCTCAGCAGCGGATCCCGATCCGTGGTCGCGGCCCCGGCCAGCAACAGCGATCCCGCCGCCGGCACCGGCAGCTCGTCCGCACGCAGCGAGACATTGATGCCGACCCCGACGACCACCGCGTCGTCCCCGGCCCGCTCCGCGAGGATCCCGCCGGCCTTCCGCTCCTCCCCGCCCACGGTCACCAGCAGGTCGTTGGGCCACTTGAGTGCCGTGTCCACCCCGGCGGCCCGCGACAGCCCCGTCGCCACCGCCACCCCGGTGAGCAGCGGCAGCCACCCCCAGCGCGCCACCGGCACCCCGCTCGGGTTCAGCAGCACGGAGAAGAACAGCCCCGACCGAGCGGGCGCCGTCCACTGCCGGTCCAGGCGGCCGCGCCCGGCCGTCTGCTCCTCGGCGACGAGGACCGTGCCCTCGGCCGCCTTGCCCGCGGCCGCCAGGGCCACCAGGTCCGAGTTGGTGGAGCCCGTGCGCTGCACGAGCTCCACGCCCGTCCACAGTCCGCCCTCCCGCACGAGCCCACGCCGCAACGCGGCGGCGTTGAGCGGCGGACGGTCCAGGTCGGACCAACGGCTGTCGTCTGAAGCATCTTGCGGCGTCATGCAAGCCACCCTAGGTGTGGTAAACGCCGCACTGCCGATTGATAGGCACCCCACTACGCTACGGATGAGTAACCGTCCCCCCTTTTGAGCAGGCAGGGAGCCGTATCCCGATGTCCGAGCCGGAAGAGCGTCAAGAGATCGACATTCACACCACCGCGGGCAAGCTCGCGGATCTCCAGCGCCGCATCGACGAGGCGACACACGCCGGCTCCGCACGTGCCGTCGAAAAGCAGCACGCCAAGGGCAAGTTGACGGCCCGTGAGCGGGTCCAGCTGCTGCTCGACGAGGGCTCCTTCGTCGAGCTCGACGAGTTCGCTCGGCACCGCTCCACCAACTTCGGGCTTGAGAGGAACCGCCCGTACGGCGACGGCGTGGTCACCGGGTACGGCACCGTGGACGGCCGTCCCGTAGCCGTGTTCTCGCAGGACTTCACCGTCTTCGGCGGTGCGCTCGGCGAGGTCTACGGGCAGAAGATCGTCAAGGTCATGGACTTCGCCCTCAAGACCGGCTGCCCCGTGATCGGCATCAACGACTCCGGCGGCGCGCGGATCCAGGAGGGCGTCGCCTCGCTCGGCGCGTACGGCGAGATCTTCCGCCGCAACACCCACGCCTCCGGCGTCATCCCCCAGATCAGCCTGGTCGTCGGCCCCTGCGCGGGCGGCGCGGTCTACTCCCCCGCGATCACCGACTTCACGGTCATGGTCGACCAGACCTCGCACATGTTCATCACCGGCCCCGACGTCATCAAGACCGTCACCGGCGAGGACGTCGGCTTCGAGGAGCTGGGCGGCGCCCGCACCCACAACTCCGCCTCCGGCGTGGCCCACCACATGGCCGGCGACGAGAAGGACGCCATCGAGTACGTCAAGCAGCTGCTGTCGTACCTGCCGTCCAACAACCTCAGCGAGCCCCCGGTGTTCCCGGAGGAGGCGGACCTCACCGTCACCGACGAGGACCTGGAGCTGGACACGCTGGTGCCGGACAGCGCGAACCAGCCGTACGACATGCACACGGTGATCGAACACATCCTGGACGACGCCGAGTTCTTCGAGACGCAGCCGCTGTTCGCGCCGAACATCCTCACCGGCTTCGGACGGGTCGAGGGCCACCCCGTCGGCATCGTCGCCAACCAGCCGATGCAGTTCGCGGGCTGCCTCGACATCGACGCCTCCGAGAAGGCCGCACGATTCGTGCGCACCTGCGACGCCTTCAACGTCCCCGTCCTCACCTTCGTCGACGTGCCCGGCTTCCTGCCCGGCGTCGACCAGGAGCACACCGGCATCATCCGTCGCGGCGCCAAGCTGATCTACGCCTACGCGGAGGCCACCGTGCCGCTGATCACGGTCATCACCCGCAAGGCCTTCGGCGGCGCCTACGACGTCATGGGCTCCAAGCACCTCGGCGCCGACCTCAACCTCGCCTGGCCGACCGCCCAGATCGCCGTCATGGGCGCGCAGGGCGCGGTCAACATCCTGCACCGCCGCACGATCGCCGAGGCGGAGGCGAGCGGCGAGGACCTCGAAGCGGTCCGCGCGCGCCTCATCCAGGAGTACGAGGACACCCTCCTCAACCCCTACATCGCGGCCGAGCGCGGCTACGTCGACGCGGTGATCATGCCGTCCGACACCCGCCGCCACGTCGTACGCGGCCTGCGTCAGCTGCGTACGAAGCGGGAATCCCTGCCCCCGAAGAAGCACGGCAACATCCCCCTCTAAGGAGCCGCTGTGATCAAGGTCGTACGGGGCAACCCGACCCCGGAGGAGCTGGCCGCCGCCCTGGCGGTGGTCAGGGCACGCGCCGCGGCGGCAGCCTCGATACCGCCCGGCGCACCCACAGAACGCGACTCCTGGTCCGACCCGGCAAGGATCGCCTCCCACCGCCTGCCCCAGCCGGGGCCAAGCTCATGGGCGCGCACTTACTGGCCGGGCTAGCAGCAGCCGACCCAAGGGGTGCGGGGCTGTATCAATGTGCGGCTCCGCCGCGTGGGCGCGACAAGCCCCCGCCGGCCCGCAGCCGACCAAAAACCGACTGCGGGCCACAAACTTGAGTACCCGTACTCAGGCGCCCTGACGGCAGCCCCCCGCAGGCTGGTCTCATGCTGTGGTCCGACCCCGAGAACGAGCCCCCCAAAGAACTCCGCGACATGCAGGAGATGTTGCGGCGGCTGGGCGTTCTCATGGCACTGGCCATGGTGCTCGCGATGATCGTCCTCGGCACGAGATGACGGCCGCCGATACGCTGACCGCATGACAGATCAGCCGCGCCGCCGACTCGTGCTCGCCTCCCAGTCCCCCGCCCGGCTCAACCTGCTGCGCCAGGCCGGTCTCGAACCCGAGGTGATCGTGAGCGGCGTCGACGAGGACGCCGTCCACGCGCCCACCCCCGCCGAGCTGGCGCTCGCCCTCGCCGAGGCGAAGGCCTCCGTCGTGGCCGCGAAACCCGAGGTCAAGGGTGCGATCGTGATCGGCTGCGACTCGGTGCTCGACCTGGACGGCGAGGCCCTCGGCAAGCCCGCCGACGCCGAGGAGGCGACGGCCAGGTGGAAGTCGATGCGCGGACGGGCCGGGACGCTCCAGACCGGCCACTGCGTCTACGACACCGTCACCGGGCGGTACGCCTCAGGCATCGCCTCCACCGTCGTCCGCTTCGGGGAGCCCACCGACGACGAGATCGCCGCGTACGTCGCCTCGGGCGAGCCCCTCTACGTCGCCGGCGCGTTCACCCTCGACGGGCGCTCGGCGCCGTTCATCGACGGCATCGACGGCGACCACGGCAACGTGATCGGCATCAGCCTGCCCCTCGTTCGGCGGCTGCTGGCACAACTGGGCGTCGGCATCACGGAGTTGTGGGCGCCACCGGAGGCGTGACCGGGGAGCCCTCGTCCCCCTTGCCGTCGTCGCCCGCCCCTTCGTCGCCCGCGCCGCCCTCGGGCGGCGCGTCAACGGGCTGCTCCGGCCGCGGCGGGCTGTCGTAGGTCATCAGCAGCAGCACGATCAGCGCGAGCACGACCATCATGAACAGGAACGCGGGCCAGCCCACCAGTCCCCACACGAACGCCCCCAGCAGGCCGTGCACCACGGCCGCGCTGATCAGCAGGACGCGGCCGAAGCCGGCGGGCGGGCGGTTGCGCAGGGCGACGAGGAGCGCGACCAGGCCGCACAGGGCGTAGTAGAGGCCGAAGACGACCCCGCCGATCTTCGAGGACACCGACATCATGTCCGGGTCCAGACCCGCCAGGGACATGTCCTGGCGGTCGACGACGATCCCCAGGAACCAGTTCAGCGCCGCGATGCCGAGCGCCTCGGCGAAGAGCACGATCGCCACCACCCACGCCACCGGTCTGCGCACCACCGGTCCCCACCCACTTCCGAGCCGTCGATCAGTTCGAGCGCCCGTCCGTTCGAGCGCCGTACGAGCAAGCCTGTTGTTACTCCAAGTACGTTCGAGACATCGCGAACGCTACTAACGGGTAAACCGCGGGACAAGGGTTCTGCGGAGGGCAAAGAATCATTGGGCCATTCGTAGGGACTCCACAAAGAAACGAAGTGGTCCGCAGCACGCTCTCACAGAGACCTTGACCACAGCGGAGGGCTAGGGTTTCCGGGAGGAGTCCTGCCTACCGAGGCGCGACAAGGGATTTCTCCGGTCGAGCGAGCCTCGCATCACGCTCCGTGTGGGCAAGCTCACCACTGGGGACGGGTCGAAGTGCCGTGTCAGCAGTCCCTAAACTCGGCTTGTTTCAAGGAGGGAGCCTCATCGTGCGCAAGGTGCTCATCGCCAACCGTGGCGAAATCGCTGTCCGCGTGGCCCGGGCGTGCCGGGACGCCGGCATCGCGAGCGTGGCCGTCTACGCCGACCCGGACCGGGACGCTCTGCATGTCCGCGCGGCGGATGAGGCGTTCGCTCTGGGCGGTGACACCCCGGCCACCAGCTACCTGGACATCGACAAGGTGCTGAAGGCGGCACGCGAGTCCGGCGCGGACGCCATCCATCCCGGCTACGGCTTCCTCTCGGAGAACGCCGACTTCGCCCAGGCCGTTTTGGACGCCGGTCTGATCTGGATCGGCCCGCCCCCGCAGGCCATCCGCGACCTCGGTGACAAGGTCGCCGCCCGGCACATCGCCCAGCGCGCCGGAGCCCCGCTGGTGGCCGGCACCCCCGACCCCGTCTCCGGTGCCGAGGAGGTCGTCGCCTTCGCCCGCGAGCACGGCCTGCCGATCGCCATCAAGGCCGCCTTCGGCGGCGGCGGGCGCGGCCTGAAGGTCGCCCGCACCCTGGAAGAAGTGCCCGAGCTGTACGAGTCGGCCGTCCGCGAGGCCGTCGCCGCGTTCGGGCGCGGCGAGTGCTTCGTCGAGCGCTACCTCGACAAGCCCCGGCACGTGGAGACACAGTGCCTGGCCGACTCCCACGGCAACGTCGTGGTCGTCTCCACCCGGGACTGCTCGCTGCAGCGCCGGCACCAGAAACTGGTCGAGGAGGCCCCGGCACCGTTCCTGTCCGAGGCGCAGGTCGACCAGCTGTACTCCGCCTCCAAGGCCATCCTGAAGGAGGCCGGCTACGTCGGGGCCGGCACCGTGGAGTTCCTCGTCGGCGCGGACGGCACCATCTCCTTCCTCGAGGTCAACACCCGTCTGCAGGTCGAGCACCCGGTCACCGAGGAGGTCGCCGGCATCGACCTGGTGCGCGAGATGTTCCGCATCGCCGACGGCGAAGAACTCGGCTACGGCGACCCGCGGCTGCGCGGCCACTCCATCGAGTTCCGCATCAACGGCGAGGACCCCGGCCGGGGCTTTTTGCCCGCCCCCGGCACCGTCACCGCCTTCACCGCGCCCACCGGCCCGGGCGTGCGCCTGGACGCCGGCGTGGAGTCCGGCAGCGTCATCGGCCCCGCCTGGGACTCCCTGCTGGCCAAGCTGATCGTCACCGGCGCCACCCGTGAACAGGCCCTGCAGCGCGCCGCCCGCGCACTGCAGGAGTTCCAGGTCGAGGGCATGGCCACCGCCATCCCCTTCCACCGCAAGGTCGTGCAGGACCCCGCGTTCGCGCCGGAACTGACCAGCAGCCAGGACCCCTTCACCGTCCACACCCGCTGGATCGAGACCGAGTTCGTCAACGACATCAAGCCCTTCACCGCCCCCGCCGACGCCGCGGAGACGGACGAGGACACGGGCCGCGAGACGGTCGTGGTCGAGGTCGGCGGCAAGCGCCTGGAGGTCTCGTTGCCTGCCTCGCTGGGCATGACCCTGGCCCGCACCGGCCTCGCGGCCGGCGCCAAGCCCAAGCGCCGCGCGGCCAAGAAGTCCGGACCGGTCGCCTCCGGCGACACCCTCGCCTCCCCCATGCAGGGCACCATCGTCAAGGTCGCCGTCGAGGAGGGCCAGGAGGTCACAGAGGGCGACCTGATCGTCGTCCTCGAGGCCATGAAGATGGAACAGCCCCTCAACGCACACAAGTCCGGCACCATCAAGGGCCTCGACGCCACGGTCGGCGCGTCCCTCACCTCCGGCGCCCCGATCTGCGAGATCAAGGACTGAGTCGTACGACGTGCGTACGACGTGACGGTGCGCCCGGTGGACCGGATCATACGGTCCACCGGGCGCACCGCTTTTCCCCGTCCCCGTGGTGGTCGCGCCCCCCGCTTCAGCGGCGGCGGAGGTCGGCGACCCGGGCCCTTTCGGTGCCCGGTGCCTGCTCGCCCAGGACCGTGGCCGTCCGCAGCGCCGGACCGGCGCCCGGGACCTGACCGCGGCGCGGGGCCGGGAGCGGCACGTCCCGGCGCGGCTGCCGCGCCGGGCCCGCATCACCCCCCGGGTTTCCCGAGCCCCCCGACGCCCCGGCCACGGCGATCTGCACGCCCTGGTCGGCGAGGGCCTGCAACTCGGTGGCGGCCCGGTCGTCATGGGCGGGCGGCTCGTCCGTCACGAGACGGGTGATGAGATCCGTCGGCACCGTCTGGAACATCGTGTCCGTGCCCAGCTTGGTGTGGTCGGCGAGGACGACGACTTCGGCGGCCGCCTGAACCAGCGCACGGTCGACGGACGCCGACAGCATGTTGGACGTGGAGAGACCGCGTTCGGCGGTCAGTCCGCTCCCGGAGAGGAAGGCCCGCGAGACCCTGAGCCCCTGCAGGGACTGTTCGGCCCCGCTGCCGACCAGGGCGTAGTTGGAACCGCGCAGGGTGCCGCCGGTCATCACGACCTCCACTCGGTTGGCATGGGCCAGCGCCTGGGCCACCAGCAGGGAGTTGGTGACGACGGTCAGGCCGGGGACCCGGGCGAGCCGGCGCGCCAGCTCCTGGGTGGTGGTCCCGGCGCCGACCACAATGGCCTCGCCCTCTTCGACGAAGTTGGCGGCCAGGTCGGCGATGGCCGTCTTCTCGGCGGTCGCGAGATGAGACTTCTGCGGAAAGCCGGACTCCCGCGTGAATCCACCCGGCAATACCGCACCGCCATGCCGGCGGTCGAGGAGTCCTTCTGCCTCCAGCGCGCGCACGTCCCGCCGTACGGTCACTTCGGAGGTCTGGACGACGCGGGCGAGCTCACGGAGCGACACGGCTCCGTTCGCTCGCACCATTTCGAGGATCAATTGGCGACGTTCTGCAGCGAACACGAAACTGACAGTAACCCCAACGACCGTCTGCTTTCAGCAGTTTGCGCCGAATAACAGAAGTTGTTCGCACAGAAGCTCGCGGAGTGGTATAGGAGCCTAGTTGTGCCGCCTATGCCGTCCGCATGGTCGGCAACTCCCCGTGACCGCAGGGGAGTCGGATCCGGCCGTCAGGCCTCGCCGGTCGCCTTGCGCGTGTGCAGCTGCCGTGCCACCTCGGCGATCGACCCCGAAAGGGACGGGTACACGGTGAACGCGTTCGCGATCTGTTCGACCGTCAGATTGTTGTCGACGGCGATCGAGATGGGGTGGATGAGTTCCGAGGCGCGCGGGGACACGACCACTCCGCCGACCACGATGCCCGTACCCGGCCGGCAGAAGATCTTGACGAAGCCGTCGCGGATGCCCTGCATCTTCGCGCGCGGGTTGCGCAGGAGGGGGAGCTTCACCACGCGGGCGTCGATCTTGCCCGCGTCCACGTCCGCCTGGCTGTAGCCGACGGTGGCGATCTCCGGGTCCGTGAAGACGTTCGAGGAGACCGTCTTCAGGTTGAGCGGGGCCACCGCGTCGCCGAGGAAGTGGTACATGGCGATACGTCCCTGCATGGCGGCGACGGAGGCGAGCGCGAAGACGCCGGTCACGTCACCGGCGGCGTACACGCCGGGGGCGGTGGTGCGGGAGACCTTGTCCGTCCAGATGTGACCCGACTCGCGCAGCCTGACCCCGGCCTCCTCCAGGCCCAGGCCCGCGCTGTTGGGTATCGCGCCGACCGCCATGAGGCAGTGCGAGCCGGCGATGACCCGGCCGTCCGCGAGGGTGACCTCGACCCGGTCCCCGACCCGCTTGGCGGCGGCGGCACGGGAGCGGGACATGACGTTCATGCCGCGACGCCGGAAGACGTCCTCGAGGACGGCGGCGGCGTCCGGGTCCTCCCCGGGCAGGACGCGGTCGCGGGAGGAGACGAGGGTGACCTTGGAGCCGAGGGCCTGGTAGGCACCGGCGAACTCGGCGCCCGTGACACCGGAACCGACCACGATGAGCTCCTCGGGGAGCTCCGTGAGGTCGTAGACCTGGGTCCAGTTGAGGATGCGCTCGCCGTCCGGCTGGGCGTCGGGGAGCTCGCGCGGGTGACCACCGGTGGCGATGAGGACGGCGTCCGCGGTGAGGGTCTCCTCGGTGCCGTCGGCGGCGGTGACGACGACCTTCCGGGAGCCGTCGAGAGCCTGCATGCCCTCCAGCCGGCCACGGCCGCGCATGACCCGGGCGCCGGCGCGCGTGACGGAGGCGGTGATGTCGTGCGACTGTGCGAGCGCGAGGCGCTTGACCCGTCGGTTGACCTTGTCGAGGTCGACCCCGACGACCCGGGCGGCCTGCTCCAGCGGCGGCGTGTCGTCGGCGACGATGATGCCGAGCTCCTCGTAGGAGGAATCGAAGGTGGTCATCACCTCGGCCGTGGCGATAAGGGTCTTCGACGGCACGCAGTCGGTGAGCACCGACGCCCCGCCCAGACCGTCGCAGTCGACGACGGTCACCTCCGCACCGAGCTGGGCGGCCACCAGGGCCGCCTCGTATCCGCCGGGTCCGCCACCGATGATCACGATCCGAGTCACGTACCCCATTGTCCCGTACGCCTCGGGGTGGTACTGCCTGGGGGGCCGCTCGAGATACCACTGTTACGGGAGGGGCGGGCGAGTCGGCTGCCGTACCCTCGATCCATGTCGCTCTACGCCGCGTACGCCGGCAATCTCGACGCGCGGCTGATGACCCGCCGCGCCCCCCACTCGCCGATGCGTGCCACCGGCTGGCTGAACGGGTGGCGGCTGACCTTCGGCGGCGAGCAGCTCGGCTGGGAGGGGGCGCTGGCGACGATCGTCGAGGACCCGATCTCGCAGGTCTTCGTCGCGCTGTACGACATCGCGCCGATGGACGAGGAGTCCATGGACCGCTGGGAGGGCGTGGGGCTCGGCATCTACCGGCGGCTGCGGGTACGGGTGCACACCCTGGAGGGGGAGGAGCCCGCGTGGGTGTACGTCCTCGACGGCTACGAGGGCGGTCTGCCGTCGGCACGCTATCTGGGGGAGATCGCGGACGCGGCGGAGTCGGCGGGGGCGCCGCACGACTATGTGATGGAGCTGCGGAAGCGGCCGTGTTGACTCCGATCACCCGGCTCACCTGAGCTTCCCCAAGTCACACCCGTCGTTGGAAACGACAAGACAACGATCGCCATCCCGTGAGCTCTGTCATCTACGCGCGTAGGCCCTGACCGGCTACTCTCGTCGGCGTGAACGCATCTCTTCTTCCGGACGACATCCAGGGCGACCCCCACGCCGCCGCCGACGCCGCGGCCGCGCGCCTGCGCGAACTGACGCGCGCCGAGACCCACGACGTCGCCCTCGTGATGGGCTCCGGCTGGGCACCGGCCGTCGACGCACTGGGCGCGCCCGACGCCGAGCTCCAGGTCACCGAGCTGCCCGGCTTCCCGCCGCCGGCGGTCGAGGGACACGGCGGCAAGATCCGCTCGTACAAGATCGGTCACAAGCGTGCGCTGGTCTTCCTGGGCCGCACGCACTACTACGAGGGGCGCGGGGTCGCCGCGGTGGCGCACGGTGTGCGTACGGCGGTGGCGGCGGGCTGCAAGACCGTCGTCCTCACCAACGGCTGCGGTGGGCTGCGCGAGGGCATGCGTCCCGGGCAGCCGGTGCTGATCAGCGACCACATCAACCTCACGGCCACGTCGCCGATCGTGGGGGCGAACTTCGTCGACCTGACGGACCTGTACTCGCCGCGGCTGCGGGCGCTGTGCAAGGAGATCGACGCCACGCTGGAGGAGGGCGTCTACGCGCAGTTCCCCGGGCCGCACTACGAGACGCCGGCGGAGATCCGGATGGCGCGGGTCATCGGGGCGGATCTGGTGGGCATGTCGACGGTGCTGGAAGCGATTGCTGCGCGGGAGGCCGGGGCCGAGGTGCTGGGCATCTCGTTGGTGACGAATCTTGCGGCGGGGATGACGGGGGAGCCGCTGAACCATGAGGAGGTTCTGCAGGCGGGGCGGGATTCTGCCGCGCGGATGGGGGCGTTGCTGGTGCAGGTGCTGGGGCGTTTGTAGGAGGGGGTTCGCCCACCCGCCCACCCGACTCGGTCGGATGAGGGGCCACCGTCCCTGGGGCTCCGCCCCAGACCCCGGACGCCGCGCCCGTCGGACGGCGGGCACCCTCGACCTGGGGCTCCGCGACTCGGTTGGACAAGAAGGCACCCCGGCTGGGGCTCCGCCCCAGACCCGGCGGGGACTGCGTCCCCAGCACCCCGCGGAGCCCGGCCCCCGCACCTCAGGGGATCGGGAACCTGCACCCCCAGGCTCCGCCCCCGCAACCTGCGGAGGTCCGGCCCCAGCACCCCGCGGAGCCCGGCCCCTGCACCTCGGGGGGATCCGGAACCTGCACCCCCAGGCACCGCCCCCGCAACCCGCGGAGGTCCGGCCCCAGCACCCCGCGGAGCCCGGCCCCTGCACCTCGGGGGGATCCGGAACCTGCACCCCCAGGCACCGCCCCCGCAACCCGCGGAGGTCCGGCCCCAGCACCTCGGGGGGATCCGGAACCTGCACCCCCAGGCTCCACCACAACCCGCGGAGGTCCGGCCCCAGCACCCCGCGGAGCCCGGCCCCTGCACCTCGGGGGGATCCGGAACCTGCACCCCCAGGCACCGCCCCCGCAACCCGCGGAGGTCCGGCCCCAGCACCCCGCGGAGCCCGGCCCCTGCACCTCGGGGGGATCCGGAACCTGCACCCCCAGGCTCCACCCCACAACCCGCGGAGGTCCGGCCCCTGCACCTCGGAGGGATCCGCACCCTGCACCCCCAGGCTCCACCCCACAACCCGCGGAGATCCGGCCCCTGCACCTCGGAGGGATCCGCAACCTGCACCCCACAAGGCTCCACCCCCGCAACCCGCGGAGGTCCGGCCCCAGCACCCCGCGGAGCCCGCCCCCCGCACCTCGGGGGATCCGATCCCCGCACCACGGGGGGATCCGGCCCCCGCACCCCGGGGGGATCCGGCCCCCGCACCTCGGGAGGGATCAGGAACCGCACCCCCACAAGGCTCCACCCCCGCAACCCACCCGGGCACGGCGATCCCACAGCCCATGTCCCCACATCCCTGGACCAAGGCAAGACCCCGCACTCCTCCGGCACAATGTCCCGCTCCTTCCCCGTTCCCCTCCCAATCCCGGCCCCCTCAACCCCGGCCCGTCCGGCGTTTGAGGACGAGGCCGTTCAGGTCGGCTGTGGGGGTCTGGGGGCGCAGCCCCCGGCGGGGTCGAAGGGGCGGAGCCCCCGAGGTGGGACGGGCAGGGGCGGCGGGGGCGAGAAACCACGCCGTGCCGAACAGCGGCGGCCCGCCGCGGGTACCCATCCCCCAGGGGCACACGGGCGCATACTCCATAGGCACCCGCACACACTACGAACCGCACACCGAACGAGAGGTTGACCCGACGTGCACGACGATCTCATCGCCCGGGCCAAGGCGTGGCTGGCCGAGGACCCCGACGCGGAAACCCGTGCGGAACTCGCCAAGCTGATCGACGCCGAGGACCACGCCGAGCTCGCCTCGCGTTTCAGCGGCACCCTCCAGTTCGGCACCGCGGGCCTGCGCGGCGAGCTCGGCGCCGGCCCCATGCGCATGAACCGCTCCGTCGTCATCCGCGCCGCCGCCGGCCTCGCCGCGTACCTGAAGAAGCACGGCCGCACCGACGGCCTCGTGGTCATCGGCTACGACGCCCGTCACAAGTCCGCCGACTTCGCCCGCGACACCGCCGCCGTGATGACGGGTGCCGGTCTCCGGGCCGCCGTGCTGCCCCGCCCCCTCCCCACCCCCGTCCTGGCCTTCGCCATAAGGCACCTCGGCGCCGCCGCCGGCGTGGAGGTCACCGCCAGCCACAACCCGCCCCGCGACAACGGCTACAAGGTGTACCTCGGGGACGGATCCCAGATCGTTCCCCCCGCGGACGCGGACATCGCCGCCGAGATCGACGCGATCACCACCCTCACCACCGTCGCCCGCCCGTCCGACGGCTGGGAGACCCTCGACGACTCCGTCCTCGACGCCTATCTCGCCCGCACGGACGCCGTACTCGCCCCGGATTCCCCCCGCACCGCCCGCACCGTCTACACCGCCATGCACGGCGTCGGCAAGGACGTCCTCCTGGCCGCCTTCGAACGCGCCGGCTTCCCCACCCCCGACCTCGTCGCCGAGCAGGCGGAGCCCGACCCGGACTTCCCGACCGTCGCCTTCCCCAACCCGGAAGAGCCCGGCGCCATGGACCTCGCGTTCGCCAAGGCCCACGAGACCGGCCCCGACCTCGTCATCGCCAACGACCCCGACGCCGACCGCTGCGCCGTCGCGGTCCAGGACGGCGACGGCTGGCGCATGCTCCGGGGCGACGAGGTCGGCTCCCTCCTCGCCGCACACCTCGTCGAGCGCGGGGCGACCGGTACCTTCGCCGAGTCGATCGTGTCCTCCACTCTCCTCGGCCGGATCGCCGAGAAGGCGAACCTGCGCCACGAGGAGACCCTCACCGGCTTCAAGTGGATCGCCCGCGTCGACGGCCTTCGCTACGGCTACGAGGAGGCCCTCGGCTACTGCGTCGACCCGGACGGCGTGCGCGACAAGGACGGCATCACCGCCGCCCTGCTCATCACCGAACTGGCCTCCGAGCTCAAGGAGCGGGGGCGCAGCCTCCTCGACCTCCTCGACGACCTCGCGGTCGAGCACGGGCTGCACGCCACCGACCAGCTCTCGGTCCGGGTCCAGGACCTGTCGGTCATCGCCGATGCCATGCGGCGGCTGCGCGAGCAGCCTCCGACCGAGCTCGCCGGGCTGCCCGTCACCCGCGCCGAAGACCTCACGCTGGGCACCGCCAAGCTCCCGCCCACCGACGGCCTGCGCTACACCCTCACCGGCGCCCGCGTCATCGTCCGCCCCAGCGGCACCGAGCCCAAGCTGAAGTGCTACCTGGAGGTCGTCGTGCCCGTGTCCTCGCGCGGCGACCTCCCGGCCGCCCGCGCCAAGGCGGCGGACCTGCTGGCCGCGATCAAGCGGGACCTCTCGGCGGCCGCCGGCATCTGAGGATCAGACACCAGCATTCAGCCCGACCACTGAGGTCCTTGTGGGGTGCCCCGGCCGGCGGCACCCCATCGGGTGATTCGCACACGGCGGCCGACGCATGCTCCACGGTGTGCCCGATCGGTCACGCGGGCGGCACACCCGGGCCGGCAAGTCCCAACTACCCCACCGCCACCAGAATCACCAACAACAACGCCCCCGCCACCGCCGGCCCCACAACCTCCCAGGCCCACCGCACGGTCACCTCACCCTGCGCCGTCGCGGCCTTCTCCCGTGCCGCCAGCAGCTCCCGCAGGTCGTCCATGATCTTGTCGGCCTCCGCCCTGGCCGGTCCGTCCTCCACGAAGCCGCCGTGCTGCCTCGAGAAGCCACCGGCCAGGCCACCGCCGAGACCGCCGGCCAGGCCGCCGCGCCGCCCGCGCCCGTCCCGCCCCGCGGCCTTCTCCGCCGCCGCCCGGGCCTCCTGCCGTGCCGCGCGCTTCCTGGCCCGCAGGGAGACGGGAATGGACCACAGCTGGAACTTCGCGCCCGCCTTGTCGACGACCTCGTTCGAGTAGCCGGACCGCAGGGAGGCCACCTGCCCCCAGGGCAGCACGACGACACGGAACGGGTTGCGGACGCGCAGCCGGTCGTCGCCGGCGTAGACCGCGGGACGGAGCGTGAACGCCGTGATCAGTGGCACGACGAAGATCAACGCAGCGAGCGCCAGCCAGGGTGTCCGTCCGTGCCCGGCGACGATCGCGTCGACACCGAGCCAGCCCGCGACGGCGAGCAGCAGGACACCGCCGACGATGCCCATGGGCGACCGGTAGATCCGGTCCTTGGAGCCGGGTGCCGAGGGCTTCGGCGGTGGTGACTGGTGCTCGGGGGTCGTCATGGTCCCGATTCTGCCCGACGCCTGCGACGAGGCTCGTTCCGGTACCTCCGCACAGGATGAGCAGTGGGGGGTGTACAGTCGCTACGCGCGTAGATATGCTCGTCTGGTGACCATGCCCACCACTGCAACAGCCGCACACCCGCTCGCAGACGTCACCGCGTCGAACAGCACGCTGCGCCGCTTCCTCCACGGGCTGCCCGGCGTCGACGCGGTCGGCCTGGAGGCGCGTGCCGCCTCCCTCGGCACCCGTTCCATCAAGACGACCGCGAAGGCGTACGCCATCGACCTCGCCATCTCGATGGTCGACCTGACGACGCTGGAAGGCGCGGACACCCCGGGCAAGGTCCGGGCGCTCGGCGCCAAGGCGGTCCGCCCCGACCCGACCGACCGTACGACCCCCACGACGGCCGCTGTCTGCGTCTACCCGGACATGGTGGCCGTCGCCAAGGAGGCCGTCGCCGGCTCCGGCGTGAAGGTCGCTTCCGTCGCCACGGCCTTCCCGGCCGGGCGTGCCGCCCTCGACGTGAAGCTGGCCGACGTGCGTGACGCGGTCTCCGCGGGCGCCGACGAGATCGACATGGTCATCGACCGCGGGGCGTTCCTCGCGGGCAACTACCTGAAGGTGTACGACGAGATCGTCGCGGTGAAGGAGACCTGCGGGACGTCGGCCCGTCTGAAGGTCATCTTCGAGACGGGCGAGCTGTCGACGTACGACAACATCCGGCGCGCGAGCTGGCTCGGCATGCTGGCGGGCGCCGACTTCATCAAGACGTCCACCGGCAAGGTGGCGGTCAACGCCACCCCCGCGAACACCCTGCTGATGCTGGAAGCCGTGCGTGACTTCCGTACCGCCACCGGGGTACAGGTGGGTGTGAAGCCCGCCGGCGGCATCCGCACCTCCAAGGACGCCATCAAGTTCCTCGTCCTGGTCAACGAGACCGCCGGCGAGGACTGGCTGGACAACCACTGGTTCCGCTTCGGCGCCTCCTCGCTTCTGAACGACTTGCTGATGCAGCGTCAGAAGCTGGCCACCGGCCGCTACTCCGGCCCCGACTACGTGACGGTGGACTGATCACCATGGCTTCCGTATTTGAGTACGCACCGGCGCCCGAGTCCCGCTCGATCGTCGACATCGCCCCCTCCTACGGCCTCTTCATCGACGGCGAGTTCGTGGATGCGGCCGACGGCAAGGTCTTCAAGACGGTCTCTCCGTCGACGGAGGAGGCCCTCTCCGAGATCGCGCAGGCCGGCGCCGAGGACGTCGACCGTGCCGTGAAGGCCGCCCGCAAGGCCTTCGAGAAGTGGTCCGCGCTGCCCGGTTCCGAGCGCGCCAAGTACCTCTTCCGCATCGCCCGCATCATCCAGGAGCGCAGCCGCGAACTCGCCGTCCTGGAAACCCTGGACAACGGCAAGCCCATCAAGGAGACGCGGGACGCCGACCTGCCCCTGGTGGCCGCGCACTTCTTCTACTACGCGGGCTGGGCCGACAAGCTCGGGCACGCCGGCTTCGGCGCGAACCCGCAGCCGCTGGGCGTGGCCGGCCAGGTCATCCCGTGGAACTTCCCCCTCCTGATGCTGGCGTGGAAGATCGCCCCGGCGCTCGCGACCGGCAACACGGTCGTTCTGAAGCCGGCGGAGACCACCCCGCTGTCGGCCCTGTTCTTCGCGGACATCTGCCGTCAGGCGGGACTGCCCAAGGGCGTCGTCAACATCCTTCCCGGGTACGGCGACACGGGCGCCGCGGTCGTCGCCCACCCGGACGTGAACAAGGTCGCCTTCACCGGCTCCACGGCGGTCGGCAAGGAGATCGCCCGCACGGTCGCCGGCACACGCAAGAAGGTCACCCTCGAACTCGGCGGCAAGGGCGCCAACATCGTCTTCGACGACGCCCCGATCGACCAGGCCGTCGAGGGCATCGTGAACGGCATCTTCTTCAACCAGGGCCAGGTGTGCTGCGCGGGCAGCCGGCTGCTGGTCCAGGAGTCGATCCAGGACGAGCTGCTGGACTCCCTGAAGCGCAGGCTCTCCACGCTGCGCCTCGGCGACCCCCTCGACAAGAACACGGACATCGGCGCGATCAACTCCGCCGAGCAGCTCTCGCGCATCACCTCGCTCGTGGAACTGGGCGAGGCGGAGGGCGCCGAGCGCTGGTCCCCGGAGTGCGAACTGCCCTCCTCCGGCTACTGGTTCGCGCCGACGCTCTTCACCAAGGTCACCCAGGCCCACACCGTCGCCCGGGACGAGATCTTCGGCCCGGTGCTGTCGGTCCTCACCTTCCGCACCCCGGACGAGGCCGTGGCCAAGGCCAACAACACCCCGTACGGCCTGTCGGCGGGCGTCTGGACGGAGAAGGGCTCGCGCATCCTGGCGGTGGCGAACAAGCTCCGCGCGGGCGTGATCTGGTCCAACACGTTCAACAAGTTCGACCCGGCCTCGCCGTTCGGCGGCTACAAGGAGTCGGGCTTCGGCCGCGAGGGCGGCCGCCACGGCCTGGAGGCGTACCTCGATGTCTGACAAGTCCCAGAAGACCGAGCGCGCCGAGCGCCTGTCCGTCTTCAAGACCTACAAGCTGTACGTCGGCGGGAAGTTCCCGCGTTCCGAGAGCGGCCGGGTGTACGAGGTGACGGACTCCAAGGGCAACTGGCTGGCGAACGCGCCGCTTTCGTCGCGCAAGGACGCCCGGGACGCGGTCGTCGCCGCACGCAAGGCGTTCGGGGTGTGGTCGGGCGCCACGGCGTACAACCGCGGTCAGATCCTGTACCGCGTCGCCGAGATGCTCGAGGGCCGCCGCGACCAGTTCGTCCGCGAGGTCGCCGACGCGGAGGGGCTGTCGCCCGCGAAAGCAAAATCAAACGCAGCGAAGGCGGCCGCCGTCGTGGACGCGACGATCGACCGCTGGGTCTGGTACGCGGGCTGGACCGACAAGATCGCCCAGGTCGTGGGCGGCGGCAACCCGGTGGCCGGCCCGTACTTCAACCTCTCCTCCCCCGAGCCGACCGGCGTGGTCGCGGTCCTCGCCCCCCAGGAGTCGTCCTTCCTGGGCCTGGTCTCGGTGGTCGCCCCGGTGATCGCGACCGGCAACACGGCGGTCGTCGTGGCGAGCGAGAAGTCCCCGCTCCCGGCCCTGTCGCTCGCCGAGGTCCTGGCGACCTCCGACCTCCCCGGCGGTGTGGTCAACGTCCTCTCCGGCCGTACGGCGGAGATCGCGGCGCCCCTGGCCGCCCACCAGGACGTGAACGCCATCGATCTCGCGGGCGCCGACGACGTACTGGCGAAGGAACTGGAGATCGCGGCAGCGGACAACCTGAAGCGAGTCCTTCGTCCACAGCCTGTGGACGAAGCCGGCTGGTCGGCGACTCCCGGCCTCGACCGCATGACGGCGTTCCTGGAGACGAAGACGGTCTGGCACCCGACGGGGTCGCTGGGCGTGTCCGGCTCCTCCTACTGAGGGCCGCAACAGACCGGAGAGCCGCGTCTCCCCTCCGTCCGGGGGAGGCGCGGCTCTCCGCCGTCGTCAGCCGTTGTTCAGCAGCCCGGCCGCCTCGCCCACCACCGGAACGCTGCCGATCGACCGCGCCTGCGTGACCGGCCCGGTCAGCGCCTGCGAGGAAACGGGCGCGAAGTCGGCGACCTGCGTGCCGACGCCGTTGTCGAGCGGGTCGACGCCGGTGCCCGCGAGCGGGTTGGGCCTGAGGTCCGAGACCGGACCCGTGACGTGGCCGACGGTGCCCTTCAGGGCGTGCAGTCCGGACTGCGGGTCGATCTCGCCGAGCGAGGTGGGGTGCGTACGCAACACGTCCACGACGGGCTCGGAGCCGGCGCAGGCCGTCCCCGCGCCCGCCCCCAGGGCCACCCCCGCGGTCGCGAGGGCGACCAGCGCGCGCCGGCCGGTCGGGTTCTGGGGGATGCGGTGTCGGCCCATGTCTACTGCCACCTTTTCCATGCACTGGGTAATCGGATCGACACGCAGGGTAGTTGACGTGTGACCCGCGCTTCAAAGCCGACCCGCGGGGTCGTTCGGGGCCCGTCGTATGCCTCACACTGGTGTCCCGTGAGTTCCCATCCGCCCATACCGACGCGAGTCGTGCTGCTCTGCGGCCCCTCCGGCTCCGGCAAGTCCCTTCTCGCGGCCCACTCCGGCCTCCCGGTGCTGCGGCTCGACGACTTCTACAAGGAGGGCGACGACCCGACTCTGCCCCAGGTGGCGGGGAGCTCCGACATCGACTGGGACCACCCCGGCTCGTGGGACGCGGATACGGCGGTCGCCGCGATCACGGACCTGTGCCGCACGGGTCGTACGACGGTCCCCGTGTACGACATCTCGCTCAGCGCCCGCACGGGCGAGGAGACGATCGAGACAGGGCGTACACCCCTCTTCATCGCGGAGGGCATCTTCGCGGCCGAGATCGTGACGCGCTGCCGGGAACTGGGCGTCCTGGCGGACGCGCTGTGCCTGAGCCGCGGCCCGGTGAAGACGTTCCGCCGCCGTTTCATGCGCGACCTGAAGGAGGGCCGCAAGTCGGTCCCGTTCCTGCTGCGCCGCGGCTGGCGCCTGATGAGGCTCGAACGCTCGATCATCGCCCGCCAGACGGCGCTGGGCGCGTACGCATGCGACCGGGACGAGGCGATGGGCCGTCTGGCGGCCGCGGCAGCCGGCCGGTGCGCCACGACGGCGCGTACTGCGGCGTGAGCGGACGCGCGTACGGCGGGTGAACCGACGTACGCGCACAGGACAGGGCGACACGAAAGAGCGGGACTGGACGGACCCCCCGGCCCTCCAGTCCCGCTCTCCTTTGGTGCTCCCCCGAGCTACCCCCGTTGGTCCCCCGTGACCCCCGTTGGTCCCCCCCTGTTACTGCTCCCCCGTGCGTCCCCCCGGACCCTCAGGCGACAAGCTCCCCGAAGGCGTCCTCCTCGTCACGGCCGAAGCTGAGGACCTCGTCCTCGCGCAGCCGGCGGAGCGACCGCCAGATGCTGGACTTCACCGTGCCGACACTGATGTCGAGGATCTCCGCGATCTCCGGGTCGGTGCGGCCCTCGTAGTAGCGCAGGACCAGCATCGTCCGCTGGAGTTCGGGCAGCCGGGCCAGCGCCTGCCACAGGACCGCGCGCAGCTCGGTGCCGCGCATCGCGTCCGTGTCGCCGGGCGTCTCCGGCAGTTCCTCGGTCGGGTACTCGTTGAGCTTGCGGCGCCGCCAGGCGCTGATGTGCAGGTTCGTCATGGTGCGGCGGAGGTATCCGCCGACCGCCGCCTTGTCACTGATCCGGTCCCACGCCTTGTACGTCGAGAACAGCGCGCTCTGCAGCAGGTCCTCGGCCTCGAAGCGGTCGCCGGTGAGGTGGTAGGCGGTTGCGTACAGGGAGGCGCGGCGCTCCTGGACGTAGGCGGTGAACTCCGCCTCCGACAGGGAACGACGCTCCCCCGTGCCCTCCCCGTACGCGGCTCCCCCGTGAGCATCCCCCGTGTGCGCGTCAACCACCGTCATGAACGCGGTGTGCTGACGCCCGGTGCCGCGAGCGCACCCCCGCCCGCTCACGGCACCGGACTTCTCGGAACCCCGGTGCGCGTTCACGTCGTGCAGACGCGTGATCACTGCGCTGGTGCTGGTGCCGTGCAGCGTGTTCATCTCGCGCCCCCCGTCGTGGACTTCCGGTTGTTCTCGTTGTTCCGTCTTGCTTCCTTGCCTGTGCCGAAAAGCTTGCCCGGGCGACTTCATGGCCGTGTCCGCCGACTGTCACAGACCTGTCACAGGGGTCGGGCACAGGGGTGTCACAGGCGGTGCACAGAGGGGATGTGTAGGTGCCACGTACGGCCACGGAAGGGACGAACCCTCGTCCCCGCACAGCCGCCCCGCCCCCGCGGAGCCCGCATCTGAACCCACAGGTCGATCCACACCCCCTCCATGGGCCAGAATGAGCCCGTGCCTTCCCTGTTGCTGATCGAGGACGACGACGCCATCCGGACGGCCCTGGAGCTCTCACTGACGCGCCAGGGACACCGCGTGGCGACCGCTGCCAGCGGTGAGGACGGTCTGAAGCTGCTGCGTGAGCAGCGGCCGGATCTGATCGTGCTGGACGTGATGCTGCCCGGCATCGACGGATTCGAGGTGTGCCGGCGCATCCGGCGCACGGACCAGTTGCCGATCATTCTGCTCACCGCGCGGAGTGATGACATCGACGTCGTCGTCGGGCTCGAGTCCGGCGCCGACGACTACGTCGTCAAGCCCGTGCAGGGGCGAGTGCTCGACGCCCGTATCCGGGCCGTGCTGCGGCGCGGCGAGCGGGAGGCCAATGACGCCGCGTCCTTCGGGAGCCTCGTCATCGACCGCGCCGCCATGACGGTCACCAAGAACGGCCAGGATCTCCAGCTCACCCCGACCGAGCTGCGGCTGCTGCTCGAGCTAAGCCGACGGCCGGGGCAGGCCCTGTCGCGGCAGCAGTTGCTGCGGCTGGTGTGGGAGCACGACTACCTCGGTGACTCGCGGCTCGTCGACGCCTGTGTGCAGCGGCTGCGCGCCAAGGTCGAGGACGTTCCGTCGTCCCCGACGCTCATCCGTACCGTGCGTGGCGTCGGCTACCGGCTGGACACGCCTCAGTGACACGTGAGCAAGGGGGCGTCCGCGGGTGGGCCGCGGCTCGTAAGGGACATCTGTCACGGCTGCGCTTCACCAGTCTGCGACTCCGGCTCGTCGTCGTGTTCGGGCTGGTCGCGCTCACCGCCGCCGTGTCCGCTTCCGGTATCGCCTACTGGCTCAACCGCGAGGCCGTGCTCACCCGCACCCAGGGTGCGGTGCTACGCGACTTCGAGCAGGAGATGCAGAACCGCGCGGGTGCTCTGCCCGAGCATCCGTCGCAGGACGAGCTCCAGCACACCGCGGGACAGATGGCCAACAGCAGCCAGCGGTTCAGTGTGCTGCTGGTCGCCGAGGACGGGAGCGGGAAGACCGTCTACGGCAGCTCCGGCGGGCTCAGCGGGTTCTCCCTGGACGACGTGCCCGCCTCCCTGCGTGCCGCCGTGAACAAGCAGCAGGACGTCTCCGGCAGCAACAAGTCGCCGTACCACCTGTACTGGCAGCGCGTCGTCGACGACGGCAACCCCTACCTCGTCGCCGGTACGAAGGTGATCGGCGGCGGCCCGACCGGCTACATGCTCAAGTCCCTCGACCAGGAGGCCAAGGACCTCAACTCGCTGGCCTGGTCGCTCGGCATCGCCACGGGCCTCGCTCTGATCGGCGCCGCGCTGCTCGCGCAGGCCGCCGCCACGACCGTACTGAAGCCCGTGCACCGGCTCGGGGTCGCCGCACGCCGGCTCGGCGAGGGCAAGCTCGACACCCGGCTGCGGGTGTCGGGGACCGACGAACTCGCGGATCTTTCAAGGACTTTCAACCTGGCTGCGGAGGCGCTCGAGAAACGGGTCGCCGACATGGCGGCCCGGGACGACGCCTCGCGCCGCTTCGTCGCGGATATGTCGCACGAGCTGCGTACGCCGCTCACGGCCATCACCGCCGTCACCGAAGTGCTGGAGGAGGAGCTCGGCTCCGAGGCCGGCGGCATCGATCCGATGATCGAGCCCGCGGTGCGGTTGGTCGTGAGCGAGACACGGCGGCTCAACGACCTCGTCGAGAACCTCATGGAGGTCACCCGCTTCGACGCGGGCACCGCCCGGCTCGTCCTGGACGACGTCGATCTGGCCGACCAGATCACCGCCTGCATCGACGCCCGGGCCTGGCTGGACGCCGTCGAGCTGGACGCGGAGCGCGGCATCCACGCGCGCCTCGACCCGCGTCGCCTGGACGTGATACTCGCCAACCTCATCGGCAACGCCCTCAAGCACGGCGGCTCACCCGTGCGGGTCTCCGTCCGCGCCGCGGACGACGAGATCGTCATCGCCGTGCGCGACCACGGTCCCGGCATCCCGGAGGACGTCCTGCCGCACGTCTTCGACCGCTTCTACAAGGCCAGCGCATCCCGGCCGCGCTCCGAGGGCAGCGGGCTCGGCCTGTCCATCGCCCTGGAGAACGCCCACATCCACGGCGGCGAGATCACCGCCGCGAACTCGCCCGAGGGCGGTGCGGTGTTCACGCTGCGGCTGCCGCGGGACGCCTCCGAGCTGGCGGAGCAGGCCGAGAAGGACAAGGGGGATGCCTCGTGAACGTACGCCGCCTGTTCGCGCTGCCGTTACTGGCCGCGCTGCTCACCGGCTGCGGGATCCGGGCCACGGAGGTCCCGACCGACTTCGGGCCCGCGCCCTCCCGCGTACGTTGCTCGCTGACCGAGCCGGATGTCTCGACGCAGTCCTCGCGCGGGGTCCCCGTGCAGGTGTTCCTGCTGTGCGGCTCGTCCCTGGTGGCCGTCGACCGGTCCGTGCGCGTCCCGGACGGTGCGGCGGACTCGAAGCGGCGCGTACTGGTGGCGCAGGGGCTGCTCGACGAGCTCGCCGAGACGCCGTCGCCCGCCGAGAAGGAGGCCGGGTACACGACGGACGTGCGCGGTGGGATGAACGTGAGCGGGCCGGGCCCGAAGGACCCGGACGACGCACTGCGGCTGAGCACTCCGCCGGACGCCCTCACCTCGTACGCCCTCGCGCAGATCGTCTGTACGTTCTCCGACTCGGCGGCGGCCGAGGGCGACGGCTCCGTCATCCTGGGCGGGCCGGGCAGCGAGCCGCTGCGCCGCTACGAGTGCACGGCCGAGGTGCGTTCCCGTCCCGGCAGCACGGAGCCGCCTTCCGCGGAGGTCGCCGGGGGCTGAATTCCGGGTGTGGCGGAAGCCTCATCCGGGTACGGGGGTCTTCCCGGAACCGATCGTGCCGACGGTCGCGTCTAGGGGGGCGTGCAGCGTCAAGGCTCCATCGGCGGCAGCGCCGCGATCCGCATACGTGTGACAGGGGGTGTCCTCCTCGTCGCACACCTCGCGTTCGTCGCCTGGTTCGCGCTGCGGCCCCTGGACGTCCCCTGGGTGGCACCCGCCAACCTCCGCCCGTTCGCCGGCATCCGGGCCGATCTGGCGCTGGGCGGGCCGGAGGCGGTTCGGCGCATCGGCGAGGGGCTCGGCCTCCTCGCTCCCCTCGGCGTCCTGCTCCCGACCGCCCACGGCCGGGTCTCCGTCTCACCCCTCGCGTCCCTGGTCCGTACGGTGACCGCCGGCGCCCTGCTCTCCCTGGCCATCGCCCTGCTGCAGACCGGCGTGCCCGGCCGGGTCCCGGACGTCGACTCGGTGCTTCTGAACACCGTGGGCGTGGCGCTGGCGCACATCGCCGTCGTCCCCGCCGCCCGCTCCTGGCTCCGCCGCAGGACCGAGCGCCGCAACCGATCGGCTGTCCGCCAGGAGGAGACCTCTCAGGGACGGACCCCGACGATTCCCAGGGTCGGGATCGCACCGTAGAGCGACGCTTTGCCTGTTTCGGCTGAGTACCGTGGTTGGCAGATGGGCAACCAACCAGTCCACACCAACCGACGGCGAGGGCCGTGCAAGAGCACGATTCCCAACACGCCGGCCGCGAGGGAGCCGAAGGGCGCGCCGGTGTCGAGGCGGCATGGGGGCACCTCCCGCTCGAGCGAAGCCGAGAGTGGGGGAGCGCGGAGGCCCGAAGGGCTGAGCACGATCGGCGCCTCGACACCGGCAGAAGGCGCCCGTAGGCGACCGAGCCATCCAACACACACGGGAGAAATGACATGACCGCCCTCGCCCGCCCCACCGACGGCCGCATGATCGGCGGAGTCTGCGCAGCGCTGGCACGGCGCTTCGGTACCTCCGCGACGACGATGCGAGTGATCTTCCTGCTGTCCTGCCTGCTTCCGGGCCCGCAGTTCCTGCTCTACATAGCGCTGTGGATCCTGCTTCCCTCGGAGGACAAGGCGCGGACGGCCTGGTGAGTCACCGCCGTACGAACGCCGGCGGGGCGCACCTCCGGACATGGAGGTGCGCCCCGCCGACGCGCTCAGGGGTTCAGCTCACCGGGAGCGTGTGCACCAGACCCGGGGCGTTCACGTCGTCGTGCACGGGGAGGGTGTGCACCAGACCGGGGGCGTTCACGTCGTCGTGCACGGGGAGGGTGTGCACCAGACCCGGGGTGGGCACGTCGTCCTGGACCGGGAGCGTGTGCACGAGACCGGGCGCGGGGACGCCGTGCGCGGGCACCCCGTGCACCGGCAGACCGCCCAGCAGCCCGGAGACCGGCTTGGCGGGGCCGTCGGCGAGCAGTTCCCCGGCGACCGGCTGCGCGGCGGCGAGGCTCGCGCCGGCCGCGTTCTGTCCCTGAGTCAGCGCCTGGTCGGCACCCGGCAGCGCCTTGGAGACGTTCTCCGCCGGCAGCGTCCGGGTGACGGTGTCCAGTGCCTGGGATGCGTCGGGGACGGCCGGGGCGGCGTTCGCGGCGCCCGCGCCGGCGGCGGCGAAGGCGGCACCGAGAGCGGCGACACCGAGGGTCTTGGCGGCAGACTGCTTCATGAAATGCGTCCTCGAAATGGATGACGGGAACCGAGCGGTCCACGACCGTAAACACGCGAACCGGCCCGCCGCAAACATCGAAATGCGGACGGATTGTGAATACCCGTCCGCATTCCGTGCCCCCGGATACCCCCGGATCAGCCCGCCGATTCCTCGGAACCGCTGGTCGAAGCGGTCTGCTGGAACAGCCATTCGGCCTTCAGCTCTGCATATCCGGGCTTGATGACGTCATTGATCATCGCCAGTCGTTCATCGAAAGGAATGAACGCTGATTTCATCGCATTGACGGAGAACCACTGCATGTCGTCGAGCGTGTAACCGAATGCGCCGACCAGGTGCTCGAATTCCCGGCTCATGCTCGTGCCCGACATCAGGCGGTTGTCCGTGTTGACGGTGGCGCGGAAGTGCAGGCGCCGCAGCAGGCCGATCGGATGCTCGGCGTACGACGCCGCCGCCCCGGTCTGGAGGTTGGAGCTGGGGCACATCTCGAGGGGGATGCGCTTGTCGCGGACGTAGGAGGCGAGCCGCCCGAGCTTGACCGAGCCGTCGGCGTGCACCTGGATGTCGTCGATGATGCGCACCCCGTGTCCGAGCCGGTCGGCGCCGCACCACTGCAGGGCCTGCCAGATGGACGGCAGGCCGAACGCTTCGCCGGCGTGGATGGTGAAGTGGTTGTTCTCGCGCTTGAGGTACTCGAAGGCGTCCAGGTGCCGGGTGGGCGGGTAGCCGGCCTCGGCGCCGGCGATGTCGAAGCCCACGACGCCCAGGTCCCGGTACCGGTTGGCGAGTTCGGCGATCTCCAGGGCGCGGGCGGCGTGGCGCATGGCGGTGAGCAGGGCGCCGACGCGGATGCGGTGGCCGTTCGCCCTCGCCCGCCGCTCCCCTTCCCGGAAGCCCTCGTTGACGGCCTCGACGACCTCTTCCAGGGTCAGTCCGCCCTCGAGGTGCTGCTCGGGCGCGTACCGCACCTCGGCGTAGACGACGCCGTCCTCGGCGAGGTCCTCGGCGCACTCGGTGGCGACCCGCACGAGCGCGTCGCGCGTCTGCATGACGCCGACGGTGTGGGAGAAGGTCTCCAGATACCGCTCCAGGGAGCCGGAGTCGGCGGCCTCCCGGAACCAGACGCCGAGCTTGTCGGGGTCCGTTTCGGGCAGGTGGGAGTACCCGGTTTCCCGGGCGAGTTCGACGATCGTGCCGGGGCGCAGCCCGCCGTCGAGGTGGTCGTGCAGCAGAACCTTGGGCGCCCGGCGGATCTGGTCCGAGCTCGGGGTGCTGCCCGTCTGGATGCTCTGGCTCGTCATTTCCGCACTCTAACTCCTACGCGCGTAGATCACCCGTTGTACGAATCGGTCGATACGTAACGGTGACCGCACGGACGGGTCGCGTACGGCCCACTTCTGACACTGTTCTGTCATGGCACAGCAAGCGACGCCGGTCCGAACGGCCCGGCTGGGCAGGGCGCTCGGCCCGGAGCCGACGGCGGTGAGCGGGGTGGTGCTGCTGCTCCCGGGCGGCGACGAGGTCTCCCACCGCAGGCCCTCCCCCATGCTCTCCGCCGCCTCCGTACGAGCGCTCGGCCGCCGCCTCACGCGCGCGGGACACGACAAGGGCCTGGCCACGCATGTCGTGCACTACCGCTACCGCGGATGGAACGGCACCGACGCGAACCTGGCGAGCGACGCACTGTGGGCTGCCGACGAGGCCGTACGACGCTACGGGGACGTCCCGGTCTGTCTCGCCGGACCCGGCATGGGCGGCCGGGCCGCGCTGCACGCCGGTGGGCACGAGGCCGTCAACTCCGTACTCGCGCTCGCTCCTTGGCTGCCGGAGGAGGATGTGGCCGCGTCGCCCGAACCGGTGAAGCAGCTTGTGGGGCGGCGGGTGTTGATCGTGCACGGCACGAATGACGAGCGGACCGATCCCGAGTTGTCGTTCCGGCTGGCCGCTCGGGCGAAGAAGGCGAACCGGGACGTGTGCCGGTTCGAAGTGCATGCGGACGGACACGGGTTGCAGCAGTACCGGGATGAAGTCCTCGCGTTGGCCGAGGACTTCGTCATGGGGGCGCTGTTCGGCCGGGTGATTTCACGTCCGTTGGAGGATGCGATGGCGGCTCCGCCTCCCTTGGGGTTGCGGATGCCGTTGGCCGCGGGGTTCGGCAAGTCCTTGGGACGGTCTGTTCGGGGGGGTTGAGGTGCCGCGCCCCCTCAGGTGAGCAAGCTCCCCTTTCTTGAAAGCAGGAACTTCTTGAAGGCTGCCACCGGGGGTGTGTCCGGGTGGCCTGTCAGCCAGGCCACGCCGATTTCTCGGGCCGCTCTTGGGGCTGTGACCGTCAGTTCCACCACCCCGGGGCGGGGTACGGCGGGCGGGGGCAGGAGGGCGACGCCCAGGCCTGCCGCGACCAGGCCCCGCAGCGTCTCCGCCTCCTCGCCCTCGAAGGCGATGCGCGGCTTGAAGCCCGCCTCCCTGCACAGGTGGTCGGTGATGCGGCGCATGCCGTAGCCGGGCTCCAGAGTCACGAACGTCTCTTCGGCGGCCTCCGCGAGGCGGACGCGCCTGCGGGCGGCGAGGCGATGGTCGGCGGGTACGACGAGGCGCAGCTTCTGCTCGTCGAGGCGGCGGGCGACGAGGTCGGGGGCGTCCGGGACCGGGGAGGTCAGGCACAGGTCCAGCTCGCCCGCCCGCAGCCGCTCGAGCATCGCCTCGCCGGCGTCCTGGACGAGGCTGAAGCGGACGCGGGGGTGGTCGGCACGGAAGGCCTGGAGGAGGCCGGGGACCGTCTCGGCGCCCATGGTGTGCAGGAAGCCGAACGCGACCTTTCCGGTGGCCGGGTCGGCGTCGGCGCGCACCTCGTCGGCGGCGCGCTCCATCTCGGCGAGGGCGCGCTCGACGGAGGTGAGGAAGGTGCGGCCGGCGGGTGTCAGGGAGACCGTACGGCCGTGGCGGGCGAACAGGTCGACGCCGAGGTCCGCTTCGAGGCGGACCATGGCGCGGGAGAGGGTGGACTGCGGGACGTTCATCTCCTGCGCGGCGCGGGTGACGTGCTCGGTGCGGGCGACGCCGGCGAAGTGGGCGAGGCGCGGGGCGAGCAACATGACGATGTCTTCTGTGTCACTGGACGGTGACATCCGAGCCGATGACCTCTGTTGATGCATCACGGGAACGATTATGACGATTCCGTGCATTGGACGGATGAGCCGGGGCGTACGTAGCTTCGAGGCATGACTCCCGCCAGTACCGGGGCGTCCACGATCGTGGGCGCCGCACCGTCCGTCTCCCCCTCCGACTCCCGTATGACCCCGGGTGGCCCCGGCTACCGCCGGATGAGCTTCGCGTTGTTCCTCGCGGGTGTCGCGACCTTCGCCCTCCTGTACTCCACGCAGGCGCTGCTGCCGCTGATCTCCGGTGAGTTCGGGGTCGCGGCGAGCGAGGCGAGCTGGACCGTGGCGGCCGCGACGGGTGGGCTGGCACTGTTCGTCCTGCCGATGAGCGCGCTGTCGGAGCGGTACGGCCGCCGTACGGTCATGACGGCGTCGCTCGTGATCGCGGTGGCGCTGAGTCTGCTGGTCCCGTTCGCTCCCTCGCTGACCGCCCTGGTCGTGCTGCGGGCGCTGCAGGGCGCGGCTCTGGCCGGTCTGCCGGCCTCCGCGACGGCGTACCTCGCGGAGGAGGTCCGGCCGCGAGCCCTGGTCACGGCGATCGGCCTGTTCGTGGCGGGCAACAGCGTCGGCGGGATGAGCGGCCGGGTCATCACGGGATGGGTCGCGCAGGAGTGGGGCTGGCGGGTGGCCCTCGGGGTGATCGGCGCGATCGCGGTGGCGTGCGCGGTGGCCTTCCGGGTGCTGCTGCCGGCGCCCCGGCACTTCAGGGCGGGCTCGCTGCGCCCGCTCGTCCTGGCCCGCACGGTCCGCGACCATCTCGCCGATCCGCTGCTGCGCCGTCTGTACGCCATCGGCGCCCTGTTCATGACGGTGTTCGGCGGTGTGTACACCGTGATCGGGTACCGCCTGACGGAGGCACCGTTCTCGCTGCCCCAGGGCATCGTCGGCTCGATCTTCCTGGTGTACCTGGTGGGCACGGTGTCGGCGTCGACGGCGGGCAGGCTGGTCGGCCGGCTGGGCCGACGCGGCGCGCTGTACCTGGCCGGCGGCACGACGGCGGCGGGCCTGCTGCTCTCCCTGGCCGGCTCGCTGGCACTGGTCCTGCTGGGCCTGGTCCTGATCACGGCCGGTTTCTTCGCGGGCCACGCGGTGGCGTCGTCGGCGGTCAGCAAGGCGGCGACGAGCGGGCGTGCGCAGGCGTCGGCGCTGTACCAGTCGGCGTACTACATCGGTTCCAGCGCGGGCAGTACGGCGGGGGCGATGGCGTTCCACGCGGCGGGCTGGGCCGGGACGGTGGGGGTCGGGGTGCTGGCGGTGCTGGGGGTCGTGACGATCACGGTGTCGGGGTCGCGGGCGGCACGGGTCGCTGCGCGGCGGGGGCCGGTACCGGTGCACTGAGCCTGCGGCCCGCGTCCCGTCCCAGGGGTTCAGCCCCTTCGGCCCCGCCGGCCTTCGCCCACCCGCCACCCGACTCGGTGGGACAGAAGGTGGCCCCCGTCCTCGAACGCCGGACGTCCAGGGGGCGGAGCCCCCTCGGCGGCGCCCCGTCTGAGCTGCACCTTCTTCCGCTCGAGGGGCCATTGTCAGTGGGCTGCGGTAGCTTCCGAGGTGCACAGGAAACGGCCACAGGGGTGGGTGGACGATGAGCAACAGCACGGCTCCACCGACAGACCTCGACATCCGGCTGGAGAAACACCGGGTCGAGCTGACCGGCTACTGCTATCGCATGCTCGGCTCCTCCTTCGAGGCCGAGGACGCGGTGCAGGACACGATGGTCCGCGCCTGGCGGAGCTACGACAAGTTCGAGGGCCGCTCCAGCCTCCGCTCCTGGCTCTACCGCATCGCGACGAACGTGTGCCTGGACATGCTGACCGCGGGAAACAAGCGCGCCCGTCCCATGGACCTCTCCGAGTCCACCCCGCTCGCCCAGGCCGCCCTCTCCCCCCGCCCGGACAACACCTGGCTGGAGCCGATGCCGGACGCGCGCATCCTGCCCACCACCGACGATCCTGCCGAGGCGGCCGTCGCCAAGGAGTCCGTCCGCCTCGCCTTCATGGCCGCGCTGCAGCAGCTCCCGCCCAAGCAGCGGGCGGTGCTGGTCCTGCGTGAGGTCCTGGCGTGGAAGGCGAGCGAGGTCGCCGAGCTGCTCGGCACCTCGGTCGCGTCGGTCAACAGCGCACTGCAGCGGGCGCGCGCGACCCTCGCCGAGCGGGACGGGGATGCGGCCCGAGCCGCGGTCTCCGATCCGCTGGACGAGGAGCAGCAGAAGCTCCTGGAGCGCTACGTGGCCGCGTTCGAGGGGTACGACATGACGGCACTGACGGCGTTGCTGCACGAGGACGCCGTGATGACCATGCCGCCGTTCGACCTGTGGCTGACCGGCCACGACGACATCACGGGCTTCATGACGACGCTGGGTTCCGCCTGCGCCGGCTCGCGCCTGCTGCCGGTGCAGGTGAACGGCCTGCCGGGCTTCGCGCAGTACAAGCCGGACCCGGAGAAGGGCGGCTTCGCTCCCTGGGCGATCCAGGTGCTGGAGATCTCAGACGGCCGCCTCACCGGGTTCCACTTCTTCCTCGACACCCAGAGATGGTTCCCGCTGTTCGGGCTGCCCCTCCGACTCGAGGCGGAGACCGACCAGGTCGAGGAGGGCGTGTAGCGCGGGAGACGGGTCGCGCAGCCGGATCCGGCCCCCGGACCGGCGTGCCGCCAGTTCCAGCCGTGCCAGCAGTTCGACGGCGCCGAGCCCCGGCGGCCCCAGCCCGGCGACATCGCAGACGACCGCTCCGGCACCGGTGGCCTCCAGCAGCGCACGGACGTCGTCGCAGAGCCCCGCCACCTCGTTCCTGGTGACGGGGCCGGTCAGCACGAGCACTCCGGGTGTCATGGCGTCCACGAGCGGTAGACCGGGCCGACGGCCCTAACTCATCGCGTCCGCACCCGTACCGCCCCGGGAGGGTCGGGCGTTTCGAGAAACGCGCAGGTCACGCGATGCGTTCCAGGACAACCGGCGACGCCTGGAACTCCGTCCCCGCCGCCCCGATGTCGTACGACCCGTCCACGGCCTGCAGCGCGTACTCGAAGCGTTCCGGGGTGTCCGTGTGGAGGGTGAGCAGGGGCCGGCCCTCGGTCACGGTGTCTCCCGGCTTGGCGTGGAGTTCCACGCCCGCCGCCGCCTGCACCGGGTCCTCCTTGCGGGCGCGCCCCGCGCCCAGGCGCCATGCCGCGATGCCGATGTCGTAGGCGTCCAGGCGGGTCAGGACGCCCGAAAACGGGGCCTTCACCACGTGCTGCTCACGCGACGTGGGCAGCGGTGCGTCCGGGTCGCCACCCTGGGCCGCGATCATGCGGCGCCAGACGTCCATCGCCGAACCGTCGGCCAGGGCCTTCGCCGGGTCGGCGTCCTTCACCCCGGCGGCGTCCAGCATTTCGCGGGCCAGGGCCAGGGTCAGCTCCACGACGTCCGCCGGACCGCCGCCCGCCAGGACCTCCACCGACTCGCGGACCTCCAGCGCGTTGCCCGCCGTCAGGCCCAGCGGGGTCGACATGTCCGTCAGGAGCGCGACCGTCTTCACGCCGTGGTCGGTGCCGAGGCCCACCATCGTGGACGCCAGTTCGCGCGCGTCCTCGATCGTCTTCATGAAGGCTCCCGTGCCCACCTTCACGTCCAGGACCAGGGAGCCCGTGCCCTCGGCGATCTTCTTCGACATGATCGAGGAGGCGATGAGCGGGATGGCCTCTACCGTGCCGGTCACATCCCGCAGCGCGTACAGCTTCTTGTCCGCCGGTGCCAGGCCGTCGCCCGCCGCGCAGATCACCGCGCCCGTGGTGTCCAGGACGTGCAGCATCTCCTCGTTCGAGAGCAGGGCCCGCCAGCCGGGGATCGACTCCAGCTTGTCCAGCGTGCCGCCCGTGTGTCCGAGGCCGCGGCCGGACAGCTGCGGGACCGCGGCCCCGCAGGCCGCCACCAGGGGGGCCAGCGGCAGCGTGATCTTGTCGCCCACGCCACCCGTGGAGTGCTTGTCCGCCGTCGGCCGGGACAGGGACGAGAAGTCCATGCGCTCGCCCGAGGCGATCATGGCGGCGGTCCAGCGGGCGATCTCACGGCGGTTCATGCCGTTGAGCAGGATGGCCATGGCGAGGGCCGACATCTGCTCGTCGGCGACCTCGCCGCGGGTGTACGCGTCGATGACCCAGTCGATCTGCTCGTCACTGAGCTCACCGCGGTCCCGCTTGGTGCGGATGACGGAGATGGCGTCCATGGCCATGGCTTTCCTTCCGGTGTTGCCGGGTAGTGCGAAGAGCACGGCCCCTCCGAGCACCTGACAGGCTCGGAGGGGCCGCATGGGGTTACTGGCCGAGATGGCCGGGGCCGAAGGCCTGGGGCAGCATCTCCGACAGCGGCAGGATCCCCTCGGGGGTCTCCAGGAGCAGGTCGGGGCCCCCGAACTCGTACAGCAGCTGCCTGCACCGGCCGCACGGTACGAGGATCTCGCCCCTGCCGTCCACGCACGTGAAGTGCGTGAGCCGGCCGCCGCCGGTGTTCTGCAGCTCCGAGACCAGGCCGCACTCGGCGCACAGGCCGAGGCCGTAGGAGGCGTTCTCCACGTTGCAGCCCGACACGAAACGCCCGTCGTCGACGAGGGCCGCCACGCCGACCGGGTAGCCGGAGTACGGGGCGTACGCCCGGGACATGGCGTCCCGGGCCACCGCACGCAGCTTCTCCCAGTCGACGGGGGTCACTTGCCCTGTCCCTTCCGGTACCGCATGCCGTCGGCCTTGGGCATCCTGAGGCGCTGCGCGGACAGCGACAGCACGAGCAGGGTGACGACGTACGGCGTGGCGCCGACGAAGTCGTTCGGCACCTCGTCGGTGAACAGGTACCAGAGCAGGACGAGCGCGGCGACGAAGAGGGCGATCCCGCCCTGCCAGTGCGCCTTGCGGTACAGCTTCCAGCCCGCGAGCAGGGCGAGCAGGACGACCAGCACGAGCAGCAGCGCGTGCACGGTCTCGCCGCCGCTGCGCAGCTGCAGCGCGTCCGAGTAGCCGAACAGGCCGGCGCCCATCGCCAGTCCACCGGGTCGCCAGTTGCCGAAGATCATGGCCGCGAGACCGATGTAGCCGCGGCCTCCGGTCTGGCCCTCAAGGTAGATGTGCGAGGTGACCAGCGCGAGGAAGGCGCCGCCGAGTCCGGCGAGACCGCCGGAGACGGCCACGGCCGCGTACTTGTACTTGTAGACGTTGACGCCGAGGGACTCCGCGGCGATCGGGTTCTCACCGCAGGAGCGCAGCCGCAGACCGAACGGGGTGCGCCACAGCAGCCACCAGCTGCCGACGAACAGCAGCACGGCCAGGATCGTCACCACGGACAGGTTGGTGACCAGTCCGCCGAGGATGCCCGCGAGGTCGGAGATCAGGAACCAGTGGTGGTTCTCGACGGACTGGAGGCCGTCGGAGAGACCGGGCACGTCGACGTGGGGCAGCGAGTCGGCGGGCGGGGACTGCTTGGGGTTGCCGCCCGCGTCCGCGGCCTCGCCCTCCGAGAAGAAGAGCTTGGCGAGGTACTGGGTGATGCCGAGCGCGAGCAGGTTGACGGCGACACCGGAGACGATGTGGTCGACGCCGAAGGTGATGGTGGCGACGGCGTGCACCAGGCCGCCGAGGACACCGAAGCCGATGCCGCACAGCAGGCCGAGCCAGGGGCTGGACTGCCAGCCGATCCAGCCGGCGCCGAAGGTGCCGAGGATCATCATGCCCTCGAGGCCGATGTTGACCACGCCGGACCGCTCGGACCACAGGCCGGCGAGACCGGCGAGCGCGATGGGCACGGCGAGGCTGAGTGCCGCGGAGACCTGTCCGTCGGCGGTGAGCTGGTCGGCGCCGGTGATGACGCGGACCGCGGACACGAGGATCAGGGCACCCGCGACGATCATGAGGATCTGGCCGAGCGAGCGGCCCGACCGGGTGCGTCCGGTGTCCGCCTTGGGTGCCGCGGGCGGCGGCGTGTCTGTCATCGTGGCAGTCATCACGCCACCTCCTGCTTCTTGGTCGGGGCGGCGGCCTGGGCGGCGAGCTCGGCGCCGACCCGCTGCTGCTGGCGCTTGAGGCCGTAGCGGCGTACGACCTCGTAGGCGATGACGACGCACAGGACGATGACGCCCTGGATGACGCCGAGGATCTCCTTGTCGTAGCCCTCGAACTCGAGGTGGTTGGTGGTGCGCTCCAGGAAGCCCCAGAGCAGCGCGCCGAGCGCGATGCCGATCGGGTGGTTGCGGCCGAGCAGCGCGATGGCGATGCCGGTGAAGCCGATGCCCGAGGGGAAGTCGTTGCTGAACTGGTGGCTGTCGTTGAGGAGCGTCGGCATGCCGATCAGACCGGCCACGGCACCCGAGATGATCATGCTGGTGGCGATCATGCGCTTGACGCTGACACCGCTCGCCGTGGCGGCGGACTCGGACTGGCCGACGGTGCGCAGGTCGAACCCGAAGCGGGTGCGGCCGAGCACGAACCAGTACGCCACACCGACGACCACGGCGATCACGATGAAGCCCCAGAGCATGCCCGACGCGCCCGTGTCGATGGTGAAGAACCACGAGTCCTCCGGCAGCGGCGTGGTCGACACCACGGTGCCGCCGGCCTGGAGCTCGGCGAGCTTCCCGGGCTGGAGGAGGTAGGCGATGATCGCGGTGGCGATGGAGTTCAGCATGATCGTCGAGATGACCTCGCTGACGCCCCGGGTCACCTTGAGAATGCCGGCGATACCCGCCCAGAGGGCGCCCACGCCCATCGCGCAGAGGATGATCAGCGGGACCGAGATGAAGCCCGGCAGGGTCAGCGCGCCGCCGAGCACCGCCGCGAAGAACGCGGCGAGCCGGTACTGGCCGTCGACGCCGATGTTGAACAGGTTCATGCGGAAGCCGATGGCCACCGCGACGCCCGCGAGGTAGTACGTGGTCGCCTTGTTGAGGATGTAGACCTGACTGTCGCTGGCGGAGCCGTAGGTCACCATGTCGCTGAACGCGGCGCCCGGGTTCTTGCCGGTGGCGAGGATCACCAAGGTGGTGACGACGAGCGCGGCGACGAGCGCGAGCAGCGGTGCCGCGATCCCGAGGAGCAGCCGCTCCTTGTCCATGCGTTGGGTGAACTTCTTCATCGGTCGTCGTCCTCTGCGTGCTCCAGGTGGCCGGTGGCCGCACCCGTCATGGCGGAGCCCAGCTCCTCGGGGGTGATCGTGGCGGGGTCGGCGTCGGCGACCAGACGGCCGCGGTACATCACCCGCAGGGTGTCGGAGAGCCCGATGAGCTCGTCCAGGTCGGCGGAGACCAGCAGTACGGCCATGCCCTCGCGGCGCGCCTCGCGGATGTGGTCCCAGATCGCGGCCTGCGCACCGACGTCCACACCGCGGGTGGGGTGGGCGGCGATGAGGAGCTTGGGTGCGTGGCTCATCTCGCGGCCGACGATCAGCTTCTGCTGGTTGCCTCCGGACAGCGAGGCGGCGGTCACCTCGATGCCGGGCGTGCGGACGTCGTAGGCGCTGATGATGCGTGCGGTGTCGGCGCGGGCCGCCTTGATGTCGATCATCCCGCCGCGCGAGTTGGGCCGCTCGGTGACATGGCCGAGGATGCGGTTCTCCCACAGCGGCGCCTCGAGGAGCAGGCCGTGGCGGTGGCGGTCCTCGGGGATGTAGCCGACGCCGGCCTCGCGGCGCCGCCGGGTGGGGGCGTGGGAGATGTCGGTGCCGTCGAGCGTGATGACGCCGACGTCGGGATCGCGGATGCCCATGATCGCCTCGACCAGTTCGGACTGGCCGTTGCCCTCCACACCGGCGATGCCGAGGACTTCACCCTTGTGGATGGTGAAGGAGATCTCGTCGAGGATGACCCGCTCGACGCCGTCGAGGTCCGTCTGGGTGAGGTGCAGCCCGTCCACCTTGAGGAGCGGGACGTCCGTGACGGTCGACTCCTCGGTTTCCGGGGTGGGCAGTTCGCTGCCGACCATCAGCTCGGCGAGCTGCTTGGCGGTGGTGGTCCTGGGCTCGACGGTGCCGACCGTGGTGCCGCGCCGGATGACGGTGATCTCGTCGGCGACGGACAGGACCTCTCCCAGCTTGTGGGAGATGAAGATGACGGTGAGCCCCTCGGCCTTCAGCTCGCGCAGGTTGTCGAAGAGGGCGTCGACCTCCTGCGGAACGAGGACGGCGGTGGGCTCGTCGAGGATGAGGGTCTTGGCGCCGCGGTAGAGGACCTTGAGGATCTCCACGCGCTGGCGGTCGGCGACGCCGAGCTCCTCCATGAGGACGTCGGGCCGGACGTTCAGCCCGTACGCGTCGGAGAGCTCCTTGATCTTCGCTCGGGCCTGGCCGCCGATGCCGTACAGCTTCTCCGCGCCGAGGACGACGTTCTCGAGGACGGTGAGGTTGTCGGCGAGCATGAAGTGCTGGTGCACCATGCCGATGCCGCGGGCGATGGCGTCGGCGGGGTTGTGGAAGGTGACCCGCTCGCCGTTCACGGTGATGGTGCCCTCGTCCGGCTGCTGCATGCCGTAGAGGATCTTCATCAGCGTGGACTTGCCGGCGCCGTTCTCACCGCACAGGGCGTGGACGGTGCCCGTGCGGACGGTGATGTCGATGTCCTTGTTGGCCACGACACCTGGGAAACGCTTGGTGATGCCGCGCAGTTCGACGGCAGCGGGAGGGCTGGACGCGTTGATGGCGCACTCTCCTCGGGGAAAAGGGGCTGCGTAGGGGAGGGCAGGCGTCGGCGACGCTAGCGCGGCAACTCCATGCTACACGCGTAGAGTTGACACATTGTTATGGCCCGGCGAGTGGCCGTGGAAAGCGCCTCTCGCCGAGCCGAGGTCCGACGGGAACCGTCAGGTCACGGGGTGGTCTTGACCGTGATGGAGCCGTCGACGATCTTCTGCTTGGCCGTGTCCAGCTGGGACTTGATGTCGTCGATGAAGCCACCGCTGGTGGCCAGCGAGACACCGCCCTTGGCGAGCGAGTAGTTGTTCTGGCCCGTCAGCGGCTTGCCGTCGTGCACGGACTTGATGAAGTCGTAGACACCGACGTCGACGTTCTTGACCATCGAGGTCAGGATCGAGTTCTTGTACTTGGCCAGACCCGGGATGTTGTACTGGTCGGAGTCCACGCCGATGGCCCAGGTGCCCTTGACGCCGCTGACGGCCTCGATCGAGCCGTTGCCGGAGGAGCCGGCCGCCGAGTAGATGACGTCGGCGCCCTTGTCGAGCATGCCCGACGCGGCCTCCTTGCCCTTGTCGGGGCTGGAGAAGCCGGAGAGGTCGGAGCCGTGCGTCAGGTACTGGACGTCGACCGTGACCTTCGGGTTGGTGTCCTTGACGCCCTGGACGTAACCCGCCTCGAACTTCTTGATCAGCGGAGTGTCGACGCCGCCGATGAAGCCGACGTGGTTCTTCTTGGTCTTCAGTGCCGCGGCGACGCCGGCAAGGTAGGAGCCCTGCTCCTCGGTGAACGTGATGCTGTTGACGTTCGGGGCGTCCACGACCGAGTCGACGATGCCGAAGCTGATCTTCGGGTACTTCGCGGCGACCTTGGTCATCGACGTGGCGTAGGAGAAGCCGACACCGATGATCGGGTTGTAGCCGGCGTCGGCGAGGTCGGTGAGACGCTGCTCGCGGTCGGCCTCGGTGTCGGAGGTCTTGGCGGTCAGCTCCTTGATCTCGCCGCCGAACTCCGCCTTGGCCTTGTCGGCGCCACGCGCGGCGGAGTCGTTGAAGGAACGGTCACCACGGCCGCCCACGTCGAAGGCGAGACCGATCTTGACACCCTTGTCGCTGCCGGCAGTGCCGGTGGCCGCGGTGTCGTTGTCGGAGGAGGTGCTGCCACAGGCTGTGGCAGACAGTGCGAGAGCTGCGGTCGCGATACACGCAGCGGAAAGCTTGGCTACCCGGCGCACGGGAAGGCTCCTTCACCTGACCTGAGCGCCATGTCGGCGCTTCATGTGAGCACCATGCCAGTGCTCGGGCCCGGACGCCCCTGCGGCGTCGGCTTCGCGGCATCGTAACGCGCGTAGATGTCAGAAAAACACCCGTAGGGAAGCCGTTATCGATTCGAGGCAAACACCGTCTGAACTCGGGCTCTTGTGACGTTCACGCCGAAGATTTCAAACCGTGCACGAATGGCTTACAACCGTGTTGCGCCGGACGGCGCAACGGCCCCCGAAGGGGCCGTTCTCACGTCAGTCCGTGGCGTCCAGCAGCGCGGCCGCGGTGAAGAGCTCGACGCCGACCTTGATGGCGGACTCGTCGACGTCGAAGTCACCCTGGTGCAGATCGCGCACCGAGCGCTCCCCCAGGGCCCGCACGCCGAGCCGGGCCATGGCTCCGGGTACCCGCTCGAGGTACCAGGAGAAGTCCTCGCCGCCGAGGCTCTGCTCGGTGCCCTCGACGGAGTCGGTCCCGCGCCGCGTGAACATGGCTTCCCGCAGCAGCTCGGTCACGGCCGGGTCGTTCACCACCGGCGGAACGCCACGCACGTAGTTGATCTCGGACTTGGCGCCGTGCAGGTTGGCGACGTCGTCGATGGCCCCGACCACGATGTCCGGGGCCTGCCGCCAGGCGTCGATGTCGAGGCAGCGCACCGTCCCGGACAGCTCCGCGTGCTGCGGAATGACGTTGGGCGCATGGCCGGACTCGATGCGGCCCCAGGTCACGGCGACCCCGGCGCGGGTGTCGACGCGCCGTGCGACCAGCGCGGGCACGTCGGTGACGACGCGGGCGGCGGCGGTGACGAGGTCGGTGGTCAGATGGGGCCGGGCGGTGTGCCCGCCGGGACCGTCCAGCGAGATCTCGAGCCGGTCGCACGCCGATGTGATGGCACCGGCCCGCAACCCGATCTTCCCCACGTCGACCCGGGGATCGCAGTGCACGGCGATGATCTGGTCCACCCCGTCGAGCACCCCGCACTCGATGGCGTCCGCGGCCCCGCCGGGCAGCACCTCCTCGGCGGGCTGGAAGAGGAGCCGCACGGGCCGCGGGAGCAGGCCCTGGCGGTGCAGGTCGGACAGCACGAGCCCGGCCCCGAGCACGACGGTCGTGTGCACGTCGTGACCGCAGGCGTGCGCGCGGTCGGGCACGGTCGAGCGGTACGGGCACTCGCTCTTCGCGTCCGGGATGGGCAGGGCGTCGATGTCGGCCCGCAGGGCGAGCCTGCCGACGCCCTCCACGGGGTCACCGATGTCACATACGAGCCCGGTCCCGACGGCGAGTACGCGCGGCTGGAGCCCGGCCTTCTCGAGCCGGGCCTTGATCGCGGCGGTCGTGCGGAACTCCTGGTTGCCGAGCTCCGGGTGCATGTGCAGGTCGCGCCGGAACGCCACCAGCTCGGCGCGGAGCGCCTCCGGCAGCGTCCCGGGGAGCAGGGCTTCCCCGGGGTGATCGACCTCGGACTCTGAGGACATCAATTGCTTCACCCTCTGAAGGGTAGGACGCCTGGACTGCCAACTGCCCATCGATCAACAAAACTTCAACCCGATCGGGGAAGAAAATCTGGCCGCCCGGCGCATGGGTATCTACTCGGATGGGTAAACTCGCCCGTCTTCGTCGACCGAGCGCAGCACACCCATTGCTCCACGCATACCACGCCCCACACGCGTCGCGCGCTTCTGTCCATCTGACGGACCCGCACGGTGTGGGTGGTGAATCACGGGGTCAGGGGCCTGCCCGGGCCTGCCCGGGCCGCGGGATCTCCAAATCGGCGGTAGCCCGGCCGCACCGCCGATAGGGTGCGCCAGCGTGAGCTCCCAGGACCCTGCATTCATTCGGACCACGCAATCGTCGTACGACGCGATAGCCCGCGACTACGCGGCCCAGTTCCCGGCGGAGGGCCTGGACGGCACACCTCCCCTGGACCGGGCCGTGCTCACCGCCTTTGCCGAGCTGGCGCGTGAGCACGCTCCCGCCCCGGTCGGCGACCTGGGCAGCGGCCCCGGCCATGTCACCGCCCGGCTGCACGCCCTCGGCGTCCCGGTCTTCGGCGTCGACGTGTCTCCCCGCATGGTCGAACTGGCCCGCCGCGCGCATCCCGGTCTCCGCTTCCACGTCGGCTCGATGACCTCCCTGGACCTCCCGGACGAGACCCTCGGCGGCATCCTCGCGCTCTACTCGATCATCCACGTCCCGGACGATCACCTGCCGGCGGTCTTCGCCGAGTTCCACCGCGTCCTCGTGCCCGGTGGCCACGTCCTGCTGTCGTTCCAGAGCGACGAGGACGGCCACCTGCACCTCGCGGAACGTTTCGGCCACACCATTTCGCTCGACTACTACTGGCGCACCCCGGACACCGTCGCCACTCACCTGACCAAGGCCGGCCTCCATCCCCAGGCCCGCGTCCTGCGCGAACCCCTCGACGAGGAGAAACGCCCTCGCGCCTTCGTACTGGCCCGCAAGCCGGCGGTTTGAGCCGCGCCTGCGGAACACGACCTGCCGGCGACCGGGTGCGGCAAGGGGGCCAACGCCCCGTGCCGCACTCCGGCGCCGCCGGGAGAGCTCCAGGCCGCCCGGCCCCGCACAGCCGCCCGCGCCGGACCCGATCAGCACGACCGCGCCGCCGGACTGCCTGCAACGCGCGGGCGTCGGCCTCCAACACCGCCAAAGGGACCCATCGGCGCCCGGCCCCGCACAGCCGCCAGCGCCGGACCTGACACACGTCCTGTGCCGCGTTCCGGCACGGCCGTGTGCGCACCATGGCGCAAGACGGGCCTCGCGGCGCCGTGGGCAGCGGCCTGAGCCGGAGCGGGCCTGTGCCTCCCCCGTCGCCCCGAAGGGGACGCGCGCCAGCCACCGAACGGGGGCAGGGCGCCAGTGCCCCGGCTGCCGACCTTCGTACTGGCCCGCAAGCCGGCGGTTTGAGCCGCGCCTGCGGAACACGACCTGCCGGCGACCGGGTGCGGCAAGGGGGCCAACGTCCCGTGCCGCACTCCGGCGCCGCCGGGAGAGCTCCAGGCCGCCCGGCCTCGCACAGCCGCCCGCGCCGAACCCGATCAGCACGACCGCGCCGCCGGACTGCCTGCAGAGCACGGGCGTCGGCCTCCAGCACCGCCGAAGGAACCCATCGGCGCCCGGCCCTGCACAGCCGCCCGCGCCGGACCTGACACACGTCCTGTGCCGCGTTCCGGCACGGCCGTGTGCGCACCATGGCGTAAGACGGGCCTCGCGGCGCCGTGGGCAGCGGCCTGAGCCGGACCGGGCCTGTGCCTCCCCCGTCGCCCCGAAGGGGACGCGCGCCAGCCACCGAACGGGGGCGGGGCGCCAGTGCCCCGGCTGCCGTCGGCTCGGCGCGCGGCGCCGGGCGGCCTGCCGCACGCGCTCGTCGACAGTTACCGGTCGGTCAGCAAGGGGCCGGCCGACGCCCCGTGTCGGCCGGCGTGCGCACGGCTCGGCACCGCGGCGCCGCCCTCTCGGGCGAGCCAGTGCCAGGCCCGGGCGCGGCGGTGCGGCGCCCGGCGCTGTCAGCCCCGTGCCGGCGTTCTACACCGCGGTCACCGCCGACAGGCGGTGTGCTCCCCGTGCCGTCCCCGTGACGCCCGACAGGAAGCCCTGCGCGCGTGGTGAGGCGCCTTCCGTGAGCCAGTCGGGGTCGATGTCGCAGACCGCGACCCGTACCTCGGTTCCCGCGAGGGCCAGGGGCAGGGTGTGGACCACCGTCGACGGGAAGCTGAGAATCGTCCGCCCGATCGGACCCCGCCGGGCGATCAGTTCCAGGGGGAGGTCGGGGCGGACGATCTCCAGGCCCGTCTCGGCCGTCAGCCGGTGCAGTTTGTCCGCGCTCTCCCTGCGGTGCGCGAAGTAGCGCGCCACACCGTGGGCCTTGGCCAGCGCCCGGACGGCCTCCAGGTACCGTTCGCCGTCCACCACGCCGGTCTCCACCAGCGACGTACCCACCATGTCCGCCCGCTTGGTGATGCGGGGCGGGCCGAAGCGGGCCCGGGTCCAGGAGAACCCGTTCGCCGTCACCCGCACCCCCCGCGGCGTCTCGTCGATCGGCATCGACGAGAAGACCTCCACGCTGCGCTCCCCGCCCGGTGTCAGCCGGCGGCGGGCCGAGGACGAGACGGGGGCGAACAGCACGTCACGCGGGCCGGGGCGACCGCCCTTGCGGTGCCAGCGCACGAGGCGTTCGCCGCGCGCGAGCTGGGCGACGAACTCCATCGTCGCGGTGCCGTCGTCGACGACGATCAGCTCCTCCGCGCGGGTGATGGCCAGCAGGAGCTGCACATAGCGCGAGAAGGGGTCCCCCATGACCACCCGATGTGCCCTCCGCAGCAGCGCGGCCAGGCCGCCGATCGTCCGGAACGGGGCCGTCGTACCGCCCCGCGCCTCCTCCCAGCGGACCTCGTGGCCCTCCTCGCGGGCCAGCTCGGCCATGCGGCGCAACTGGCCGCGGGTCATCGGGTCGGTCGGGGCGAGGACGACCAGGGTGAACCCCGCGCCGGGCGCGTCGGCATGCGCGTGCGCGTCCGCCCACTCCAGCACGTTCAGCAGCTGTACCGGGCTCTCGACGAAGGCCAGGGTGTGGGGGGAGGTGCCGGGGTTCCCGGCGCGGGGGCTCATCGACGTACGACCGTCTCTCGCGGGGCCGGAACTCAGACGGCGACCGGCTCGCCCGCCGCCGCCGCGATCTCCGCCTCGGCGACGACGCCGGCGACGCGGCGCAGCTTCTTCATCGGGCCGAGCTCGGAGTCGTAGACCTTCTTGATGCCGTCGCCCAGCGAGGCCTCGATCGTGCGGATGTCGCGGACGAGGCGCTGAAGGCCCTGCGGCTCGACCGAGGCGGCCTGGTCGGAGCCCCACATCGCGCGGTCGAGGGTGATGTGGCGCTCGACGAACGTCGCGCCGAGCGCGACGGCGGCCAGCGTGGTCTGCAGGCCCGTCTCGTGCCCGGAGTAGCCGATCGGGACGTTCGGGTACTCCATCTCCAGCGTGTTGATCACGCGGAGGTTCAGCTCCTCCGCCTTCGCCGGGTACGTCGACGTGGCGTGGCAGAGGAGGATGTTCTCGCTGCCCAGCACCTCCACCGCGTGGCGGATCTGCTTGGGGGTCGACATGCCGGTCGACAGGATGACCGTGCGGCCCGTCGCGCGCAGGGCGCGCAGCAGCTCGTCGTCCGTCAGGGACGCGGACGCCACCTTGTGCGCGGGTACGTCGAACTTCTCCAGGAACGCGACCGCCTCCGTGTCCCACGGGGACGCGAACCAGGCGATGCCCTTCTCCTTGCAGTACTCGTCGATCTGCCGGTACTCGTCCTCGCCGAACTCGACGCGGTGGCGGTAGTCGATGTACGTCATCCGGCCCCAGGGCGTGTCCCGCTCGATGTCCCACTGGTCGCGCGGGGTGCAGATCTCGGGCGTGCGCTTCTGGAACTTGACGGCGTCGCAGCCGGCCTCGGCCGCCACGTCGATCAGCTTGAAGGCGTTCTCGAGCTCGCCGTTGTGGTTGATGCCGATCTCGCCGCAGATGTAGACGGGCTGACCGGGGCCCGCGATGCGCGAACCGAAGGTGCGGAGACGGGAGTTGGTGCTCATGCGGAGGTTCCTTACTTGGTGAGGGAATCGAGAGAGGGGCCGAGGATCCAGCTGGCGATCTCTCGGATCGCGCCGTCGCCACCGGGGACGGTGGTGACCGCGCGTGCGGCGCCGCGCACGACGTCGTGGGCGCTCGCGACCGCCACGGGCCAGCCGACGAGGGCGAAGCACGGGAGGTCGTTGACGTCGTTGCCGACGTAGAGCACGCGCTCGGGCGCGATGCCCTGCTCCTCGCACCACTGCTTGAGTGCGAGGTCCTTGCGGTCGATGCCGTGCAGGACCGGGATCCTGAGCTTCCGGGCCCGGGCGGCGACGACCTGGTTCTGTTCCGTGGACAGGATCAGCATCCGCAGGCCGCTGCGCCGCAGGGCCGCGATGCCGAGGCCGTCCCCGCGGTGCACGGAGACGAACTCCCGTCCGTCGGCGTCGATCAGCACCCGGTCGTCGGTCTGGGTGCCGTCGAAGTCGAGAACGACCGCGTCGATGTCGGCGGCGGTCGGGAGGGCGTCCGGGCGGCCCGCGTCGAAGAGTGGTGCGAGTGCGCGTGCCCGGGCCAGGTCGTGCGGGTCGTCGATCTCCAGCACCCGCGCGGGGTCGGTGCGCACGAGTTCGGTGCGGCCGAAGAAGCGGTGCTGATGCCTGCGGAAACCGGCCGCGTCCATCGCGTAGGCGGCACCGGTCTCCAGCAGGTCCTGGGGACGGTCCTGGCGGCGGGGGCGGAAGGACTTGTCGTGGTTGACGCCGTGACCGCCGGTCGCGGCAGGCGCCTCGGGCTCCGCGTCCCGCCAGATGAAGCCGTGGAACGGCGCCACGGTCACCGCCGTGTCCGCACCGTTCTCGACGACCGCGGCCGCCACCCCCTCGACGTCCTCGCGGGCGATGAACGGGCTGGTGCACTGGACCAGCAGGACGACGTCCACCACGGCCCCGTGCAGGGCCTCGTGTGCGTCCATGGCGTGCAGAACGGCCGCCTCCGACGTCGCCGTGTCCCCGGCGATGGCGGCCGGCCGCAGCACCACCTCGGCGCCGGCTTCTCGGGCGGCGGCCGCGATGGCCTGGTCGTCCGTCGACACGACGACGTCCGTCACCAGACGGGTCGCCCGGCACTCGCGCACCGCCCGCGCCACCAGCGGAACACCGCCGACGGGGGCGAGGTTCTTCGCGGGCACGCCCTTGGAGCCGCCGCGTGCGGGAATCACCGCGAGCACCCGGCGCACGACGGCGCCCCGGTCCGCTTCCGAATTGGACATGGGCTCTACTCCTTGAGCTCCTTGCGAAGGGGTGAAGGCGCCGCTCACAGCTCCCCCATCCGCCGGATGACGGGCGCCACCCGCTGCACTCCGTGCCGGTAGGCGCCGCGCGCCGCCCGGCGCACGATCTGCCGCACCGGTCCCGGCGCCTTGTCGGCGGCGGGGGCGCCGGGCAGCGGCACGCCGTCGGGGCCGAGGTGGTGGCGGGCGAGGATGCCGGGCAGATAGCCGGGCGCGGTCTCGGTCGTGTAATAGGGCGCGAGCGGCGGCAGTTCGGCGGCGGCCAGCAGCTTGCCGATCCGCTCGCGGGCCGCGTCGAAGGCCGACTCGTACGAGCCTCCCCCGGAGGCGGGTCCCCCGGCCGCGACGCCCTGCCGGGCCACCCACTCCTCGTCGGCCACCGGCCGGTGCCCGGCGTCGAGCTGGTCCCACGACGCGAGGCAGCCGGAGCCCACGAAGTGGTGGTTGCCGAGCACCTCACGCACGCCCAGGTCGGTCAGGACGACCGTGGGGATCCGCCGGTGCAGCGACTCGAGGGCGGCGGTCGAACTCACCGTCACGAGGAGGTCGGTGCGGTCGAGGACCTCGCCCATGTGCCCGTACACCAGCCGGAAGTTGGGCGGCAGGTCGGTCTTCTGCGCCAGCTTCTGGTACGGCAGTTCCTCGAGGTGCGTGGTGTGTTCGCCCGGCTTGGACCGCAGCTTGAGGAGCACCTCGCGCTCGGGGTGCCGGCGCGCGTGCTGGATCAGCCGGTTCAGCAGGTACGTACGGTCCTTGCGGCTCTCCGGCACGGACGGCTGGGCGGCGAAGACGACCGTGTAGGGGTCGTGCTCGCCGGTGTAGGCGGCACCCCCGAGGAACGGCAGCGCCACCTCCGTCACCGACGAGGCGTCGGCGCCCACACCCTCGTAGACAGCCCGGAAACGGTCCGCGTCCTGTCGGGAGTTGGCGAGGACGAGGTCGGCGCCGTGCCGCAGCAGCAGACCGTCGGCGAGCTTCTCGTATACGACTCCGACGTATCCGGTGACGACGACGGGCCGCTCGGTGCGGGCCTCCCACGCGCGGCGCAGCCCGTGCAGCATCGCCTGGACGCCGCCGCCGACGAGGGCCAGGACCAGCACGTCGTACGACTCCTCGCGCATCGTGCGCAGGAACTCGACGGCGGTCACCTCGCGGAGCGAGTCGGCTCGGACGCCGACCTCCTCGAGCTGGCGGGCGGTGGGGGTCGCTCGGCCCCGCAGGAGATAGCCGTCGAGGCGGATGTCCGATTCAGTGGAAACCGTGCGCTTCGCGGTGAGCGCACCCCATTTCCACCTGGTGTCGGAATCCGCGACAACGGCAACTCGCAGGGACCTGCTTGAACTTGCTGGCACGTCGACGACCGTAGGAAGGCATTCCTAGGTTCCACCCAACCCGAATACAACAAACGGTTAACAGCACATCGCCGAATGGCGAATCAGGTCGTCAACAGGCTGCAAAAATGCCCGGTTCACAGCTTCGCCACGCGCAGTTCACCCGACATCAAACCGACGGTAAAGACGCGTGCCGGGCCGCCCCGTAACGTCGGTCGCGTGGTCAAGCTCTCCGTCATCGTGCCGTTCTACAACGTGCAGCAATACGCGCCCGACACTCTGAAGTCCCTGCGTGCGAACACACGTGAGGACTTCGAAATCATTCTCGTCGACGACTGTTCGCGCGACGAAACACCGGACATCCTCGCGCGCGCGGAGCGCGAGCTGCCGGGCGCGGTGTACGTCAGACGCGAGCAGAACGGGGGGCTGGCGACCGCTCGCAACACGGGGATCGACAGGGCGCGCGGCGAGTACCTGACCTTCCTGGACGGCGACGACTGGCTCGCTCCGGGCTACTTCCCCCATCTGGTCGCCGCCATCGAGGAGCTGGGCTGCGACTTCGTGCGCACCGACCATGTGCAGTGCACGGGCCGGGCACGTGCGATCCACCGCGTGCCGCAGGGCCGGCGGGGTGTGGTGATGAACCCGCGGGAGGCGATCCTGCCCGCCGACCGCTCCACTTCGGTCGACTACGCGTACGCCTGGGCGGGCGTCTACCACCGCCGCCTGGTGGACAAGGGGCTGCTGCACTTCACCGACGGTCTGCGCACGGCCGAGGACCGGCCCTGGATCTGGAAGTTGCACCGGGAGGCGGAGTCCTTCGCCACGGTCGGTCTGCTCGGCGTCTTCTACCGGCGCGGAGTCGCTTCCTCGCTCACACAGATCGGGGATGTGCGACAACTTGATTTCATTCGCGCGTTCGACCAGGTAATCGAGGAAACGGCCGGCGATCCCGACGCCGATAAACTGCTGCCCAAAGCAGTGCGCACGTACTGCGCGATCATGGCTCATCATCTGGGAGCAATCGAGAGGTTCGAACCCGCTGTGGCCCGAAAATTGCGCTCGCTGAGCTCCGCCGCTCTCAAACGAATGCCACAGGATCTCCTCACGGAGGTCATGGATTCGATGGACCCGCAGCGGGCGAGCCGGCTGCGGCGGCTTCGGCGCCGGCCGGTGTCCGCGCGGGCGGTGGCCGCCTGATGGCCCGCACCACCCGGATCTTCTGCGTGTCCACCCTGTACGGAGCCGCGACCCTCGCCGCCGCGCTGGACGCCGGACTCTTCGAGCCGGCCGACCGGCGGATCCTCCTCGTCACCAACAACGCGGCCAATCCCGAGATCACGCCCTGCGTCGACGCGATGCCGGGGTTCGCCCGGATCCGTGAACGCTTCGACGAGGTGCTCTCCTGGAACGAGACCATCGCGCCCTTCCACCCCGGCGGCTGGAGTCCCCGCGGCGACGACATCCCCATGTGGGAGCGGTACGTACGGCTGCTGTGGGACCTCGGGGACGACGAGATCCGGCTGGCCGTGGAGTCCGTGCAGGTCAATCCGGCGCTCGCGCTGTGCCAGCTGTTCACCGGCGCTCCCGTCGACGTCTACGCCGACGGCCTCATAAGCTACGGCCCCACGCGCGACAAGATCGACCCGCTGGTCGGCACCCGCATCGAACGGCTGCTGCACCTCGATCTCGTCCCGGGCCTGACCCCGCTGCTGCTCACCGAGTTCGGCGTGCCGCCGGAGCTGGTGCCGACCGAGGCGTTCCTCAAGGTGCTGAGTGAACTCGCCGAGGACGAGGAGGAGGGCGAGTTGCCCTCCGCGGAGGAGCAGCCGGCGCTGCTGCTCGGCCAGTACCTCTCCGCGCTCGGCATCCTCACCGACGCCGAGGAGGAGGAGCTGCATCTGCGCATGGTGCGCGGTGCCGTGGCCATGGGCCACCGCCGACTGGTGTTCAAGCCGCATCCGGTCGCGCCCCCGCGCTGGTCGCGTCTTCTGGAGGACGAGGCCGACAGGCTCGGCGCGCGGCTCACCCTCCTCGACCGGCCCGTGCTCGCGGAGGTGGCCTTCCAGCGGATACGGCCCGCGCTCGTCGTCGGCTGTTTCTCCACCGCGCTGCTCACGGCGGCGGGCCTGTACGGCATCCCGGTCGCCCGCGTCGGCACGGACACCCTGCTGTCCCGGCTCGCGCCCTACCAGAACAGCAACCGCGTCCCGTTGACCATCGTGGACGCGCTGCTGCCTGACCTGGGCGACGAAGCCGCGGTGACCGGCTGGCGGATGCCGGGGCGGGAACGGGTGGACGAGATGGCCGCGCTGCTGGCGGCGGTCGGCTTCGCCATGCAGCCCCGCATCCAACCGCAGTTGCGGCCGGCGGCCGAGAAGTACCTCTCGAAGCACCTCGATGCGCACACCTGGCGCTACTTCAAGCGCCGCCGTCTGACGTCACTGGCCCTGCCGGGCGCCGTACCGGCCCAGCTGTCCTTCATCCCGCGCAACGCGACGGTACGGCGACTCGTGCGCCGCGCACGGGCGTTGTCGCGGCGCTGAGTGCTATCGGAACACCCCTTCGACCCTGCCGAGAAAGGCCCCCGGATGAAAGCGGCTGACCAGGCCCTGGCACCGACCAGCAGCCCGGCCCCGGCACCCACCGTCCGAATACGGACGGCCGAACCGGCCCCGCCCCGCAAGGGCGGGGGCGGCGACCGGCTGCGTGCCCTGGACGGCCTGCGGCTGCTGGCCGCCCTGATGGTGTGCATGTACCACTTCGCCGGGAAGAACGGCGAAGTCGCCGAATCCTGGCACCAGTCCCCCGGACATCTGTTCCCGACCCTGTCGCAGGCGGCCACCTACGGCTCGCTCGGCGTGCAGTTCTTCTTCGTCATCAGCGGCTTCGTGATCTGCATGAGCAGCTGGGGCCGCAGCCTGGGCGACTTCTTCCGCTCCCGTATCGCCCGTCTCTACCCGGCGTACTGGGTGGCGATCGTCATGGTGACCGCCGCCGCGGTCCTGATGCCGGTGGTCGTCCGCCCGCTCAGGGGGGACGAGCTCCTGCTGAACCTGACCATGCTGCAGCAGCCGATGGGTGCGCACCGGGTCCTGGGCGTGGACTGGACGCTGTGGGTGGAGATGCGCTTCTACGTGCTCTTCGCGCTGTTCGTGATCTGGAAGGGCGTCACCTACCGGCGTGTGGTCGTCTTCTGCATCCTGTGGACGCTGGCCGGCGTCTTCGCCCGGGTCGCCGACATGCCGCTGACGGACGAGCTCGTGATGCGCGACCACGCGCCGTTCTTCATCGGCGGTCTGGCGCTGTACCTGATCCACCGGTACGGCAGCGACCTGCTGCTGTGGGGCATCGTGGGCATGTCGTTCCTGCTGGGGCAGCGCTACTCGGTGACGGCGCTGTGGCACCCCGGCCCGCAGGGCGACTTCCACCGCAGCCCCTACGTCATCCAGGCCATCGTCTTCCTCGCCTTCGCGGCCGTCGCGGTGGTGGCGCTGGGCTGGGTGCGCTGGGCGAACTGGCGCTGGCTGACGGTGGCGGGGGCGCTGACGTACCCCTTCTACCTGATCCACGAGCACCTGGGCTGGTTCGTGATCCGGGTGCTGCACCGGGGCTTCGGACTCGGCCCCTACGAGACGCTCGCCCTGACCGTGCCGGGCCTGCTCTGCCTTGCGTATCTGATGCACCGCTTCGTGGAGAGGCCCTTCGGGCCCCGGCTGAAGCGGACGATGGCCACGCAGGCGGCACAGCTCGGAGCGCGGCTCGGGAAGTGAGGAACGGCCGAGGGCCCCTGACGTCTCGGCGTCAGGGGCCCTCGGCCGTTCGGTGGTTCAGGAGGCGGACTGCGCGGCCCGGATCCGGCGCACGACCCGCCGGACCGTGGGGTTGCGGCGCAGCGACTGGGCGCGCACGGGGCTGCCGCCGGGCAGACGCAGACTGGTCAGGCGGCGCTTCTTGAAGTACCGCGGGTACTCGGCGAGATGGGCGGCGATCCAGGCTGCCACCTCGTCGCGCAGGCCGTGGTGCTTGAGGGACTGCATGCAGTAGCCGACGGCCCGCACCAGGGGGGCCAGTTCCCCGGCCAGCCCGGCCAGTTCGAGGGGCGCTCCGACCTCGTCGCGCTCGGCGTCGGGCAGGGCCGCGTCGATGACGGTGAGCGGAATGCGGTTGCTGTTCTCGTACGGCGTGATGCGCTCGAGGAGCAGGTCCGTGCCGACGCGGGCGACGGGGATGTCGTAGAACGCGGCGGCGGTCATCAGCGCGGTGGAGAAGCAGCCGATGACGAGCTTCGGCCTCAGGTGCGCGAACACGGTCTCGGCGAGAACGGGTTCACTCAGGACCGTCAGCCGCACACCGAGTTCCGCGGCCGCCGCATCCAGGGACCTGTTGTAGACGGCCGGAGCGCTGGGATGGGGCTTGAACAGGACGCTGTCGTGGCCGGCCCCGGCGGCGGCGCGCAACATGCGGACGTGCAGCGCCTCTTCCTCGTCCTGGGTGATGAGGTCGATGGCGGACAGGTACTGGCCCAGCAGCACCGCCGTGGGGCGGTCGTCCGCGGGCAGCCGCTCCTCGAGGATCCCGGCGCCGTCCTCGCCGATCTGGCCGAGTACCTCGACGATCGCCTCGTTGGGGATGGGCTCGGGCTCGACTCCGTACTCGGAAAGGAGCATGGGGCGCAGCCCGGGGATCAGGTCGAGGTGCAGCACCCGCACGATGCGGCTGTTCATGCCGTGCGGGATGCGGTTGCGGGTGGGGCCGTAGCTCATCAGGCCGTCGGCGTACACGTGGATCGGGCTGTCCGCGAAGATGTCGGCCACCGCGCGGGAGGGGTTGGCCTGGATGGACTCGCAGGCGATCTCGACGGGTTCGTCACCGAGGTCCCAGGCGAGGCGTACGGCCTTCTCCCACAGCTGGGCGTCCTGGGCGCGCGGGGACCAGCCGACGGGGTGGTGCGGGGAGATGAACTCGTTCCACGAGCGCACCTCGTCGAACTCGGGGCGCAGCTTCTCGAAGCCGGCCATGCGGTCGAGCGGGGTGCCGACCTCGGGGATCGCGGCGACGTTGCTGACGACGAGGATGCGGCGGTGGGCGGCGCGGGGGCCGAACAGTCCGGCGCGGATGGCGGCGGTGACGGTCGCCGCGGCGTACTGGGTCGCCGAGAAGAAGATCTGTGTCGTGCCGCCCTGGCCCTGCGTCGTGCCGCCCTGGCCCTGCGTCGTGCCGCCCTTGCCCTGCGTCGTGCCGCCCTTGCCCTGCGTCGTGCCGCTCATGCCGCGACTCCCTTCATGCCGCCGCGTATGCGTCGCAGCTTGTGCACGCGTTCCTCGCCCATGCCGACGAGCGCTTCGTTGAGTTCGGTCTCCGTCATCCGCCCGAGCGCCTCGGCGGCCATCTGCCGCAGTCTGGCGTGGACGCTGCGCTCGAACCGGCCGCGGTCGAGGAGCTGGTGGGCGATGACGACGCAGTAGTTGCGCAGCGCCTTCTTGCGGAACCTGTCCGCCTCCGGGTCGCCTTCGAGTTCGGCGAGGACGAGGTCGAAGGAGCGGAAGAAGTCGAGCTGCCGGACGTCGCCGATCTGGGTCAGCGAGTTCGCGAGACCCCGGCGGTAGAACACGCCTCGCAGGCTGGCGACCGCGTAGGACTCGGCCTCGCGGTGCAGTTGCCAGATCCAGGGGCGGTCCTCGGCGGTGCGCAGGCCGTCGTGGAAGCGCAGCATGCCGCGGTCGAGGAGACGGCGGTGGTAGATGCCGGCCCAGGCGTACGGGTAGTCGACCATCGTCGTGTCGTCGACGGGGAGGACGGAACTGCGCGGGTCCAGCGGGGTGTGCCGACGGCCTTCGGGGGCGCGTTGGACGAGCCGCTCGATGCCGGTGACCTGCACATGGTCCGTGCGGACGAAGTCGACGTCGAGGCGCTCGATCGAGTCGACGAGGCTCGCCAGATAGCCCGGGGCCAGCCAGTCGTCGCCGTCGAGGAAGGTGAGGTAGCGGCCCTCGGCCGCGTCGATGCCGGTGTTGCGGGCGGTGGCCAGTCCGCCGTTCTGCTCGTGCCGGATCACGCGGCTGTTGCCGAGCCGCTTCGTCAGGGTGAGGAGCGCTTCGTACGTCCTGTCCTTGGTGGATCTGTCCTCGACGAAGACGAACTCGAAGTCGTCCCGGGCGTTGTTGACCAGGCTGGTCACGGTCTCCGGGACGTACGTCTCGATGTTGAAGCAGGGCACGATGACGGACAGGGTCGGTTCGTTGGCCACGTGTGCACACCTGGGGTTCGCGGGGACGATCACCGCGATCCTAGGAACGGCCGGACCGCTCGAACGCTGCCACGAGTCGTCCTCGGGGTGAACACGGCATGACATCACCATGCCGCGAGGACTGTCAGGACGCCCTTTTCGCCTCGATGCCCGCGACGATCAGGGCCAGGCCCTCCTCGAAGTGCCGGTCGTAGTCCGCGAAGAGCTCCGCGCCCGCCGCGGCCGACAGGGGGAAGTCGGCCATGAGGCGTGCGCGTTCGTCGACGTCGAAGCCCTCGCGGCGCTCGTCGGGGAGCGGCTGGACGCCCTGCTCCTCGGTGACGAAGCCGATCGTGTAGAGGTACGACGTCGTGAGCGCGCGGACCGCCTCGGCGAGGGTGAAGCCCGCGGCCGTGAACAGGCGCAGGTTCTCCTCCATCTGCTCCGCGTGCACGATGCCCGTGAAGCGTGAGCCGCTGAACACCTTGGCGCCGTCGCGGTAGCCGAGCAGGGCCGAGCGCAGTCCGCGGTTGGACTTGAGCAGCCGCTCCCGCCACGTGTCGTCGGGGGCCAGGGAGCCGCCGGAGACCATCCGGCGGTACATCTCCGTCGCCATCTCGTCGAGCAGCGCCTGCTTGTCCTTGAAGTGCCAGTACAGGGCGGGCGCCTTGACGTCGAGTTCCCTGGCGATGGCCCGCAGGGTCAGGCCCTCCAGTCCGACCTCGTTCAGGAGCTTCAGGGCGGTGTCCGCGACCCGGGTGCGGTCGAGGGGCGCGCGTCGTTCCGTACTCACGCCGACAACCTATCGCCTGCCGGTTGACAACTTAACAGTGTTAAGGGCACGCTCGTGGGCGGCAGAACTTAACAGTGTTAAGGAGGTGGGCGCCATGACTGCGGATGTGGACGTTCTGATCGTGGGCGCGGGTCCGACCGGCCTCGCCCTCGGCATCGACCTCGCCCGGCGCGGGGTCGACGCGCTGGTCGTGGAGCGGGCGGAGGGGCTCTTCCCCGGCTCGCGCGGCAAGGGCATCCAGCCGCGCACGATGGAGGTCTTCGACGACCTCGGCGTACTCGACGCGATCCGCGCGGCCGGCGGCTCCTACCCGGTCCAGGTGTTCTGGCAGGACGGCACGCGGGTCGGCGAGCACCGGATGTTCGACCCGGCCGAGGCGAGCGAGTACTCGCCGTACACCGAGCCGTGGATGGTGCCGCAGTGGCGCACGCAGGAGATCCTGTTCGCGCGGCTGGAGGAGCTGGGCGGGAAGGTCGCCTTCGGCCGGGAGGTCGTGGGGCTCGACCAGGACGAGGACGGCGTGACCGTGCACTGCGCTTCCGGCGAGGACCTGCGCGCCCGGTACGTCGTCGCCGCCGACGGCGGCCGCTCGGCCGTGCGGCGCGCGCTCGGCATCGGGATGACCGGCGAGACGGTCGACCCGAAGCCGATGCTGGTGGCGGACGTCCGGATCAGCGGCCTGGACCGCGACAACTGGCATGTCTTCCCGCCACACGGGGACGCCGAGGGCTTCCTCGCGATCTGCCCGCTCACGGGCACGGAGGACTTCCAGGTCGTCGCCCAGTTCCCGGAGGGAACGCCGGTGGACGTTTCTTTGGAGGGCGTCCGCAAGGTCGTAGCAGCGCGCTCGCATCTGGCGCCCGAGGACGTGACGGAGGTGCGCTGGGCGTCGGACTTCCGGCCACGGGCGGCACTGGCGGACCACTTTCGTTCCGGTCGGGTGTTCCTCGCGGGGGACGCGGCGCACGTCCACTCACCGGCGGGCGGGCAGGGACTGAACACGAGCGTGCAGGACGCGTACAACCTGGGCTGGAAGCTGGGTGCGGTGGTGCGGGAGGGTGCGGTGGCCGCGCTGCTGGACACCTACGAGGAGGAGCGGCGCCCGATCGCGGCGGGCGTGCTCGGCCTGTCGACGAGCGTCCACCGCGGGGAGGTGCGACGCGGCGAGGCGACGCGGCAACTGGGGCTCGGTTACCGGGAGTCGTCCCTCACGGAGGAGACGCGCGAGACACCGGGTGCGGTGCGGGCGGGCGACCGTGCGCCCGACGGGGTGGTGGATGGCGTACGGCTGTTCGATGCGTTCCGGGGGCCGCTCTGGACGCTGCTGACCGTGGGCGACGTGGAGTCGGAACTGCCGCCGCTCACCGTTCCGACGGTGCGCGTGCCGTCGTACGAGGTGTACGGCACGGGCGTTTTCCTGGTCCGGCCGGACGGTTACGTGGGGTGGGCCGGGGAGACGGCGGCCGGGCTCACGGAGTACGCGGCCCGGCTCGGCATCGGATAGGACGGTCAGTCGTCGCCGTCGAGGAGGGTGTCGACGGAGAGTTCGAGGGCCACGCCGACGGACTCGGGGAGGGGGACCGACTCGCCTCGCTTGCGGCGGACGGGGTCGGGGTACTTGCCGTCGACAGGGTTCCTGTAAAGGAGGACCTCGTCGTGTTTGCGGTCGGCGACGATGTAGACGGGGATGTCGGCCCGGGCGTAGACATCGACCTTGGTGGCCGTGTCGTTGGTCCAGTTGGAGGAGGTCACCTCCAAAACGAGACGGAAGACGTGCGGCGCGTAGCAGTTCTTCTCGACGAGTGCGTCCTTGTAGTGCGCGTCGACGACGGAGAAGTCCGGCACGGCGTAATCATCCGGCCCGGTAGGCAGCCACAGACCGATGTTCTGTACGTACCTGAGCCCCGCCTGCCTGGCCTTGATCTTCAAGAACTCCTCGATGAGCCAGGTCAACGTCTCCTGATGCGGCCCATCCGGCGGCGGTGTCACAACAATGCTCCCGTTGAGGATCTCCACCCGGTGTCCGGGCAGCTCCTCCCACAGCCGGTCGGCAGCATCAGAAAGCGACGACTCGTGCAGCATCACAGCCACGGCACCCTCCTTTCGGGAACACCCTCCACGAGATTAACCACAGCCGGGCGGTTTCCGCCCCCGATCACTCATTCGAGGGAATCGCCCAGGTCAGAACGCATCCGACGGCACATAAGTCCCCCAAATCTCCCGAAGGGCATTGCACACCTCACCCACCGTCGCCCGGGCCTTCAGCGCGTCCTTCATCGGATACAGGACGTTGTCCTCCCCCTCCGCCGCCTTCTTCAGGGCGTCCAGGGCCGCGTCCACCGCCGGCTGGTCGCGCTCGGCCCGCAGCTTGGCGAGCCGCTCCGCCTGCTGCGCCTCGATGGCCGGGTCGACGCGGAGGGGCTCGTACGGCTCCTCCGCGTCGAGCTGGAAGCGGTTGACGCCGACGACGACCCGCTCGCCGGAGTCCGTCTCCTGCGCGATGCGGTAGGCGCTGCGCTCGATCTCGTTCTTCTGGAAGCCGTGCTCGATCGCCGAGACCGCGCCGCCCAGGTCCTCGACCTTGCCCATCAGCTCCAGCGCCGCCGCCTCCACCTCGTCGGTCATCTTCTCGATGACGTAGGAGCCCGCGAAGGGGTCGACCGTCGCGGTCACGTCCGTCTCGTAGGCCAGCACCTGCTGGGTGCGGAGGGCGAGGCGCGCGGACTTGTCCGTGGGCAGCGCGATCGCCTCGTCGAAGGAGTTGGTGTGCAGGGACTGCGTGCCGCCGAGGACCGCCGCCAGGCCCTGGACGGCGACGCGCACCAGGTTCACCTCCGGCTGCTGGGCCGTCAGCTGCACACCGGCCGTCTGCGTGTGGAAACGCAGCATCCAGGACTTCGGGTTCTTCGCCCCGAACTCCTCCTTCATCACCCGCGCCCAGATCCTGCGGGCCGCACGGAACTTGGCGACCTCCTCGAGGATCGTCGTCCGCGACACGAAGAAGAACGACAGGCGGGGGGCGAAGTCGTCGACGTCCATGCCGGCCGCGACGGCGGTGCGGACGTACTCGATGCCGTCGGCGAGGGTGAACGCGATCTCCTGGGCGGGGGACGCACCCGCCTCCGCCATGTGGTAGCCGGAGATCGAGATCGTGTTCCACTTCGGGATCTCGGCCTTGCAGTACTTGAAGATGTCGGCGATCAGACGGAGCGAGGGCTTCGGCGGGAAGATGTACGTGCCCCGCGCGATGTACTCCTTCAGCACGTCGTTCTGGATCGTGCCGGTGAGCTTGTCGGCGCTCACCCCCTGCTCCTCCGCCACCAGTTGGTACAGGAGCAGCAGCAGGGCGGCGGGCGCGTTGATCGTCATCGACGTCGAGACCTTGTCCAGCGGGATGCCGCCGAACAGCACCCGCATGTCGTCGACCGAGTCGATGGCGACGCCCACCTTGCCGACCTCGCCGTGGGCGATCGGCGCGTCGGAGTCGTGGCCCATCTGGGTGGGCAGGTCGAAGGCGACCGACAGGCCCATCGTGCCGTTGGCGATCAGCTGCTTGTAGCGGGCGTTGGACTCCACGGCCGTGCCGAAACCGGCGTACTGGCGCATCGTCCAGGGGCGGCCCGTGTACATCGACGGGTAGACACCGCGCGTGTACGGGTACGCACCGGGCTCGCCCAGCTTCTCGGCCGGGTCCCAGCCCTCCAGGGCCTCGGGCCCGTAGACCGGTTCGATGGGCAGTCCGGATTCCGACTCGCGCGCCATGGTGTGTTGCCTCCCGCTGAGCAGTTACTCGCCAGTTACTCGCCAGTACAGACCGACCCTTCGACGGACTGTAGCGGTGGGCGTGCACCCGGTGGAGGGGAGCACGCTGGGACCTTGCTCACAGCCGTTTTGCGGTCTCCGTCACAACAATGCCTCGCCGTTCGCAACCCGTCACCCGCGGGAAACATCTCAGGTGACACGCACGGGTGCACGTGGTGAGACGACGGGGGGCCGCATTGCGTACTACGGGCATGGGGAGATCGATCGCCGCGGCGGCGCTGGTGGCCCTGGTCACCGTGAGCGCATGCACGGTGCAGGCCTCGGGCGGGGACGGAAAGCACCACTTGCCGGTGCACATCGACATCACCAGTGCGCCGCCCGAGACACCCTCCGACGACAAACCGAGCACGGCCCACTCGACGAGGGCCGCCCCCGACGTCCTCTGGTCCCGCGGCGACACCGGCCGCGACGTCCGTGAGCTCCAGGCCCGGCTCCGCCAGGTCGCCTGGCTCTACGACGGTCCGACCGGAACCTACGACGACCTGACCGAGCAGGCGGTCAGGGGCTTCCAGGGCAAGCGCGGGCTGCCGAAGACCGGGAAGACCGACACGGTCACCTGGCAGCGGCTGCTGAGGATGACGCACGAACCGGGGCAGTGGGAGCTGTACCTGATGGGCGGTCAGCCGGCCGGCGCGCCCGACCCGCGCTGTACGACGGGCCGCGTGCTGTGCATCGACAAGACGAGCCGGACCCTGCGCTGGATGATCGACGGGCGGACGGTGTCGACGATGTCGGTCCGGTTCGGCTCGCAGTACACGCCCACCCGTGAGGGTGTGTTCCGCATCTACTGGAAGTCACGCCATCACGTGTCCACGCTCTACGACTCCCCCATGCCGTACGCCATGTTCTTCAGCGGCGGCCAGGCCGTGCACTACTCGTACGACTTCGCGGCCCGCGGTTACGCGGGGGCGTCGCACGGTTGCGTCAACATACGGGACGAGGCGGCGATCGCGGAGCTGTTCGCGCAGGTCCGGAACGGCGACAAGGTCGTCGTCCACTGGTGACACCCGGGGAACGTGCGGGGCGCGGGCGGGACCGGGGGAACGTGTCCCGCCCGCGCCTGGGTGCACGAGCCGTGGGTACGGGGGGAACCCCGGCTCTGTGCGACGGCCGATGACCAGTCGGCTCACTCAGTACTGCGCCTCAGCGGCCGAAAACGTCACACCCGTCGCGGAAAAAATTCGAGCATTTTGAAACCGCAGGTCAGGGGCGTGACGGATCAGAGCGCGGTGTACGAGGGGCTGGGCAACGCGGACGGTGTGGCGCTCGGTGACACGGCCGGCCGGCCGGTCGGGGGCGGCTCGTAGGGGGACGGCGAGGGTGCGGCGGCGCCCTCCGGGTGGTGGCCGCCGCCGCGGGTTATGCCGCTTCTGCCGTCACCGCCGCCGTCACCGTCGCCCTGACCGCCCTGGTCTCCCTGCCCACCGTCGCGGCCCGGCCCGCCGGAGTCGCCCTTGCCCTTGTCGTCCGATCCGTTCTCGGCGCCCGGAGCCTTGTCGAGAACGCCCTCGCAGTACGACTGCACACGGGAGGCGCCGCCGGCCATGTCCTCCAGCTTGCGCATGCGCTCACCGGACAGCTTCCGGCCGTCGCGTACGTCCTTGCACGCCGACTTGGCTCCGCCCCAGGCGCCCTGGCGGCTGCCGTTGCCGGGGCTGCTGCCCGGGGCGGTGCCCTTCCCGGCGGTGTCACGCGAGGGATCCCCGCCTGCGGAGCCGCTTGCGGCGCCGTCGGGCGTGGCATCGGCCTGCGGGCCGTTCGGCGGAGGGGAGACGAGCGGCCGGCCGGAGGAGACGGCGTCCGGGACGGAGGCGGCGGGGCCCGGTTCGGCGCCGCCGAACGGCGTCGGCAGGACCCCCGTTCCGGCTGCCACCGCGACCCCGCCGACCATGCCGACGGCCAGCGCGGCGGACAGCGCGAGGCGCGCCGGACGGGCCCAGCGGGGGCGGCGCGCGCCCCGGTGGGAGCGGACACCGATGCGGACGACTCCGGCGTCGGAGAACCGCGCGGTGCCGGCGCGGGCGTCGCCCGAGGAGCCGGCGGACGCGCTCCCGGCATCGACCGGGGAGCTCACCGGGCCGCTCGCCGCGGCGCTCCCGGTGCGCGCCGCGCGGAACGCGGCCAGCGCGGCCGTCTCACCGGGAAGTTCGGCGCCGATCGGCGCGGGACCCGCGGACAGCGCGCCAAGGGTCTTGGCGAGCCGTTCGGCCTGGTCGCGGGCGGAGGCGTCGACAGCGTCCAGTGACTCCCCGCGCAGCAAACGCTCCGCCGTTTCGCGGTCCAGCCACCTGTACTGCTCGTCGGCCATCACATGTCCTTCTGCGTCCGCGCGCGTGTATGCGTCACACCGGCTGACGTCACCGCGCCCTCGCGCGGTTCTCGCTGGGGCGGCAGCGCGTCGAGCACGCCGGCCGAATCGGGATCGTCGCCGAGCAGCTCGGCGAGCTTCTTCAGACCGCGGTGCGCGGCCGTGCGCACGGCCCCCGGCCGCTTGCCCAGTGTCTCGGCGGCGGTCTTGGCGTCGAGGCCCACCACCACGCGCAGGACGACGGCCTCGGCCTGTTCCTGCGGCAGGCGGGCGATGAGCGAGAGGGTGTGGTCGGTGGCCAGGGCCTCGATGGCCTCGCCGGCGGTGTCGGACTCGGCGGCCCGGCCGGTCAGTTCGGTCTCGTCGCCGCCGACGGCGGGGCGGCGTCCGCGCATGCGTATGTGGTCGAGGGCGCGGTTGCGGGCGATACGGGCGGCCCAGCCGCGGAAGCGGTCGGCGTCCCCGGTGAACCGCTCCAGGTCACGGGCGATCTGCAGCCAGGCCTCGGAGGTGACGTCCTCGGCGTCGAAGTCGCCGACCAGTGTCCGTACGTATCCGAGCAGCCGTGGGTGCACGGTGCGGTACACAGCCCGGAACGCGGTCTCGTCTCCGTGCTGTGCCGCAAGCACCGCGGCTGTCAGCTCCGCGTCGTCCCCCAGCACCGCGCGCAACCCCTCTGCGCCTAAACCGGCGCCGCTCTCGCGGACCGGGTACTCGCCGTCGTGGTTCCTCAATTGATGGTTGCGGCCTTAGGACCGCATGTGGTCGCGGTGGTCTTTTCCGCTCTGCGGTCCGGCGCGAAAGGCACGTTACGGCGTGAAACCGCCGTCCGTCCATGTCCGTACAATATGCAACTAACTCGCGGGACCCTGGGGTGTGACAGAAACCGCACCCATGGCGCTGTAGGAAGTACGGGCCGCCGCGCGGCCCGTGCCGCGCGACGGCCGGGGCCTCTCCTGTGGGGGGTGGCGGCTCCGGCCGTTGCCTCGGCCGCGAAAGCGCGGACCCCCGAGGTGATCGACGTCACGTGCCGGGGCAGGAGAAAGTTCCCCCGATGGCCTGAGTTCCGGCCGCCTTGTTGACGTTGCCGTGGGCCTCGGGCGGGCCGCGATGCGGCCCCGGCCGCGGGACCTACCTGTTCTTCCCGGCGGTCTTGTCCTCGGACTTCTGCTTGCCGTTCTCGGCGCTGCCGTCCGCCGCCTTGTCGCTGTCGCTCCTGCCCGGGCTGCTGCCGGCACTCGGCTGCGCGAGCTGCTCGGCGCAGTACGCGTCGACGTTCGCCTCGCCGCCCGCGGCCTCGACGAGCCGCTGCCAGGCGGTGGAGTCCAGCGCCTTGCCCTGGCCCTTGACGTTCTCGTAGGCGCGGCAGCGGGCCTCGGTGTCCTCGGCGTTTTCCGGGTGGTTCTCGCGCGCGGAGCCGGACGACGCGGCGGAGGAAGGTTTGTCGGCCGCGCGGTCCGGGTCGCTGGTCACCGGGTGCGCGCGCCCTTCGTCACCGGCGTCGGAGGAGCCGACCGAGCCGATCGCCGCGAACGCGACGCCGCCCAGGGTGAGGCTCGCGAGCGCCACGGAGAGCGTGGCCTTCAGCGAACGTGACGCGCGTCGCCGTTCCCGGGGCCGCCAGTCGTCCCGGCGCCGGGTGCGGGCCGGCGCGTGGTGCGCCCCCGCGTCCCTGGCGGCCCGGAACGCGGCCACGGCGCGTCCCTCGGCCTCGGGGTCGATGCCGTCCCCGCGCATGGCGGCGGCGAGGAGCGCCTCCAGGCCCGCCTCGTCGCCCAGTCCGCGGGGCCCGGACATGGCGTCGCCGAGCTGCGCACGCCGACGGCCGGTAGCCCCGCCGCCGCTCAGCCGATCACCCATGTCCGTTTCCGTCTCTGTCCGGTCCAACCGATCCGTACGGCCCACCGCCGCTCACTCCGCGCGGTCTGCCGCCACTTCCTGTACGCGCCCCAGGGCCACGTGGTCCACGCGACGCGCCGCACACTTCCCGCGGCTCGCTGCCACCCGCTCCGTACGGACCGGGGCCGTCGGGTCCGCGCCTACCGCCGTCACTTGATCCATACGGGCCGCAGCCGTCGCCGTTCACTTCGACTCCCCCAGCGTCCGGGAAGCCTCATCCGTCACACCCTCGTTCGAAACGCCGTCGGCCCCCAGCTGGCGGGCCAGGCGTTTCAGGCCCCGGTACGCCGCCGTGCGGACCGCGCCGGGGCGCTTGCCCAGGACACGGGCCGCGGCCGGGCCGTCGAGGCCGACGACGACCCGCAGCAGCACCGCCTCCGCCTGGTCGCGCGGCAGCCCGCGGACCAGGTCCATGGCGCGCGCCGTGGAGAGCGACTCCAGCGCCTGGTCGTGGGTGCTCTGCGGACCGGGCAGGTCCAGCACGTCCGATTCGAGCGCCGACGCCCGGGGCCGTACGCGCTGGCGGCGCAGGTGGTCGAGCGCCCGGTGCCGGGCGATGGTCGCCGTCCAGCCCCGGAACCCCGCCCCGTCGCCCTTGAATCGCCCCAGGTCACGGGCGATCTCCAGCCAGGCGTCGGACGCGACGTCCTCCGCTTCGTCACCGACGAGCCCGCGCAGATAGCCGAGCAGCCCCGGCTGCACGATCCGGTATGCGACGGCGAACGCGGTCTCGTCGCCGTCCTGGGCCCGCATGACCGCCGCGCCCAGTTCCCCGTCGTACGCGTGCGCGCGCCGGGATTCCCCTCCCTGGCCCAAAACTGTCCTCGTTCGTGCGGATGTCGGAGCGGGTTCGCGGCGAGTCACCCGCCGCGCGACACGCCACGGCCGGTTTCACGCCCCCAGGTCTACAGCGTTCAGCCCCACAGAAGTGTCACAGTCCGTCTCCCGCCCCCCGTGTCTCGTGGCGTCACGGGATCGTCTGGGCCGCCCGGCGGGCCCGTCCGTGCAGCGTCAGGTAGAAGGTCTGCAAGGACTCCTCGGGGCCGCCGGCCTCGAAGCGGTTGACGACTTTGCCGAGGGGGTTCCAGACCCGGCCGTCGGGCATGCGCACGCCGACCGGCTGTCTGAAGTAACCGCGCTGGTCGGCGTCGAAGTCCACCCACACCGCCCCCGCGCGGCGCACGAGCACCTCACCGACGTACGCGCCGAGCCCGAACAGCGTGCGGTCGGCCCGCTCCCGGTCGGCGCCGCCCTTGCGCAGTCCGTCGAGGAGGCGGTCGACGATGCGCAGGCTGGCCACGGAGTAGTCGAGCGGCAGACGGTGACGGGCCGTGACTCGTGCCACGAACTGCGCGGCGTGCGGCCGCATCCCGCTCGCGTCCGGCAGCCGTTCCTCCAGCCCGACCATGCTCATGGGACCCCACCCCTTCGCTCGGCTCCGGGAGAACCGGTTCCGTCCCCCCGAAGTCCCAGCGCATGCCGTCTCACGGACATCACGGGTCACAGATGTGTCGATGAACACAGCCGACTCACAGCGGACTGAAAGCGCGCCCAGCCCCGGCACGACGAGCGCCCACCAACGGCGGTCAGCGTCTCTTATTACGGCGATTTTGCCGAGCGGGAGCTCATCACCGCCGTTCGCCCGACGTCATCCGCGCGCCGCTCTCGTCGCGTCCCGGCACAGCAGCCGCAGCGAGCCGTTGCCGGTGAAGCAGCGCCGCGCCTCGTCGAACGGGTCCCACAGGCGGCCGTCGGGCGTGCGGATCCAGTGGTCGCCGCCCGAGGTCCACCACTCGGCACCGGTCTGACGGGCGATCACCTCACCGGCGTACGCGCCGAAGCCGCGCAGGACGTGTTCGGCGGCCGCGTACGGGACCTCCTCGCTCCGCAGGTCGCCGATCACCCGGTCGACGCGCCACAGGCTCTGCGGCGAGTAGTCGAGCCGCACGCGCCCGCCCTCGCGCAGGGTCGTCACCGCGTCCGCCGCCCACCGCACCGGCTTCGCCGCGGCGTGAGGCCTGGTCTCCTGTCGGCTCGTCAGACTCGTCACACAGAGAAGAGCGACACCCGCGCGGCATCCGTCACGCGGATCCGGCGGCTGCCCGAGACCCCCGCAGGACCGCCCCCGCTCCGTCGCACGACGATCACAGGACCCGCCCACGACCGGGGGTTTTGGCCTCGGGGGTGATGCTTGGGCCCTCCCGTGCGCTCCATACACCGATGAGCATGTACTTCCATTTCCGGGCCGTACCGCCATCCGCCCTCCGCAACAGCGCGGCCTGGCTGCGACGGCTGTTCGACGACGACTGGCAAGCGGTCCGGGAGCGCATCGACCGGCACCGCGAGGAGATGCTGGACGGGCACTACCGCGACCACCAGCTCCTTTACACGGACATGCCCCCGGAGCTCGCGGACGCCGGGCCGGAGGCCCATGTGGTCCTGGGCGGCCAGCGGGTGTTCCCCTCCGATCCGGGACAGTCACCGTTCCTGCTGCTCACCGCGGCCCAGACATCGCGGGTCGCCGCGTTCCTGACCTCGACCGACTTCGACCAGCTGTGGGGTCCGGCCCGTGCCGAGCTGCTGCCCCGGTACGGGGGCGCCGCCGCGGAGCCCCAGGCCCGGGCAGCCTTCGCCTCGGCCCACCGGGACCTGACCGCCTTCTACACCACCACCGCGGACTACGGGGACGCGGTCGTGAAGTGGGTCGTGAGCTGACGGCCGCGGGCCGCAATCAGCGCCGCCCGCGCGCCCGCCGGGACACCACCGCCCGCAGCACCCGCCGCCCCTCCGTCGACACCTCCAGCGCCCGGCGCAGACCGCCCGCGCCGTGACCGGCGAGCAGTTCCAGGACGGTGACCTGGCGGCGCAGCTCCGCGGCGACGAGCGGCGGCATGCCCTCCGTACGGCCCTCGCGGCGGGCGTCCAGCGAGGACGCGTCCCCGGCCGGGTCGAGGAGCCGGTGTATCTGCAGCGAGGCGACCGAGCAGGCGTCGGCCCACACCCGCACGCCGGCGGCGGACCGATCGGCCGGGGCGGCGGCCAGCATCCGCTGGGCGAGGAGCGCGGCCTCGTCCTCGCCGGCCCCCTCGTCGGCCGCGAGCTTGCCGCGCACCTGCTCCAGCAGTTCGCCCCAGTCGCCGCTGTCCGGGCCGTCGGTGAGGCACCCCCACAGCGGCCGCAGCACCTCGTCGTCGCCGCCCAGCAGAGGCACGCATCGATCCAAACAAGCCAACCCGCTTGCGGCCAGCCCGCGCTCGTCGGCCCGAGCGATCAGGTCCACCAGGCTCATCCAAGCCTCCCTCGCAGGGGCGCCATCCCTTACGGAGCCCGCACTTCCCCTTACTGCGCGCTACGGCCCGGGAGTGTCACAGGGGCACTACACCGAGTCGGTCGAGCATACGGAAGAAGAGGTTTTCGGCCAACGGATCGGCATCGGCCGTGAGCACTTCGAGGAGCTGCCCTGCCTCCACCGCGTGCCCCGCCTCCTCGGCCCAGGCGACCGCGCGCCCGGCGGCGTCGCGCGGATCCAGGAAGTAGTCCTCGAGAGTCATGCCCTCCCGCGCGGCGTCGAGGTACCCGGCCATCGCCGCCCGCGCCAGACACGTCGTCCACGCCCCGCTCTCCGGCGCCGCCGCCTCGACGACCACGCAGTCGCTGTCCATGACGTAGCCGAACAGCGCGGGCGCCCCCGTCTCCCGGGCCAGGGCGTTCATGCTGCCGACGTCGCCGTCCCCGGTCGGGTACTCCCACACCTGCCAGCCGCCCGGCGCCGACGCGCGCAGCGTCATCCCCCCGGCGCCCGCCAGCGCGTCCAGCTCCGCGAGCGGCCGCTCGCTGCGCCCCACGACGAAATACCCCCAGTAGCCCATTCCGGCTCCCCCCGGCCTCTCGGTTGCGGCTCGCCCCGAATACAGCACATTCGCACGGAGGTTCGCAGCCGGATGGGCAATCCTCAGCCGAGCCTGGCCGCCAGCGCCCTGAACTCCCCCCAGGACAGCGCCGGACGCCCCGGATCCCACAGCTTCTGGACGGTCGCCCGCAGCGGCATCCGGATGCCGGCCGCGACCTGGTCCTGCGTCTGGGAGTTCGCGAGGTCGCACCACACCGCGAAGGACCCGCCGAGGATCTGGCCGTCGTACCTCGCCGGCACCGCGACCGTCCCGCGCAGCACCCGTGGCGTCCACTGCTCGTAGATCCGCTGTCCCGTGGGGTAGACGAAGGTCTGCGGCTGCCCGAGCACGTAGTACAGGTACTCGTCGTTGTAGTTGATCACCCGGCGGCCCGCGCTCAGGTACTCCGCCGGCTTGCGCGCCCCGATCTCCTTGCCCGTCCAGTACGCGACCCTGAGGTCCTTGGCCGGCTGCACGGACGTACCGCGGAAGAAGCCGTCGTTCCAGGCGCGCATGGTCCGGTCGTGGGCACGGACGGTGTCCGCCCGGTCGTTGAGCCAGCCGGTGGTGAGGTCGGCGACGGTCGCGCCGGAGCCGTACTCGTCCCGCGCGGCGGCGGCGAGCTGCGGATAGGAGGCCTCCGGGTCGGACACCATCAGCGCCAGGTACTCGTCGCCACCGAGGTGCCACTGACTGCCGGGAAAGAGATCGGCGTACTCGTTGAGGAGGTCGTCGACGATGTCGGCCGACGCCGCCTTGGAGATGTCGATCGCGCCGCGCGGCGCCCCGCCCTGCGCGTTGCGCAGCTGGAGCTCGGGATGCGCGTCGATCACCGCGCCGAGGTGCCCCGGCGAGTCGATCTCGGGGACGACGGTGATGTGCCGGTCGGCCGCGAGGTCGACGATCTTCCTGACCTGCGCCTTGGTCAGGTGCTGCTGCGACACGATCTCCGGATGGCTGTCGGACTGGATCCGGAAGCCCTGGTCGTCGGAGAAGTGCAGCCCGAGCTGGTTGAACTTCAGATCGCCGAGCTCGCGCACCCGGTCCTCGATCCAGCCGGCGGTGAAGTGCTTGCGCGCGATGTCCAGCATGAGCCCGCGCACGGGCTTGGCCGGCTGGTCCCGGACGACGCCCTCCGGCGCCGTACCGCCGCCGCGCACCTCCTGCTTGAGCGTGCGGGTCCCGTAGAAGACGCCCGCGTCGGCCGGCCCGCTGATGGTGACCCGCCCGCCGCGCACGGTCATGGTGTACGACTCCGGGTTCGCGCCCTCGTCGTCGTTCAGCGCCAGCCGTACGTCCCCGGTGCGCACGTCGTCCTTCTCCCCGGCGTACGTCAGCCCCAGCTCACCGGCGATCAGCCGCCCCTCGTCGGCGAGCTCCCCGTCGCTCACGACGACCCGCCGCCCGCCGGCCGGCCGCCAGCCCGGGCCCCGGGCCGGGGTGTGGGCGCGTACGGCGGGGATGGTGCGCGGAGTCCTGGACAGGGCGTAGGAGCGGGTGGGCGTCGGACTCGGAGCCCGACCCTGACTCGCGGCGGGCGGCGACGCGGCGGACGCACTCTCGCCGGGCTGCAGCCCCGCCGACCCGACGGGTCCTCCGTCCTCCCCCGAGGCCCACAGCCCGAGACCCACGCCGAAGACGACGACCGCGATCCCGATGATCAGCGCCCGCTGTTTCACGTTCTTCTCCGGCGCCCGGCGCCTGTGCTGGCTCACGGCGCCAACCTACGACTCGAGCGCCCGTCGAGGCGTCCACCACACGTTCTGAAACTCTCCCTTGCGGGTGAAATTCGGGCATCCGTCGGACACGTCATGACCACTGTCGATAACGTGACGTCACACCTCTCACAGCATCCCCTGCCGAAACACACCACGTGACGCGAGGACCCACGCTGCCTGCGCACCGTCTCCCACACCTTCCCGGCCGAGTGGCCATATCGTCACTCCCGGAGCAGACCCCCACTCCACCGTCCCCGAACGGACTGGAGAGGTTCAACTCGGCGACCCCCGACGAGGCACGGCAGGCACTCCTGAACTGTCTCTCCAGCCTGCGCTGGGCCCGCCGGGTCGCCGACCACCGCCCCTACCCCGACGTGGAGTCCCTGCTGGCGGCGTCGGACGAGGCGGCGTACGACCTCGCACCCACGGATCTCGCTGAGGCCCTGGCCGGCGAGTCCCTCCCCACCCTGCCGGAGGGAACGTACGGAGCGGCCCACACGGCGCTGAGCGCGGCCCACGCGGCATACGAGGCCCGCTTCGGACACGTGTTCGTCATCTGCCTGGACGGCGTCACCCCCGCCGAGACCCTGGACCACATCCTGGAACACATCCGGTCACGATTGACAAACGATCGGGAGGAGGAACGGGTGATTGCGGCCGAGGAACTCCGTCGACTGGCAAGAGAGCGGTTGGTCGAGCTACTCAGGGGCGCGGGGCTGTAACACTGTGCGGCCCCGCCGCGTGGGCGCGACAAGCCACAACAGCGCCGCACCCGGCAAATAACAGGACACCCCGCCCCAGAAGCCACCAACGGCTCACCCATCCGCGTGCCAGTTTGATCACACCGGTAGGCCCCCTGTAAGCCCAGCGGCAGCGCGTCGCTACGATGCTGGGGGCCGGTGGACCGTACCCGGCCGGGCCCGTCCGACGCCGAAGCCGGCAGGCCCCAGTCCCCGCTCCCGGAGGGTTCTTCCGTGCCGGCTGGAACGCTGTACCGCGGCCGGGAAGGAATGTGGTCCTGGGTGGCTCACCGAGTCACCGGCGTCCTCATCTTCTTCTTCCTGTTCGTACACGTGCTGGACACCGCTCTCGTGCGTGTCTCCCCCGAGGACTACGACAAGGTCGTAGCCACGTACAAGACGCCGATCGTGGCCGTGCTGGAGTACGGCCTCGTCGCCGCCATCCTCTTCCACGCACTCAACGGCCTGCGCGTCATCGCCGTCGACTTCTGGTCGAAGGGCCCGCGCTACCAGAAGCAGCTGCTCTGGTCCGTCGTCGGCCTGTGGCTCGTGCTGATGCTCGGGGCGATCTACCCCGTCCTCGGCCACGCCGCTCGTGAAGTGTTCGGGAGCTGACGCACATGTCCACGACTGAAAAGACCGCCACCGGAATCGGTCCGGTCGAGGGCGAGTCCCTCTACAACGTCGACAACCCGGCACCCCTCATCGAGGCCCCGCGCAAGCGCACCAAGAAGTCCCCGAAGTCGACCCGGGGCAACTTCGAGATGGCCGCCTGGCTGTTCATGCGCCTGTCCGGCATCGTGCTGGTCGTCCTGGTCATCGGCCACCTGCTGATCCAGCTCGTGCTCGACGGCGGCGTGTCCAAGATCGGCTTCGCCTTCGTGGCCGGCCGCTGGGCCTCCCCGTTCTGGCAGGTCTGGGACCTGCTGATGCTGTGGCTCGCGATGCTGCACGGCGCCAACGGCCTGCGCACGGTCATCAACGACTACGCGGAGCGCGCGAACACCCGGCTGTGGCTGAAGGGCCTGCTCTACACCGCCACGGTGTTCACCATCCTGCTGGGCACGCTGGTGATCTTCACCTTCGACCCGAACATCCGCTAGGCACGGGGCTGAGGTAATCCACTCATGAAGATCCACAAGTACGACACCGTCATCGTCGGCGCCGGTGGCGCCGGTATGCGCGCCGCCATCGAGTCGACGAAGCGCAGCCGCACCGCCGTGCTGACCAAGCTCTACCCCACCCGCTCCCACACGGGCGCCGCGCAGGGCGGTATGGCCGCCGCGCTGGCCAACGTGGAGGAGGACAACTGGGAGTGGCACACCTTCGACACCGTCAAGGGCGGTGACTACCTGGTCGACCAGGACGCCGCCGAGATCCTGGCGAAGGAGGCCATCGACTCCGTCCTCGACCTGGAGAAGATGGGCCTGCCGTTCAACCGGACGCCCGACGGGACGATCGACCAGCGCCGCTTCGGCGGTCACAGCCGCAACCACGGCGAGGCCCCGGTCCGCCGCTCCTGCTACGCGGCCGACCGTACCGGCCACATGATCCTTCAGACGCTGTACCAGAACTGCGTGAAGGAGGGCGTGGAGTTCTTCAACGAGTTCTACGTCCTCGACCAGCTGATCACCGAGGTCGACGGCGTCAAGAAGTCGGCCGGTGTCGTGGCGTACGAGCTGGCGACCGGCGAGATCCACGTCTTCCAGGCGAAGGCCGTGATCTACGCGTCCGGCGGCTGCGGCAAGTTCTTCAAGGTGACGTCCAACGCGCACACGCTGACGGGCGACGGCCAGGCGGCGGTCTACCGGCGCGGCCTCCCGCTGGAGGACATGGAGTTCTTCCAGTTCCACCCGACCGGCATCTGGCGCATGGGCATCCTGCTGACGGAGGGCGCCCGCGGTGAGGGCGGCATCCTCCGCAACAAGGACGGCGAGCGCTTCATGGAGAAGTACGCGCCGGTCATGAAGGACCTCGCATCCCGAGACGTGGTCTCGCGCTCCATCTACACGGAGATCCGGGAAGGCCGCGGCTGCGGCCCGGAGGGCGACCACGTCTACCTGGACCTGACGCACCTCCCGCCGGAGCAGCTGGACGCCAAGCTCCCGGACATCACGGAGTTCGCCCGCACCTACCTGGGCATCGAGCCGTACACGGACCCGATCCCGATCCAGCCCACCGCGCACTACGCGATGGGTGGCATCCCGACGAACGTCGAGGGCGAGGTCCTGTCGGACAACACGACGGTGGTCCCCGGCCTGTACGCGGCGGGCGAAGTGGCGTGCGTGTCGGTGCACGGCGCGAACCGTCTCGGCACCAACTCGCTGCTGGACATCAACGTGTTCGGCCGCCGGGCCGGCATCGCGGCGGCGGAGTACAGCCAGCAGGCGGACTTCGTCGAGCTCCCGGAGAACCCGGCGCAGCTCGTGATCGACCAGGTGGAGCGCCTGCGCGCGTCGACGGGCACCGAGCGCGTGTCGGTCCTGCGCCGCGAACTGCAGGAGACCATGGACGCGAACGTCATGGTGTTCCGCACGGAGCAGACGATCAAGACGGCGGTGGAGAAGATCGCCGAGCTGCGCGAGCGCTACAAGAACGTGGCGATCCAGGACAAGGGCAAGCGGTTCAACACGGACCTCCTCGAGGCCGTCGAGCTGGGCAACCTGCTCGATCTGGCCGAGGTCATGGCCGTCTCCGCGCTGGCCCGCAAGGAGTCCCGCGGCGGTCACTACCGCGAGGACTACCCGAACCGCGACGACGTCAACTTCATGCGCCACACCATGGCGTACCGCGAGGTGGGCGACGACGGCACCGAGTCCGTCCGTCTCGACTACAAGCCGGTCGTCCAGACCCGCTACCAGCCGATGGAGCGTAAGTACTGATGGCAACCCCCGTTATGGACAAGGTGGAGGCCGAGTCCGCCTCGTCCCCGTACATCACGGTCACCTTCCGGGTCCGCCGCTTCAACCCGGAGGTCTCGGCGGAGGCCACCTGGGAAGACTTCCAGCTGGAGATCGACCCGAAGGAGCGCGTCCTCGACGGCCTCCACAAGATCAAGTGGGACCTGGACGGCACGCTGACCTTCCGCCGCTCCTGCGCGCACGGCATCTGCGGCTCGGACGCGATGAGGATCAACGGCAAGAACCGCCTTGCCTGCAAGACCCTCATCAAGGACATCAACCCCGAGAAGCCGATCACGGTCGAGCCCATCAAGGGCCTCACGGTCCTGAAGGACCTCGTGGTCGACATGGAGCCGTTCTTCCAGGCGTACCGCGACGTCATGCCCTTCCTCATCACGAAGGACACGAACGAGCCGACGCGCGAGCGCCTCCAGACGGCAGAGGACCGGGAACGCTTCGACGACACGACGAAGTGCATCCTCTGCGCGGCCTGCACGTCCTCGTGCCCGGTCTTCTGGAACGACGGCCAGTACTTCGGCCCTGCCGCCATCGTCAACGCGCACCGCTTCATCTTCGACTCGCGTGACGAGGCCGCCGAACAGCGCCTGGAGATCCTCAACGACCGCGACGGCGTCTGGCGCTGCCGCACGACCTTCAACTGCACGGACGCCTGCCCGCGCGGTATCGAGGTCACGAAGGCGATCGCCGAGGTGAAGCGGGCCCTGATCACGCGCCGCTTCTGACGTCTTTTCGGTATACGGCGAAGGCCCTGTTTCCCGGTTCCGGGAAACAGGGCCTTCGCCGTATACCGGTCAGCCTTCGTGGATGTGTGCCATGCACAGGCCTTCACGGGCGGCACGGCCGTAGATTTCGCGCAGTTCTGCCACGTATTCGGCCAGGTCCTCGAGATATTCGTCGGGGATTCCGCCACGGATGATCCCGGAAAGCACCTCGGGAGCGGAGCGCATGATGTCCTCGACGCCGACGCCGGCGAAGAATCCGTCGACGCGCGCGACTTCGTCGGCCGAAAGGAAAGCGCACACCGTCCCGACGCGGTCGTCACCGAGGAGAGTACCGCCGGCGACCGCGAGTTCCGCGATGTCCCCCGCGTCCGCACGCAGCAGCAGTTCTGCGATGACGTCCCCTTCCTCTCCCAGGTCGCAGTACGCGTCCGAGTCTTCGGAATCCGACTCCAGATTGCGGAACCGTTCGACCACCCCGTCGAATCCGGAATCGATCTCCGTCGCCGGGAGAGGAAAGAGGGATACGTTCATCGCTCGCTGCTGCCTTCCAGCCGAATAAGGGTCAGTAGGCTATCAGAGGGCCGGAAAGCGGGGGAATCAAGGGAGCTTCCGAACCGCTCCCCCCGAAGTCGAAGGGACTCTTCGACCAGTCGTGATTCCCCACGTTCTCGTGCCACCAGTCCTTGGCTCCGTTCGCGAACTTCCTGTACCAGGGTTCTTCCACGTTCACCGGCGCGCGGACAGGCGGCGGGGGTTTCCGATCAGTGTCGCGCTTCGTGCTCTTGGTCTTGTACGCGATCACGCCGTCGCTCTTCGCCGACGGAAATGCATCGACCCATTCGTCCGGCTTGAACAGGTTCGGCCCCTTGAGCGGCATCATCTTGAAGCCGGCCTTGACCTTGAGATTCTTGGTCTTCTCATCGCCGGCCAACTTCGCCTTGAATGCCTTGATGTAGTCCTTGACCTCCTTGTCGCCGCCCTTCTCGGCGGGACCGCCGAAATTCTTCACGTCCCAGATGTACACGGTGTCATCCGTCCAGTAGACGAGATCCGCCCATCCGGTCTTCTTCTTGCCCACGTTGCGGACATAGTTCTCGGAGTCCCGGAAGCCCTTCGTCTGCTGGAGGTCGACCGTGACCTTTCCGCCGCCCCTCGGCTGGGTGAGCCGCAGCCACGCCATGTACATCATGATCACGGTGTCGTGGGCCTTGGTGTACTTCTCCTTGATGTGCTCGCGCACGGCCCTGTCCCGCGCCTCTTTCTGCCGCTTTGCCTGCTCGGCCTCCGCCTTGACCAGGTCGAGCAGCCCGCTCGGGTCGCTGTGCGACACCGGGCTGTTGTGGCTGTACGCGTACCCGTTCATCTGGAGCGGGTCGGCCGCCTCGAAGATCGGATCGGCGGAGAGGAAGCGACCCGAGTTCTGGTCGTACTCGCGGGCGCCGAGGTGGGTGAGACCGGTGGCCGCGTCGTCGATGCCGGTGCCCAGGTAGCCGCGCCGGTTGGGCCAGGCCGCGGGCTTGGCTCCGCGGACCTCGCCGTAGGGCTTGAAGGCGCGGCGAGTGACCGGCTGGGTGCCGGACAGTTCGACCGTCGTGTTCGCGGTGCCGAGGTGATCGGCGAGCAGGGCGTTCAGCTTGTGGCCCGTCGTCGCACCGTTGCTCGTGGTGCGGACCACGGTGGGTGCGCCCGACTGGGCGTAGGCGCGGGACGCCCGGGTGATGGTGCCGGTCGAATTGGTCGTCAGTTCCGTCTCGCCCAGGTACAGGGTGGAGCCGGAGGGCGAGTTCTCCAGGAGGCGGTTGCCGTCGGCGTCGTAGACGTAGGTGGTCTTGCTGCCGTCGTCGGTGATCGAGTCGAGCTTGTTCTCGGCCGTCCAGACCAGGTCCTGGGTGGTGTTGGAGAGGTCCCGGACCGTGGCGTTGCCCGTCGCGTCGTACGTGTAGGAGCTCCCCTTGCCGGACGGCGAGGAGTTGATCCACGTCATCGTGTGCGGCTGGGCCTTGTACGACGGGGTCGTGCCGCTGGCGGGGACGGTCTTGCCGTAGCCGTAGGTGTACGTGACGTTCTTCGTCGCGTCGGCCGTGTCGTGCTCGGTCAGCGTCGCGCGGTTGCCGATCCAGTCGAAGGTGAAGTCCTGCCGGTAGGCCGTGGCACCGGTGGAGACCGTGCTGGTGTCGGGGGCCGCCGCGGACAGCGACGAGGCCAGCGCGGTGTCCGGGCCGGACGTGTCCGTCGACTGGTCCGGGGCGTCGGCCACCGGACCGGACGAGGGCGCGTAGTCGGTGCGATGACCCCACGTGGTGCCGTTGGCGGCCTTGCAGCCGGTCCCGTTGCCGTCCGGCGTGGTCTTCGACGTCCAGGCGTGCACCAGTTCGCCCATCACGTCGTACGTGAAGCACTGGGTGTCCCAGGTGTCGCCCGCCGCCTCACTCAGCTTGCGGGCGTTGGAGGTGATCGTCCCGGCCGTGTCGTAGGAGTAATAGCTGTCGGTGATGCGGTGCGGGCCCGCGGTCTCGCGGTCCGCGACCGTGCGCTGCAGCCTGCCCGTGTGCGGGTCGACGAAGTTGGTCGTCCACACGCGGTAGGGCTGGGAGCCGGAGACCGTGCGCAGCACCTCACCGTACGGGGAGTAGGTGGCCTCCGCCGTGTACCAGGTCAGGCCGGAGGTGGACTCCGGCAGGCCGTCCTGGGTGTAGCGCGTGACGACCTTCTCCCGCGCCAGACCGCCCACGGCCGGCAACGTGACGGACTGCTGCTTGCCCGTTGGGGTGTAGCTGTACGAGTAGGCGTACGTGCCGGCCAGACCGGTGGTCAGCGAGTTGGCCGGGATGGTCACCTCACGGCCGGTCACGTGGTAGTCGGCGTCGTAACCGGTGACGCGGTTGACGTAGTCGCCGCCGTCCGTGTGCCGCTTGGACGACGTCAGCCGGCCGATTCCTCCCGGCGCCTGGTCGTAGGTGTACTCCTTGACGGGCGTCGCGGTGGCGGAGCCGAGGCGCGTGTTCTTCATGCGCCCGAGCAGGTCGTACTCGGTGAAGATCTCCTGTTGACGGGCGTTCTTGGTGCGGTTGGGACGGTCGGCTGCGTCGTACCAGGTGTCGGTCGTCCCGGTGTCCGGGTCGGTGGCGGACGTCACCCGGCCGCGGGCGTCGTAGGTGTAGGACCAGACGTTGCCCGCAGGGTCGGAGACCCTGGTGCGGTTGCCGCGGGCGTCGTAGTCGTACGTCGTCGTACGGCCGGTCGTCGAGCCGGAGCCGTCCTGGGAGTAGTGCTTGATGGACGTGACCCGGCCCAGGGCGTCGTAGTACGTGCGCGTCCGCGGCGCCGTCGAGCCCACCGGGTTCACGTACGTGCTGCCGAGGCTGTACGTGGTATAGGTCGCGTACTTGTAGTCGCCGCCGTGGTAGATCGACGCGCGGACCACGCGCTCCATGCCGTCGTAGCGGTACTTGGTCCAGCTGGGCACCAGCGTCTGCGACCTGGGGGCGAAGAGGGTCGTGCCCGGCTCGCCCTTCGCGAGGTACGCGCCGGTCTTCTTGTCGACCAGGCCGTGGTCGTTGTACGTGGTGTCCACGACGATGCGGCCGGGTCCGTGCGCCTCGGTCTGCGTCTGAACGATGCGCCTCAGGCCGTCGTAAAGGGTCACCTCGGTGCTGTAGGAGCCGTCGTCCTCAAGGTTCCTGACGGTCACCGCGGTGGGCCGGTTCTCGCTGCTCGTGGCGACCGCCGGCTGGTAGTCGATCACCGTGTCCGGCGACTTGCCGTCCGAGCGTGACGCGGACCAGCCCTTCACGAGGCGGCCCAGGGCGTCGTACTCGTTGCGCGTCACCCGCCCGTTGGGGTCGGTGACCGTCAGCGGGAGGCCGCGCCCCGGGTCGAAAGTGGTCGTGGTGGCGTGTTCGAGGGCGTCGATGGTCTTGGTCCCGGTGACCGGACCGCCCTCCGCCGGGGTGTACTGCGTCTCCGTGGTGCCGGCACCCGGCTGCGTGACCGTCCGGACGCGGCCGAGGGAGTCGTACGTCGTGGCGGTGACGACGGAGTACGCGCTGCCCGTGCCGTCGGTCTCGGCGACGGAGGTGACCATGCCCTTCGTCGGCGTCGCACCGTGGGCGAGGTTGTCGTACGTGTACTGCGCCGCCTCTCTGAGCTGGGTCGCCGGATCGGCGTTGTCGTAGTTGGCGCAGGACGTGCCGGTGGTGCGCTGTTCCTTGACCCTGCCGATCAGCCAGGCCGTCGTGTTGTGCAGGTACTTCGTCACGGTGCACGACTGGTCGGAGAGGGTCTCACCGCTGCCGTTGGGCTTGACGACGGCGGTCTCGACCTGCGTGGGCAGGCCGTAGGTGTCGTCGACCGTGGTGAGGGTGCGTACGGCCCGCCAGCCCGGGTCCTGGGTCTGGATCTCGTCCGTCCGCTTGATGCCGGCGCGGTGGGCGAGCAGCGGGTCCGCGGTGGTGCCGTCCTCGTTCTCACGGGCGCGGGACGCGGTCTGCTTCGACCAGGGGTAGTTCAGGGTGCGCTTGAGGACCTCGCCGTCGGAGTCGCGGTAGTCGATGGCCTCGGCGACCATGCCGGCGTACTGCGGGGCGTCGTCCGCGAGGAGCGTGTACGTACCGGTGGAGTCCTTCACCTCGCCGCCGTTGCCCTGGAAGTAGCGGGTCAGGGAGAAGGACTGGCTCTGCGGATCCCCCTGTTCGGACACGGACTTGGCACCCGTGGTCGCCTTGACCTGCCGGTATCCGCGCCAGTCGCTGTATGTGCGCAGGGCCGGGCGGGCGAACTCGTCGTCGCTCCTGGCCCATGCCGCACCGGAGTAGGCGTACTTCGTGACGACCGGCACGCCGTGCGAGGTGACCTTGTCGATCTCGGTGACGGAGTCGACGACGTACTTGTTGAACCATGCCTTCGCCGGGGTCTTCTCGTCCCCGTCGGGTGACCAGCGGACGGGGTAGCAGGTCCCGTTGCTCTTGCCCTTGTCCTCCGCGGGCTCGGTCGCGCAGCCGCCCTTGTACTGGACCTCGATGTCACCGCCGTACTCGGTGGAGACGGTGCCGATGCGGGGCCGGGTGAAGCCGGGGCGCTGGTCGTTCGTCCCGGTCAGCACCAGGTTGGGCAGCTGGCGGTCCTTCAGCCGGGCGCGCAGCGGTGAGTCTGAGCCGACCGTGTACGGCGCGAAGCTGATGCCGTCCTTGGACTGCAGGACGCCCGTGGTATCACCGGGCGCGTAGCCCGTGCGAGTGATGGAGTTCAGCCACAGCCCGGGAGAGGTGTCGTACCAGTCCTCCGGGAAGGACTGCCGCAGCGTGTACTTGTCGACCGGGTTCAGACCGGCCTGCCCCGCTCGGGCGGCCTTCGTCGTGACCGTGTCCAGGCGCATCTGCGTCCAGAACGACGGGAAGGCCGGGCACAGCTTGGAGGTGGACTTGCAGTTGAGGTTGCCCGGGGTGTCCCACCAGGGGCGGTAGGCACCGGGGTCGTCGGTCTTGGCGAAGTTGTCCTTGGTGCACACCGTGTCCGACTTCAGGCAGCGCTGCTTGACGCCGAAGTCGACGGTCGCGGACGGCTTGGTCATGCTGTCCGGGCGCATGCCGTACTCGATGGAGACCGGGTAGGCGTAACGGTCGTACTGCTCGGGGGACTTGAACTTCTTGCGGACGGCGTAGTAGTTCGTCTCCTGCGTCCAGTTGACGATCAGTGTGTTGCCGTTGACGTCGACAACCTTGTCCAGACCCCAGCGCCAGGCCTGCCGCTTGCCGGCGCCGCAGCGCGAGTCGGCGAACGATTCGGCATGGCAGGGCTCGCCGGGATGGTTGCCGAACACCGGCACGGTGGAGACAGAGTCGGTGTCGGCGTGCCCGCCGCCGACGCCGTGCAGGCCGAAGTAGTGCTGAGTGCCGTCCGTGGTGGTGACGACCCAGTACTCGCCGTTGTTGTCACCGTTGCTTCCGCCGACCCGGTGCTCGATACGGGTCCCGTCGTCCTGCTGGGGGCGGTAGACCTCGGTGTCCTTCTCGGGGTCGCTGCCGGAGGCGGCGTCACGGACCAGCTCGGTGGTCCTGCCGCCCAGCGACATCACCGCGTTGTACGACACCCAGCACAGGTCGGGTGTCTTGTCCTTCTTGGCGGTGTTGTTGGGGGTACCGGCCTTGAGGGTCTTGCGGTCGTCCTGGCAGCTTCGGTATCGGCGCTCGATGTGACCGGGGTCGTAGGACCATCCCTCGCCGATCCAGGATGCCTGCGGTGACGACACGGCCGTACGGCCGTCCACGGTTTGGGAGTTGTACTCGAACGAGATCTGCGGCGCGGGCCCCGCCGGAGCCGCCGGCATGGTCAGCGGGTACGACCAGGCGAACGCGCCGGAGGAGCCGCCGGCCTCCCACTTGCCGTCCGAGGCGAGCGGCGTGGCCTTGAAGGTGCCGCCGCCGCTGTTGCCCGAGTCGACCGCGCCGACGACTGCGGTACTGCTGCCCGCGGCCGCGACCAGAGTCGGGGCCCGCTTGCGGTAAGCCGCCTGGATCACACCGGAGTTCCCGGCGGACGAGGACGGCGCCGACGCCGGCGTCACGGTGCCGTCGGCCGCGGGGTCGACCGTGGCGGTCAGGGACGTCGACGCCGTGTCGTTGGCCGTCTCGAGTTCCTCGTACGTCTGGCAGGCCTCGTCGTCAGGGTTGGTGAGGTAGCAGTCCGGAAACTGCACGAAACGCAGGCGGGAGGCCCAGTCGGCGCCGTAGAGGCTCTTGAACTTCGAGTAGTCCAGCCTGACGGAGATCGGCACCGCCCCGGTGGCGGGTGCCTCCACGACCACGACGGCGCCGTCCACGCCCTGGGCCGTCGAGGTGGTGCGCTCGGGGATGGTGACCTGCCAGGTACCGGTCGGAGCCGGCTGGTCGGCGGCTTGGCCGAGGCTCACGGGCAGGGCGCCGGCGGGGCTCATAGCGGCCTGTTCGACCCCTGCCGATCCGGCGGCCACGGCGGCGGTTCGGGCCGAGGACGTCTTCGTGGCCGAGGCTGTCGTCGTGGCCGAGGCTGTCGTCGTGGCCGAGGCTGTCGTCGTGACGGAGGCTGTCGTCGTGGTGGAGCCGAAGGCGACCGAGCCCGTCCCCGAGGGCGGGGTCGTCGCACCGGTCGGTGCCGTGAGCAGGTCCTTGGGAACCTCGGCCCGCAGCGATTCCAGGTGCCGGTTGAACACCTGGCCGGGAACCGGCGTCTCGCGCTCGAGTTCCTCCAGCTTCACCGTCTCGCGCCCGATCTCCTCCTTCACCGGATCGGGGGGCAGCGCGAGTGCCTGCGCAGGCAGCAGTCCGACCAGCAGCGCAGCGGCCGTGACCGGCACGGCGATGCGCGCTGCACGACGCCTGCGGGCATGCGGAAGTCGATCGAACACGACGAGGTCCCCCCGGACCACTTGAGGCGGGACCGTAGACGGACCACGCGTGACGATTTATCAGACAGCGCAGATTCTGTGATCACTCTGTGAAGTAGCGCCATATATGCAAGGAGGATGTGATGATCGTCACGGCACGTAACGCCTTGCTACGCTGCGAAAGCACCCGAAGGCCGGATAAGGGTTTCCGCAGGATTGACCGTCGCTTTGATTTCCATTGGGACAGAGATGGACTCGACGTAACAAACACACCGTCAACACCCGTGCGATTGACCCTATTTACTCACTTTGGAAGCCCAAGCTCCGCATGTCCGGCCACTCCAGGAAGCGCACGCCGTCCAGCACCCCGGAAGACCCGCCGGTCCTTCGTGCCCCACCGGCACCATCTCCACAGGGTGACGACAGTTCCCTCATAGGTCATCATCGGCTGGCCCGGCCGCGCCCTGTCCTGCGCCGGTTCCAAGGGTGAACGAGGGGGAAGGGGAACTCGCCCGATGACGCGCAACTGGGGCCGTGCGCCCGGCCGTCGGGCCGGGGCGGCGCTGCTGGCCGCCGCGATCGCCGCGACCGGGATCGTCTACGTCGGATTCGAGCTGGACGGGGACGGGCCGCACGACGCGGCCGGCCGGAGCCGGCGCGCGCAGCCGGTGGCCGAGTCCGCCGCGCTCTCGCAGGCCGCGCGGACCGGCAAGAACGTCGAGGTCACCGCCGCGCGCACAGCCGCCTCGACCACCTGGGCCCGACCCGACGGCCTGATGATGAAGCAGCTGCACTCCTCCCCGATCCGGGCCAGGGTTGGCGGCGAATGGAAGAAGATCGATCCGAACCTGCGCCGCACCAAGGAAGGTTGGGAGCCGCGGGCCACGAATACCCGGATGGTCTTCTCCGCCGGGTCCGACGGGCGCGGCGAACAGCGCTCCTCCCGCTCGACCGTGCGCCGCGTCTCCCTGGTGAAGACCGCCGCCGCGGACACCGGAACCCCCCTGGCCACGCTGTACGTCGGCGGCGGCGACCATGCGATCCAGCTGACCTGGCCGGGTGCCGTACCGACTCCGATCGTCGACGGCAACCGGATCCTGTACCCGGAGATCTTCCCGGGCGGCGACCTGGTGCTGACGGCGGACGACGACGGCTTCGGCCAGGTCATCGTCGTCAAGAACCGGCAGGCCGCAGCCGACCCCCATGTCCAGCAGATCGCCTACGGACTGCATTCGGCCGACCTCACCTTCCGCCTGGATCCACTGTCGGGCATGGTCAGCGCCCTGGATGCCTACGGCGACGAGGTCGCCGTCTCCCCCACCCCGCTGATGTGGGACAACAGCGGCGCTCCCGCCGTCACCGACGGCGCCGTGGGGGCGACCGCCCAGCCGGCCTCATCGGAGTCCCCGGACCCGACGGACTCCCCGACCGAGCAGGTCTCGGACACCCCGAGTCCCTCCGAGGAGGCGGTCGAGTCCGACGAGCAGAGCAACACCGACGTCGAGGCGCTGCCGTCGGCCAGTGACGGCCCCGAGCCGACCGTCTCCGAGTCCCCGCTGCCGACCGCACCGGCGGAGCCGTCCCCCACCCCCTCGCAGACCGGCTCCTCCGCCACCCTGAGCCTGCCCTCCCTGGACGGGCCGTCGCCCGACTCGCGCGGTGACCTGGTGGAGGCGGACCTGTCCGCGGGCCAGTGGACGCTCACGCCGGACCAGGACTTCCTGAACGACCCGGCCACGACGTACCCCGTCTTCATCGATCCCTCGGTGAAGAAGCACACCCAGAACTGGACCACCGCCTACAACCGGCACCCCAACGCCACGTTCTACAACGGCAAGGGCTTCAACAAGGGCGGCACCCACGAGGCCCGCGTCGGCTTCGAGTCCGACACCTGGGGTACCTCACGGTCGTACTTCAACATCACCTTCGACAAGGACCTCAAGGGAACCAAGATCACCAGCGCCAAGCTGCGGATGCTGGAGACCTACTCCTGGTCGTGCCAGGACCGCTCGATGAGCGTGCACCTCACCGGCGAGATCGACTCCCACACCAACTGGAAGAACGCGCCCAGGCTGCACGACGGCAACAAGCTGGCCACCAAGAGCTTCGCCCACGGCTACAAGTCGGGCTGCCGCGACGCCTTCGAGACCTTCGACGTCAAGAAGGGCGCGCAGAAGACCGCCGACAAGGGCGAGGACATGATCACCTTCGGCCTGCGCGCCCGGGACGAGAACGCGCAGTACGCGTGGAAGAAGTTCCAGGCCAACGGCGACCACGCACCCGTGCTCGAACTCGTCTACAACCGCAAGCCGTCGATCGTCTCCAACTCGCTCGACCTCGGCCCTGACGGCAAGTGCACCACGACCAAGCCGTACGTCCGGATGGGCTCCGGTGACCTGACCTTCACCGCCAAGGCCACCGACAAGGACAAGAACCTCGACTACTTCGACTTCGACCTGTGGCAGACCGGCCAGTGGGACACCACCGGTGACCTGCTGAAGTCGACCGGCAAGGTCTCCGCGGGCGGCGACACCGACACCGCGCTGCGCACCACGCCGAAGTTCTCCACCAGCGGCCTCAAGAGCGGCGCCACGTACTCCTGGCGGGTGCGGGCGGTCGACGACGCCGGCTCCACCTCCAGCTGGTATCCGAAGACGCCCTGCCGCTTCGTCCTCGACACGACCGCGCCCCGCCCGCCCAGGGTCAGCTCCACCGACTTCCCGAACGCGGACGGCAGCGAGAACGGCTTCGGCAACGACGCCGAGGACGCGAACTGGTCCACCATCAAGTTCGGTACGGCCGGCTCCTTCACGGTGCGCGCCCTGAACACCGACGTGGTGCGCTACGAGTACGGCTTCAACTCGCCCACGTACACCGGCAGCCTCGGCCGCACCAGCGGAACGGCCACCTCCGTCAGCGCCACGATCAGCGGCGCCAAGCCGCCGACCGCGGGCCCCAACGTGCTCTACGTCCGTGCCGTCGACGGCGCCGGCAACGTCTCCGAGCCGACGAAGTACTTCTTCTACGTCACCCCGCGCGACCAGGCCGACTCCCCCGGCGACTTCACCGGCGACAAGCTGCCGGACATGATGGTGGTGACCGAGGGCGGGAACCTCGCCCTCTACCCCTCGCAGGCCACGACCGACCTCACCAAGGGCTCCGGCGACCTGGACTACTCGATGCCCGGCGCCTACCGGGCCAACCCCGACAAGGACCCCAACGGCGACGACCTGCCCCCGTTCGTCACCGCGCCCAACGGCCACTTCAAGGGCGCGCTGATCACCCACAACGGCGACGTCTACGGCGGCGACGGCCTCCAGGACCTGGTCGTCCGCGTCGAGGGCAGACTCTGGGTCTACCCCGGCGACGGCTACGGGGCCGTCAACATCGACCGCCGCCAGGAGATCCTGCTGCCGACGGGTGCCCCGAGTCCGTCCGTCCTCACCCAGATCGTCGCCGCGGGCGACATCACCGGTGACGGCCGCACCGACTTCCTCGCGACCGCGAAGAACACCGCCGGAACCGATGACGAGTTGTGGGCCTTCACCGGCTACCACGGCGCAACCGTCGACCAGGCGATCCGGCTGTCCGCGTCCGCCTGGAAGGACCGCGACCTGGTGACCGTCCTGGACGTCAGCGGCGACGGCGTCGCCGACATCGTCTACCGCACCGACGTGTCCGCACGGCTGTTGCTGCGCAAGGGCATCGCCGCGAGCTCCGGCGGAACCGACCTGAACTCCCTGGCCTCCGGCGCGAACTCCTCGGGCGGCGCGGACACGGAGTACGGCTCGGCCGGCTGGTCCAGCACCAGCATCCCGCTGCTGATGGGCACACCCGACGCCAACGGGGACGGCGTCCCCGACGTGTGGACCGTACGGTCCGACGGATCCGTACGGTTCTACGCAGGCGGCAAGACGGTCCTGCCCGGCTCCGGCACAGAGATCGTGGCGCCGGCGAGCTACTGGCAGAAGCGCGTCGCCATCGGCTGACGCGTAACCAGGTCCAGGTCAGGGACTGTTCTCATGCGAGCAGCTGTATACCCGGCTCCGGCTTGTCGACGTCACGGACACCCAGTTCCCCATGTCGACCGGGTTGCGGTTGGCGGCCTGCACCTTGATGCGGATCTCGGAGCAACGGAGTCTTCCCGCCTCCGCCGGAGGGCGGCACCCACGGTCTCGGCCGGGACATCGCCGGCGTCGTGGACGCGGTGGGCCCTGCCGTGGTGTGGGAGCCCGGGCAGCCGGTGATCGCCCTCAGCCGCGCCTTCACGGGATACCCGGCGGCGGGGACCTGGTCGGGGCCGTCCGCACGCTGTATCCCGAGGGGGTGGACGCCGTTCTGGACACGGCCACGCTCGGGCAGGCCGTCATCGGGGCGATCGCGGGCAGCGGCACCTTCGTGACCACCCGGCCCGACGCCCTGCCCGAGGCCGAGCGCGGCATCCGGGTACGGCTGACGCAGGTCGGCGCGGACGGCTCCGTGCTGACGACCCTGTCCGGCATGGCCGCCTCCGGAGAGCTGGCACTGCGCGTGGCCGAGACCTATCCGCTGGAGGAGGCCGCGAAGGCGCACACACGCCTGGCAGCCGGCGGGCTCCGCGGCCGCATCGTCCTCACCATCGAATGAGAACGCGCATCCTCAGGCCCCGCAAGGGGCTGCCTGGTCGGCGCACGGGCGAGGTACAGGGGCGACTCCTACGCCTCCCGCTTGTCGTGAGCGGCCACTGACATCAACGGGGCCGCGAGCCACGCCTCTTCGGGCTCAGTGCGGGGAACGGCCCGGACGCCGGTTCACGGCCGTCAGGTCGATCTCGATGTCGAAGGGGACGGAGACCTTGAGCCGGTCGTGGAAGATTCCGGTGAGACCGTAGGACTTCGTGGCCGGGTCGAGTTCGTAGACGTACACGACGGGGAGGCCCTTGTCGTCGTCCTGCTCAACCCGCCAGAAATGCGGCACACCGGCTGCCGCGTACTTGCGGGGCTTGATGTCGCGGTCGCGTTCTCGGGAGTCGGCGGAGACGACTTCGACGGCGAGGATGATGTCCTCGGGCTTGTACCAGGTCTGGTCAGGACCGGTCACCGCATCCGCCGGAAACACCACGAGGTCCGGCTCCGGGCGGTTCTTCTCGTCCAGCTTGATCGTCATCTCACGATCGACGTCCAGGTGGTCCGGCGCCTGTTCGAGGAGCGCGTTGTCCAGCAGACGCATCGTCCGGCTGTGGAACCGTGTCTGCGGACTCATGAAGACGAGACTCCCGTCGATCAACTCCGTGTGCGGCGGGAGGCCCGGAATCCGATCGAGGTCGTCCGCGGTCCAGCCCTCGGGGGGCGGGATCGGCCAGCGGTACGCCGGCTCGTCGTCGAGCCCGTTCCCGGATGCGGCGCTCATGACTGCTCCCATGCGACGGAGTCTCGCCTGTCGCCTCAGCGTACCCAGGGGGAATCGGGAGTCGCTTCATCGCAGCGAGTGATCACAGGAGAGCACGGCTGCGACTCGGGGCGCCTCGCGCGTTCCGGTCCGCCGGCGCACCGTCCTGTACGCCGGCGCCGGTTTCCGGGGCTCGACCATCGGGCCACCCTCGACGAGGTCACCGTCGTCGGCGACTTCCGGGCAGGTCTACCGGGGTCCTGCCGCCTGGATCGTGACGCTCTGGGCGCTTCGTGAGCACCGGCCGCTCGCCCATGCGCTGAGCACTCCGGCCGGGGCGAGGCTCGCCCGGGATGCCGTGCCGGCCGCCGCGAAGTGGCGCGGGGCGCAGTGGGACGAGCGGGTCCACCAGCGGGCCGACGGGTGGTCGTACCACCCGGACGCGGGCTGGACCCACACCCACTGGGCTGTGACAGCGGCGCCTGCGGCACTCGTTAGGCTCATTGTTCGTGCCCCCGAAGAACGACAGCCCCGATCACGGCGCCGCGCCTTCCAAGTCCGAGCAGACCCGCGCCCTGATCCTGGAGACGGCGATGCGGCTGTTCCAGGAGCGGGGCTACGACAAGACGACCATGCGGACCATCGCCAAGGAGGCCGGGGTCTCCGTCGGCAACGCGTACTACTACTTCGCCGGCAAGGAACACCTGATCCAGGGCTTCTACGACCGTCTCGCCGCCGAGCACCGGGCGGCGGTCCGCGAGGTCCTGGACCGGGAGACCGATCTGGAGGCACGGCTCGCGGGAGTGCTGCGGGTGTGGCTGGACGTCGCCACGCCATACCACGAGTTCGCGGTGCAGTTCTTCAAGAACGCCGCCGACCCGGACAGCCCGCTCAGTCCTTTCTCCCAGGAGTCGGAGCACGCGCGCGTGGAGGCCATCGGCGTCCACCGGGAGGTGCTGGCGGGTACGAAGACCAAGGTGCCGGAGGAACTGCGGGACGTACTGCCGGAGTTGATGTGGCTGTCCCAGATGGGGCTCGTCCTGTACTGGATCTTCGACCGGACCGAGGGGCGCGAGCGCAGCTACCGGCTCGCCGAACGCGGTGCCCGGCTCACCGCGCGCGGCGTCTCCCTGGCCCGCTTCCGGGTGCTGCGCCCGCTCGTCCTCGAGGTGCACGAACTGTTCACGGACTTCCTGCCGGGGATGACGAACGCCCTGCCGGACCCCGCCAGGAAAGCCCGGAAGTAGCTCAGTTCACCGCGTCGACCTCGCCCTCGGCGAGCTCCACGTCGTACACCAGCGGGCCGTCGGTCACGACCACATGGCCCGCACGGGAGGCATGGGGCGCCGTCGCCGCCAGCAGGTACGTCCCCGGCGCCGGGACCGAGAGGATGTACGAACCGTCCGCGAGCGACGTGACGCGGTCCAGCTGACGGCCGCCCTTGGACAGCAGCGTCACGGACGCGCCCTCGACCGGGTCGCCGTCGGGCGTGCGGATGTACCCGTGGACCGCCGAGGCGGGGCCGTCCTCCGCCGCAGACTCCTCGGCCTCCTCCTTCGGTTCCACCGCCAGATGCGGCAGCCGCTTGTCCAGCCATTCCGGCAGCCACCAGTTGGACTTCCCCAGCAGGTACATCGCGGCCGGCACCAGAGCCGTACGCAGGACGAACGCGTCGAGGGCCACCGCGGCCGCCAGTCCGACGCCCGCCATCGCCGCACCCGAGTCGCCGCTCAGCACGAACGCCATGAACACACAGACCATGATCAGGGCCGCGCTGTTGATGACCCGGCTGGTCTCCGCCAGCCCCACCCGCACCGCACGCGCGTTGTCCTTGGTGTGCACCCACTCCTCGTGCATCCGGCTGACCAGGAAAACCTGGTAGTCCATCGAGAGGCCGAACAGCAGGGAGAGCATGATGACCGGCAGGAAGGCGTTGATCGGTCCCTCCTTGCCGAGGCCCATCAGCTCCAGGCCCCAGCCCCACTGGAAGATCGCAACGAGGACGCCGAAGGAGGCGGCCGCGGCGATCAGGTTCATCAGCGCGGCGGTCAGCGGCACCACCAGGGAGCGGAAGGCGATCAGGAGCAGCAGGAAACCCAGGCCGATGATGGTCGCGACGAACAGCGGCAGGCGGTCGCCCGTGACCGAGGCGAAGTCCTTGGAGACGGCGGTGACTCCGCCGACGTGGGCCTTGGCCCCGGCCTGCGGGATCACCTCGTCCCGCAGCGTGTCGATCAGCCGGTCCGTCTCCTCGGACTGCGGTGACGTGGTCGGGACGACCTGGATCACTGTCACGCCCTGCGCGGGCGGCAGCGCGGCGACCCGGGCGACCCCGGGCGTGTCCTCGAGACCCTTGACCAGCGTGGCCGTGTCGCCGCCCGCGGTGACCACCTGGAGGGGGCCGTTGAAGCCGGGGCCGAAGCCCTCGGCGAGCAGGTCGTACGCCTTCCTGGTGGTGGTCGACGCGTCGTCGTTGCCCTGGTCGGTGGCGCCCAGGCGGAGGGACAGCACGGGGAGGGCCAGGACGGCCATGACGACCAGGGCGAGCGCGGCGATCGTGCGGGGGCGCTTCTCCACGTTCGACGCCCAGCGGGCCGCGAGGCCGCTCGCCCGCTCCGGCTCGGGTCCCTTCTCCGCCAGCCGGCGCCGCTGCCGGCGGCTGAGCACCCGCGGACCCAGGAAGCCGAGCAGGGCCGGGAGGAGAGTCGTTGCCGCCAGCACGCTGAGCACCACCGTGAGGGAGGTGCCGATGACCACGCCGTCCAGGAAGCGCAGGTTCGTCACGAGCATTCCGGCGAGGGCGATGCACACGGTGCCGCCCGCGAACAGCACGGCCCGGCCGGAGGTGTTGAGGGCGGTGACCGCCGACTCCTCCGGCGTCATGCCCTTGAGGATGCCGCGCCGGTGCCGGGTGACGATGAACAGCGCGTAGTCGATGCCGACGCCGAGCCCGATGAGCGAGGCGAGCAGCGGAGCGATGTCGGGGATGTCCGTGGTGTGGCTGAGCAGCTGGGTGGAGAACAGGCCGGTGCCGACGCCGAAGACGGCGATGCCGATGGGCAGCAGCATCGCGAACAGCGAGCCGAAGGCCAGGAAGAGGACGATCGCCGCCGCGAGGAGCCCGATCACCTCCGCGAGGCCCGTGGGCGGTTCCTGCACACGCTGGATCGCCTGGCCGCCCAGCTCGACCTGCAGTCCGGCGCTTTCGGCGCCCTGCGCGGTGTCGACGACGTCCTCGACGAGCTCCTTCGGCACCTCGTTCGCCCGCTTGGCGAAGGTGATCTGGGCGTACGCGATCTGTCCGTCGCGGCTGACCTGCGCCGCGCCCTGGTCACCGGCGTACGGGCCGGTCACCGCGCCGACTCCGGGCATCTTGGCGATCTCGTCGAGCGCGGGCTGGATCCGGGACCGTACCGCCTGGTCCTTCACCGAGCCCTCGTCGACCTTCCAGACCACCGTGTCGGTGTCTCCGGACGTGTCCGGGAACGCCTTCTCCATCAGGTCGAACGCCTTCTTGGAGTCCGTGTCGGGGAGGGAGAACACGTTCGCGTACTCCGTGCCCGCCGTCGAGGCCGAAAAGCCCAGCCCGAACAGCGCCCCCACCCACAGCAACAGGACCACCAGCCGGTGCCGGTAGCACCACCGTGCCAATGCCGCCACGTTCAACACTCCTCAGTCGGTCTTCGGTCGGTCCCCCAGGTCCAGGGCAACAGCATTGGGGGCGGCACGCGCGCGTGGACACGGGACACCCATGACTCTCAAGGAACTCCAAAGCTCGGAACCGGCCCGGCTGTCAGTGGGCCCGCCGATACTGGGGGCATGACGACGGCTCCTGGCACCGTGCTGATCGTGGAGGACGAAGAGAGCATCGCGGACGTCCTCGCGATCGCCCTGCGCTACCACCGCTTCGAGGTCATGACGGCGGGCACGGTCCGCGAGGCGCTCACCCTCGCCGAGCGCACCCGCCCCGACGCGGCGCTGCTCGACGTCATGCTCCCGGACGGCGACGGCCGCGCGCTCGGCCGCGAACTTCGTGCGCGGCAGCCGGAGCTGGCGCTGGTGTTCCTCACCGCACGGGACTCCCCGGCCGAGATCGTCGGCGCCCTCGGCTTCGGCGACGACTACATCACCAAGCCGTTCGACATCGACGTGGTGGTCGCCCGCATCACCGCCGTGCTGCGCCGCACGCGCGCGGCCGACGTACTGACGCAGCGGCCGCCGCTGCGCTACGGCGATCTGGAGCTGGACGAGTCGACGTACTCGGTGCACCGCGCGGGCCGCACGGTCGAGCTCACCCCCACCGAGTACGCCCTGCTGCGCTTCCTGGTGCGCAACGGCGGCCGGATCGTGCCCAAGGAGCAACTCCTGCGCCACGTCTGGCAGTACGAGCACATGCCGCCCGAGTCGACGGTCGTGGAGACCTACATCAGCTATCTGCGGCGCAAGCTGGACGCGCTGGGGCCGCCGGTGATCACGACCCGGCGTGGTGTCGGGTACGGGCTGGCATGACGGCGCGGCGGTTTCACGGCAGGCGCGGCATCCACTCGCTGCGCGCCAAGCTGACCCTGGCGAACGTGGCGCTGCTCGCCCTCGGGATCGTCGTCGCCACCGCGGTCAGCCTGATGGCGGCGCGGCACTACCTGCTCGACAAGGTGGACTCCGAGCTGCGCGGATCGCGTTCCTCTCTGCAGAACGCAGGGTTCACACTGCGGCAGATCGAGTCGCTGGGCGAACTGGGCGTCGCGCTGGACAAGTTCGGCGGGAACGGCGGGGACGCGGACTCGCTGCCCAGCCCGGCATCGGTGTTCGTCGCGGTCGACGCCACGGGCCGGCCGGTGCCGCTCGGCTCGCTGCAGCCGACGCCCCGGCAGCGGGCGGTCGCCGCCGCGGCGAAGGATCCGGCCGCGCTGGCCGCGGACCAGGAGCCTCGGGACGTGCGCGTCCAGGGCGAGCCGTACCGGATGATCGGGGCACGGCTGTCCGACGGCAGTGTGGTGCTGATCGCCACCTCGACCGAGGACCTGCACGAGGGCATGGGCAAGGCCGTCAAGCTCGATCTCGCCGTCGGCACCATCCTGTTGGCGGTGCTGGCGTGCCTGACGATGTTCAGCGTGCGCCGCCGGATGCGGCCCCTGGAGGACATGGTGGAGACCTCCTCGGCGATCGCCGAGGGGGACCTGACCGCACGCGTGCCGTCCAGCCACCATCCGACGCAGGAGGTCGAGCAGCTGCGGCTCGCCCTGAACTCCATGCTCCACCAGGTGGAGTCGGCGTACCGCACGCGCGAGCGCAGCGCGGCCCAGCTGCGCCGCTTCGTCGCCGACGCCTCGCACGAGCTGCGCACACCGCTGTCCGCGATACGCGGCTATCTCCAGCTGTACGACAAGGGGATGCTCGGCGATCCGGCCGAGCGCAAACGGGTCTGGTCACGCGTCATGGCGGAGGCGGACCGCATGGGGCGCCTGGTCGACGAGCTGCTCACCCTCGCCCGCCTCGACCAGCAGCCCGAACTGCGCTTCCGCAACGTCGACGTGAGCCGTCTGGTGCGGGACGCGGCCGAGGACCTGCGTGTGCAGCAGCCTGAGCGGCCCATCGCGGTCGGCGCCGACGGTGCGCTGCTGGTGCGCGCCGACGAGTCCGGGCTGCGGCAGGTCCTCGGCAACCTGCTGGCCAACGTACGCACGCACACGCCCGCGGAGGTGCCGGTGCGGCTCGGGGTGGCGCGCGAGGACGGGGTCGTACGGGTGTGTGTCGAGGACAAGGGGCCCGGGCTGTGCCCCGAGGACGCGGCACGCATCTTCGACCGCTTCTTCCGCGCCGGCGGCGGCGCGGGCAGCGGACTCGGCATGGCGATCGTGCAGGGGGTGGTGCGGGCGCACGGCGGCGAGGTCGCGGTGCGGACGGCACCGGGTGAGGGACTGGCGGTGACGGTGACGCTGCCGGCGCGGGTGACCGCACCGTCGTGAGTACGAACGCACGGTGCGGGCGGACGCGTACGCTCTAGGAGCGGGCCGGTACCAGCGCCCACACCGTCTTCCCGTGCCGGCCCCGGCTCCACACGCCCCATGCCGCGGCCGTGTGCTCCACGATGTGCAGGCCGCGGCCGGTCTCTTCCCACTCCCCCACGACCCGCAGACGAGGTTCGCGGCGGTCCTCGTCCGACACCTCGATCAGACAGGAGCCGTCGGCGAGGGCGGTCACCGCGACCTCGAACTCGCGCTCCAGGAGGGGACCATGGCGTACGACGTTGGTGGTCAGCTCGGACACCAGCAGGACCGCGTCGTCGACCGCCGTGTCACCCGGCTCGTGTCCCCAGTCGGCCAGGTGCTCCCGGACCCGGCGCCGGGCCAGACCTACGGAAGCCGGATGCCGGGGCAGCCGGAAGGAGTTGCGTCTCACCACGTCTGCTCCTCACCCCGCGCACACCTCCGTCACATCGTGCAGCGCCGGGCGGGTGCCCCGTGTCACGGGGCCGGAAGTCGGGGCGTGATCGCGTCAGATCCAGCTGAGCCGCCACAGCCGGAACACGCCGTTGCCGTCGTTGAGGTACTGGCCTCCGCCGATCGCGTCGCTGGTGACGACGTACTCCTTGCGCTGCCAGAGCGGGATGACCGGCACGTCGCCGGCGACGGTCTCCTGCAGCAGGCGGAAGTCCTGGGACACCTCGCTGCGGTCGGCGAGCTCCTGGCTGGCCCGGATCAGCCGGTCCACGGTCTTGCTGCTGTAGCCGGTGTTCATGGTGGAGTCGGTGCCGACGAGCGGGCCGCCGAAGGTGTCGGGGTCGGGGTAGTCGGCGACCCAGCCGACGCCGTACGCGTCGAGCTTGCCGTTCGCCCAGCGCTTCTGGAAGTCGGTCCACTCGTATCCCTTGACCGTCACCTTGAACAGGCCGCTCGCCTCCAGCTGCCGCTTGAGCTCCTTGGCCTCCTGGGCCGCGGCGCCGCTGCCCAGGCCGTAGCCGTAGGTGAAGCGGACCGGGATGCTCACGCCGGCCCGGACGAGGAGCTTGCGCGCCTTCTCGGGCTTCTGGTCGGGGTAGTTGTCGAAGAACGACGTGGTGTGGCCGGTGATACCGGTCGGGATGAGCGAGTACAGGGGGTCGACGGTGCCGTCGTAGACGGTGGCGGCGAGCTGTTCGCGGTCGATCAGCCAGGCCATCGCCCGCCGGACCTCGACGTCGTGCAGCGGTGAGCCCTTGCGGGTGTCGAAGTAGAGGTTGCGGGTCTCGGAGCTGTTGGCCTCGAAGACGCGCTGGCCCGGGTCGCTCGCGTTGAGTCCGGCGAGCACCTTGGGCGGCAGTGTGCGCGAGGCCACCTTGACCTGCTTGTGCTGCCAGGCGTCGTCGAGGGCGTCCGCGTCGGCGTAGTAGCGCAGTTCGACGGGGCTGCCGGTCTTGACGGGGCCCTTGTAGTTCGCGTTGGGCGTGAGGACCGCCCTCTTGCCCTTCGTATACGCGCTCAGCTCGTACGGTCCGGTGCCGTCGACGTTGCTTCCGGTGCGCAGGGCGTCCTTCGGGTAGCGCGTGCTGTCGACGATCGCGCCGGCGCCGGTGGCCACCTTGAACGGGAAGGTGGCGTCCGGCGTCGACAGGTGGAAGGTCACGGTCATGTCGTCGGCGTCGACCGAGCCGAGGGTGGAGAACAGGGACGCCGGACCGACATCGGAGTTGATCTTCTTGACGCGGGTGAAGGAGAACTGCACGTCCTTGGCGGTGACTTTGCGGCCGCTGGGGAACCTCAGGTCGTCGCGCAGCTCGCAGCGGTACGTGCGCAGGCCGCCGCCCATGAACCCGCAGCTCTTGGCCGCGTCCGGGACCGGGGTCGCACCGCCCGGATCGAACGTCAGCAGGGACTGGAAGACGTTGCTGAACAGGGCCCAGGAGCCCGCGTCGTAGGCGCCGGCCGGGTCGAGCGACGTGACGGTGTCCGTCGTACCGACCGTGATGGTCCTGTCGTCGTCGTGCGACGGCAACAGCTGCCAGCCGCCCACTCCCGCGGCCGCCAGCACGAGCAGCGTCGCGAGAATCCTCATGCGAACAGATCGCACGGTGCCCTCCCCAGGCGCCCACGCATATGCCACTCCCCTAAGTGGCGCGGCTCACCTAATCACAGGGGGTGCACCCGAGGAAGGGGATTCCGGGGAGATGGGAAAGACCTTACCGAAGGGTGTTTCGGGCGGGTTTCACAGCGTGCTCACAGCTGAGTGAGGGGCATCAGTCCCCCTCGAAGTGGAGCTCCGTCGCCGCGTCACCCGCGCACCTGCGGGCGAGATCCATGACCTGATCCAGCGTCCCGCGGTCCGCCTCCAGGCCGGTCCGGGTACGGAGGGCGGCGAGTTCGTCCGCCAGCTGGGGCATCTGGGCCGATGTCAGGTGCAGGGATCCGTAGGGATCGATCCGGCTCAGCAGGGGCAGCACGCTCCCTGCGCAGAGGCGGGCGAAGGCGTCACCGTGGTCGACGAGGACCTCGACCGGGGTCGAGCGGCGCCGCCTGCGACTCGTTCCGGGCTGGTGGACCCGCATCAGCACGACGTCGACACCCATGGCGTACTCCTCCTTGCCCCTGCGGCGGATGAAAGCGTGCGACGGCGCAGGCCTCACGCCTGCTTCGACGCCAGTTCGATCACCGTGATGTCCGAGGGTGCCCCCACCCGTGTCGGCGGGCCCCATGCGCCGGCGCCGCGGGAAACGTACAGCTGGGTGTCGCCGTAGCGCTCCAGGCCGGCCACGGTCGGGTTCGCGGCGGCGGCGACGAGGTTGCCGGGCCAGAGCTGGCCGCCGTGGGTGTGGCCGGAGAGCTGCAGGTCGACACCGTGCTCGACGGCCTCGTGGATCTGCACGGGCTGGTGGGCGAGCAGCACGCACGCGCGTGCCGTGTCCCGGTCGCCGAGTGCCTTGGCGAAGTCGGGCCCCTGGCCCTCGCTCTCGCCGCTGACGTCGTTGACGCCGGCCAGGTCGAAGTGCGGCAGCTGCGTGCGGGCGTTCTCCAGGGGGTTCAGGCCCAGCCGTCGTACCTCCTCGACCCACTGCTCGGCCCCGGAGAAGTACTCGTGGTTGCCGGTGACGAAGAAGCTGCCGTGACGTGCCGTCAGCTGTGCCAGCGGGGCCGCCGCCGGGCCCAGGTCCTTCACACTGCCGTCCACCAGATCGCCGACGACCGCGATCAGGTCGGGCTGCGTGGCGTTGATCGTGTCGACGACCTTCTGGGCGAAGCCACGGCCGAGGACGGGGCTCAGATGGATGTCGCTGACCACCGCGATCCGGTAACCGTGGGCGGCGCGCGGGAGCTTGGCCAGCGGGACCGTCACCCGCGTCACCTTCGGGCCGCGCAGGACGCCGTACGTCCCGTAGCCGACCGTCCCCACGGCCGCCGCGGCCGCGGCACCGGCGACGACGCGGGACACGAAGAGCCGGCGGGAGGGGGCGGCCACCGGACGGGACGACTCGGCGATCTCAGCGGGCTCAGCGGGCTCCTCGCGCGGCACACCGGCCGGTACCGGCTGCGGCTGGGGCTGCGGTACGGCCGCGGCGACGGGCACCCGCTGTGCGCGCCGCTCGAGGAACCGGCGCAGCAGCGGTCGTACGACCTCGCCCGCCACCAACACCAGCAGCAGGTATATCGACAGGGCCAGCCACAGGAAGCCCGGCCACGCCAGCACACGCTGGAGCCAGAAGGGCGCACCGGTGCGTTCGGCGACGAGCGCACCGATCGCCAGCGCCCAGCCGCCCGCGACGACCACCACACCCGTACGGCGCACCCAGCCCGGACCGCGGGTCGTGTCGCGGAACAGACGGCGCCACAGGTACCAGTTGCCCGCGACCAGGACACCGAGGGCGAGCAGGACGAAAAGGATGACCACGGTGTCGTGTCCCCCCGTTGTCGATGATGACGGCTGGTTTGTCGGCTATGCCGTACGACGCAATGCGCGCAGTCCACGCAACCCGATGGCCCCGATGACCGTCCCCAATACGAAGGAAACGACGGCGAGCGTCAGGTGCACCCAGAAATACGCCGTGGGATGCCCGTCGTCGAAAGCGAGCCCACTGCTGTCCTTGATCAGGTTTTTGACGAAAGTGACCCAGATGACCCAGCTCCACACCCCGAAGGCGAGCAGGAACCAGGAGACGGGGCGGCTGAGCTTCATGCGTCCAGTATCGCCGCCCGTCGTCCGGTCCCGTGACCGGGGTGGGGAGGCCAGTGGGACTTCGCGGCGTGCGGCAGGTACGTTCTCCGACGTGCCCGCACCCAAGAAGACCGCCAGGCGAACCCTGCTGGTCACCTCCGCGTCCCTGGCGTCTCTGGCGTCCCTCGCGTCCGTCACGCTGACCGCGCCCGCCGCGGTCGCCGCGCCGAGCCCGTCTCCTTCGACTTCGAGTTCTGCTTCGGCTTCGGCTTCGGCTTCGGCTTCGAAGAGCCCGTCGGCCACGCCTCCGGCGAACATGTCGACCGTGGGCGGCGCCCGCCTCGGGCAGCCGGGCGCGCAGGTCACTCTGTCCAACGGTGCGCCGGTGCTGCCGAAGGACCTCACGGCCCGCTCGTGGATCGTCGCGGACGCCGAGTCCGGCGAGGTGCTGGCCGCGCAGAACGCCCACTGGCGGCTGCCCCCCGCGAGCACCCTGAAGATGCTCTTCGCCGACACGTTGCTGCCGAGGTTCCCCAGGACCACGGCCCACAAGGTCGTCCCCTCCGACCTGGCCGGCATCGGGTCCGGCTCCAGCATGGTCGGGATAAAGGAGAACGAGACCTACACGGTCCACGACCTGTGGCTCGGTGTCTTCCTGCGCTCGGGCAACGACGCCGTGCACGTGCTGTCCGCGATGAACGGCGGGGTCGCCAACACCGTCAAGGAGATGAACGAGCACGCCGAGGAACTCCAGGCCCTCGACACTCACGTGGTCAGCCCCGACGGCTACGACGCCTCCGGGCAGGTGTCGTCGGCGTACGACCTCACCCTGTTCGCCCGCTCCGGGCTGCAGAAGGCGGACTTCCGGGAGTACTGCTCGACCGTGCGGGCCAAGTTCCCGGGCGAGACGAAGAAGAACAAGAAGGGCAAGTCGACCCGCGGGACCTTCGAGATCCAGAACACCAACCGGCTGCTGACCGGCGACTACGACATCTCCCAGTACCAGGGCATCGCGGGCGTCAAGAACGGCAACACCACCAACGCCGGAGCCACCTTCACCGGTGTCGCCGAGCGCAACGGCAAGGTGCTGCTCGTCACGGTCATGAATCCGGAGAAGAACGACCACAACGAGGTCTACAAGGAGACAGCCGCCCTCTTCGACTGGGGTTTCCAGGCGGCCGGGAAGGTGACCCCGGTGGGAGAGCTGGTCGCGCCGAAGAGTGCCGCGCAGGCCGACGCCCAGCCCGGCGCGAACCCCTCCCCCGGCCAGGCGGGCGGCACCGGGAACGGCAAGGCGTCGGCCACTCCGGTCGCGACCGCCGCGGCCGGGAACGGCTCCGGTGGCATGGGGATCGCGCTGGCGATCACCGGCGGCCTGCTGGTACTGCTCCCAGCAGGCGCGTACGTGGTCAACCGCCGCTGGCCGCTGCCGGATCTGGTGCGTCGCCGGAGCCGTTCCTGAGGGAGGGGCTGCGGGGCTTCTCCGGCTTCTTCGGCTCCGCCGGTTTTTCCGGCTCCGCCGGTTCCTCCGGTTTCTCCGGCTCCTCGAGGAGTTCGACCTCTTTGCTCTGCGTCGCCGTCCAGGCCGCGCAGAACAGCACCAGCTTCGCGGTGAAGTTGATCCACAGCAGCAGGGCCACGGGGACGCCGAACGCGCCGTACATGCTCTTCGTGGCCACGCCCTGCAGATAGCCGCTCAGCAGCAGCTTGAGCAGTTCAAAACCGACCGCGCCGGTCAGCGCGGCCACGACGAGGCGGCGGCGCTGCGGTTCGACGCCGGGCAGCAGGGTGAGGACGTACAGCAGAAGCAGGAAGTCGGCGAGTACGGCGACGAGGAACGCGGCGATGTGCAGCAGTACTCCGCCCCAGCCGCCCTCGTCGATGCCCATCTGCCGGGTGATCCAGCCGACCATCGCGGAGGCGACCGTGGACGCGGCGAGCGTGACGAGAACGGCGCCGCCCAGCCCGACCAGGATGCCCGCGTCCTTCGCCTTGCGCAGGACCGGGTTCTCCTCGTCGTCCTCCAGCTCCCACACCGCGCGCAGGCACTCGCGCATCGACCCGGCCCAGCCGATGCCGGTGAACAGCAGGACCGCTCCCGCGATGAGGCCGATCGCGCCGGCGTTCTGGGCAAGGCCGGCGATGTCGAGCTGCTCGGAGATGCCGGGCACCTGCTCGGCGATCTTGTCCTGCAGTTTGTCCTGCTGCTTCGTGCTGAGCGTCGCGGCCGCGATGGCGGCCGCCACCGTCAGCAGCGGGAAGAGCGCGACGAAGCTGGTGAACGTCATCGCGGCCGCCAGCCGCGTCCACTTCACCCGGTCCAGACGCTCGAACGACCGCCACGCGTGCGTGGCCGTCAGGCGCGCCATCAGCGGCCCGACGACGGGGAGCTTCTTCAGCCAGTCCATGATCCGACTCTGCCCTCGCTGCGGAACACCAACGTGCGAGTACCCCAGAACCGCAGGACAGTGGCGAGCGCCATGCCGATTCCGGCACCGGAGACGGTGTCCGCGCGCCGCGAGGTGAGTCCGAGGCCGTAGTGGCTGACGGCGAGGCAGAGGAGCTGGACGAGGGCGCCGGCGACGTTCACCGCGAAGAAGACCGCGTACGGGCGCAGGCCGCGGGGTTTCGTGCCCCGGTAGGTGCCGAGCGCGTTGCCCGCGTACGCCACCGAGCAGCCCGCCACGAAGGACAGCACCTTGGCGGTGAGCGGGCCGAGGCCGGCCGGGCCGCGGAGGTATGTGAACAGCGCCAGGTCGGCGGCGTAGGCGAGGAGGCCGACGGTGGCGAAGCCGAGTAACTCGCGGGCGCGTGGGGGGCTGGGCCGGGCCGTCCGGCTCGGGGCGGGGCGCCGGGTGGCTCGGCTCGCGGTCACCAATTGGCCACCGCCAGCCCGTACATCGCCAGCCACACCAGGCCGATCAGGGCGAGCGCGCGGTCGCGCAGGACCACTTCCTCGGGCTCGCCCGCGGTGCCGCGGTCGGCGAAGACCGCGTACCGCAGGACGGCCAGGATGAACGCGACCATGGACAGCTGACGCCAGGGGAGGACGCTGGTGTGCGGGACGCCACCCTCCTCAAGGGCCCACAGGCAGTAGCCGAGCACGGCGACGCCCGCTGCCAGCTGCCAGACGAAGCGCAGGTAGCCGGTGGTGTATTCGGTGAGCAACGCGCGCGTGGCGCCCGCCTTTCCGGCCATCTGGACCGCTTCGGAGTAGCGCTTGGCCGACACCATGAACAGCGCGCCGAACCCTGTGGTGATCAGGAACCAGCGTGACAGCGGGATGCCGAGGGCGAGTCCGCCGACCATCGCCCGCATGAGGAAGCCGGTGGTGACGACGACGAGGTCGACGACCAGGACGTGCTTGAGGCTGACGCAGTACGCCAGTTGCATGCCGACGTACGCGGTCAGCAGCGCCGAGACGAAAGGCGAGGTCAGCCAGGCCGCTGCGGCTGGGGCGAGGACCGCCAGTGCGCCTCCGACGGCGTAGGCGACGGGCACCGGGACCTGTCCGGCGGCGACCGGGCGGTGCCGTTTGGTGGGGTGGGCGCGGTCGGCGTCCGCGTCGCGGGCGTCGTTGATCAGGTAGACGGCGGCGGCGCAGGCCGTGAACAGCGCGAAGACGAGGGTCAGTTGGGTGAGGGCGTGGCGTGAGAAGAGCTGACCGGCGGCGGCGGGGGCGGCGACGACCAGGACGTTTTTCACCCATTGCTTGGGGCGTGCCGTTCTGAGGAGGCCTCCGAGGAGCGCGCCTCTTCGGCGGGGTGGTGCGGGGTGTCGCGGAGGCGTGCGCTGTTCCAGGAGGCCGGTTTCCCGGATGCGCGCGCCTTTCGTGAGGGGCGCTGTCTCAGTCATGAGCGCCCCCTGCCGCACTGAATGCGCTCCCCGTCACGCTGAATGCGCTCGTCACGCTGAATGCGCTTCCTCTCGCGCTGAATACGCCCCCTGTCATCCAACGCGCTCCCATGCACGCCGTCAGCGCGCCCAGGGCCGCGCCCGCCGCCACGTCCGAGGGGTAATGGACGCCGACGACCAGGCGCGAGAGGCACATCGCGGCAGCGAGCGGCGGGATCACACGCGCCCCGAGCGCCCCGTAGGCGACGGCGGCGGCCGCGGCGGAGGTGGCGTGCGAGCTCGGAAAGGAGTGCCGGCCGACGGTGCGCACCAGAGGCTCGACATGCGTGGGGCGCGGACGGCGCACGATCCGTTTCACACCCATGCTCGCGAGGTGCGCGCCCGCAGTGAGCGCCGTCCCGCGCAACCAGGCGCCGCGCCGTGCGCCGTCCACGGCGGCTCCGGCGAGGCCCGCCGCGAGCCACAGCGCGCCGTGCTCGCCCGCCCAGGACAGGGCGCGCGCGACCCCGGCGACGCGCGGGTCGGTTCCGCAGGCCCGAAGCGCCGAAAGGATTCGGTGGTCCATGTCGTCGAGTTCGTCCATGTGGACTCACTGTTCACGTCAACACCGCAGGAACTCCGGCAATATTGGGCGACATCCCATTAATCACCCATTTCGGGGAGGGATTGGATGTTAGGAAACTAACGTGGCGCAGCAGGGCGATACGGTCGCCGACATGTCCGCCGACACCGTTTCCGTCACGGGATGGGGCCGCACCGCCCCCACCGCAGCCCGTCTGATCCGCCCACGGACGTACGAGGAGGCCGTGGACGCGGTACGGGACTGCGGGGCCCGCGGCGGCATCCCCAGGGGGCTCGGGCGGGCGTACGGGGACGCGGCACAGAACGCCGGCGGGGCGGTGCTCGACATGACGGGCCTGGACCGCATCCACGTGATCGACGCCGCGGGCGGCACCGTGCTGTGCGACGCGGGCGTCTCCCTGCACCGGCTGATGGAGGTGCTGCTGCCGCTCGGCTGGTTCGTCCCGGTCACCCCCGGCACCCGCTATGTGACCGTCGGCGGGGCGATCGGGGCGGACATCCACGGCAAGAACCACCATGGGTCGGGTTCCTTCTCCCGCCACGTCCTCTCGCTCGAACTGCTCACCGCGGACGGCGTGATCCACACCGTCGGCCGCGACACTCCCTTGTTCGACGCGACGACGGGCGGCATGGGCCTGACGGGAGTGATCCTGACGGCGACGCTCCGGCTCCTGCCGGTCGAGACGTCCCTCATGTCGGTCGACACCGAGCGCGCCACCGACCTCGACGACCTGATGGCCCGCCTGACCGCCGCCGACCACCGCTACCGCTACTCGGTCGCGTGGATCGACCTGCTGGCGCGCGGCGCGGCGACGGGCCGCGCGGTGCTGACGCGCGGCGACCACGCGCCGCTCGACGCGCTGCCCACGCGCGCGCGTAGAACCCCGTTGTCCTTCCGCCCGTCCCGGCTCCCGGCCGCACCGGCCTTCCTCCCGCAGGGCCTGCTCAACCGCGGAACCGTGGGCCTGTTCAACGAGCTCTGGTACCGAAGAGCGCCACGCGCGCGTGCCGGTCAACTGCAGAAGATCTCCACCTTCTTCCACCCCCTGGACGGGGTTCCGCACTGGAACCGCGTCTACGGCAGCGGCGGCTTCGTGCAGTACCAGTTCGTCGTCGGGCACGGCCAGGAGGACACCCTGCGCCGCATCGTGCGGCGCATCTCCCAGCGCCGGTGCCCGTCCTTCCTGGCCGTCCTCAAACGCTTCGGGGACGCCGACCCGGGCTGGCTGTCCTTCCCGGTGCCCGGCTGGACCCTGGCCCTGGACATCCCGGCCGGGCTGCCGGGCCTCGGTTCCCTCCTCGACGAACTGGACGAGGAGGTCGCCGCCGCCGGCGGACGCGTCTACCTGGCCAAGGACTCCCGCCTGCGGCCCGAACTGCTCGACGCGATGTATCCACGGCTCGCCGACTTCCGCGAGCTGCGCGCGCGGCTGGACCCGCGCGGCGTGTTCGTGTCCGACCTCGCCCGCCGACTCAACCTCCAGACCATCCCCCGATCCCAGGAGCTGTCGTGAAGGACGCCTTCGGTCTGCCCCAGTCCCTCCTCGTCCTCGGCGGTACGTCGGAGATCGCGCTGGCCACCGCGCGCCGCCTGATCGCCCGCCGCACCCGCACGGTGTGGCTCGCGGGCCGCCCGACGCCCGCCCTGGAACAGGCCGCGGAGCACCTGCGCGGTCTGGGCGCCCACGTGCACACCGTCCTTTTCGACGCGCTCGACCCCGAGTCCCACGAGACCGTGCTCGGCAAGGTCTTCGCCGAGGGGGACGTCGACATGGTGCTGCTCGCATTCGGAGTGCTCGGCGACCAGGCGCGCGACGAGCGCGAGCCGGTGTCCGCGGTCCGCGTCGCACAGACCAACTACACGGGGGCGGTGTCGGCGGGCCTGGTCAGCGCCCGTGCGTTGCAGGACCAGGGGCACGGATCGCTGGTCGTGATGTCCTCGGTCGCGGGTGAACGGGCCCGCCGCTCCAACTTCATCTACGGCTCCAGCAAGGCCGGCCTGGACGTCTTCACCCAGGGCCTGGGCGACGCGCTGCACGGCACGGGCGTGCACGTCATGATCGTGCGCCCCGGATTCGTCCGCTCGAAGATGACCGCGGACCTCGAGGAGGCACCGCTCGCGACCACACCCGAGGAGGTGGCCACCGCGGTCGAACGGGGCCTGCGGCGGCGCTCGGAGACGGTGTGGGTGCCGGGCGTGCTGCGCGTGATCATGTCGGCGCTGCGGCATGTGCCACGCGCGGTGTTCCGGCGGCTGCCCCTGTGACCGGCGGCCTGTGACCAGGGCCTGTCCGGCGGATCAAGTCGCGGGAAAGCAGGGGCATCTGGTCAGCACAGGTGAGCGGGCGTGGGGCGTGGGGCGTCCAGCTGCAAGTCGGAGGAGGGCGTCGACGCGATGGGGGTCCCCCCGCTCGAGCGAAGCCGAGGGTGAGGAAGTCGGCAACCGACGACAACGCCGGTGGGGACACCTCCCGCCGAGCGAAGCCGAGAGGGGGGAGGGCGTGCCACGCCCCGCGTCTGCGGCATGATCCGCCGGACAGGCCCCTAGTGCGTCGGCAGGGAGCCGCGGTCCACGCGTGCCGTCTGCGTCGGCACCACCGCCCCGCCGCCGAAGGCGTACTCGCGCAGCTTGCGCCACACGCCGTCGGCGCCCTGCTCGTACAGGGCGAAGCCGGTACAGGACCACTGGGCCTCGTAGTCGGCGAGTTCCTCGTAGGCGCGGTCCATGGCGGCCTCGTCGATGCCGTGCGCCACGGTGACGTGCGGGTGGTAGGGGAACTGCAGTTCCCGGGCCACCGGGCCGGACGCGTCACGGACCTGCTTCTGGAGCCAGGTGCAGGCTTCCGCACCCTCGACGACCTGCACGTACACGACCGGCGACAGGGGCCGGAACGTGCCGGTGCCGGACAGCCGCATCAGGAACGACCGGCCCGCCGCGGCGACCTCGGTGAGGTGCGCCTCGATCGCGGGCAGTTCATCGCCGTCGACCTCGGTCGGCGGCAACAGGGTCACGTGGGTGGGGATGCCGTGAGCCGCGGCGTCGCCGAAGCCCGCGCGCCGCTCCTGGAGCAGGCTGCCGTGAGGCTCCGGGACCGCGATCGACACACCGATCGTTACGGTCCCCACGTCGTCTCCTGTCGTTCTGTTGGTGCGTCCGGGTGGAAGCAGGGGTGGCCGCTGGGACGGCCACCGGCTATCGACTGTACGGCCACGGCTGTGCTGCGGGCAGGGGCAGTCGTAGTGATGTGCAGCGCGTGCGGTGGTACGGCTGCGTCGCTCTGGTGCGGGCTCAGTGTTTGGCGGGCAGGAAGCCCACCCTTTCGTACGCCTGGGAGAGGGTCTCCGCGGCGACGGAGCGCGCCTTCTCCGCACCCTTGGCCAGGATCGAGTCGAGGGTCTCCGGGTCGTCGAGGTACTGCTGGGTCCGCTCCCTGAAGGGCGTCACGAACTCGACCATGACCTCGGCGAGATCCGTCTTGAGCGCGCCGTAGCCCTTGCCGGCGTACTGCTCCTCCAGTTCGGTGATACCCGTCCCGGTGAGCGTCGAATAGATCGTGAGCAGATTGCTCACGCCCGGCTTGTCGGCGGCGTCGAAGCGGATCACGGTGTCGGTGTCGGTGACCGCGCTCTTGACCTTCTTGGCGGTGGCCTTCGGATCGTCGAGGAGGTTGATGAGGCCCTTCGGCGTCGACGCCGACTTGCTCATCTTGACCGTCGGGTCCTGCAGGTCGTAGATCTTCGCCGTCTCCTTGAGGATGTACGGCTTCGGAACCGTGAACGTCTGGCCGAAGCGGCCGTTGAAGCGCTCGGCGAGGTCGCGGGTGAGCTCGATGTGCTGACGCTGGTCCTCGCCGACCGGGACCTCGTTGGCCTGGTAGAGCAGGATGTCCGCGACCTGCAGGATCGGGTACGTGAACAGGCCGACGGACGCGCGGTCGGCGCCCTGCTTGGCGGACTTGTCCTTGAACTGGGTCATGCGGGACGCCTCGCCGAAACCGGTGAGGCAGTTCATGACCCAGGCCAGCTGGGCGTGCTCGGGGACATGGCTCTGGACGAAGAGCGTGCAGCGCTCCGGATCGAGGCCGGCCGCGAGGAGCTGGGCGGCGGCCAGCCGGGTGTTGGCGCGCAGATCGGCGGGGTCCTGCGGAAGCGTGATCGCGTGCAGGTCGACGACCATGTAGAACGCGTCGTGGGTCTCCTGCAGGGCCACCCACTGGCGGACGGCGCCCAGGTAGTTGCCGAGGTGGAACGAGCCTGCGGTGGGCTGGATTCCGGAGAGCACGCGGGGTCGGTCAGAGGCCATGTCCCCATTCTCTCAGGTCCGGAGGACCGGTCCGGAACTGGCCGGAACTGGCCGGAACTGGCCGGAAACAGATGTGACACGGGTGGGAACCGATCCGGTCCGAGCGGTGTACCAAGAATGTGAGAACGCGGGAGGGGGGCCGCATCGTCGATGAGGCCGCGGTGATCGCACGCGTACGCGCCGGAGAGCCGGAGGCGTACGCGGAGCTGGTGCGGGCCCACACGGGCATCGCGCTCAGGGCGGCCGCGGCGCTCGGGGCGGGCGCGGACGCGGAGGACGTGGTGCAGCAGGCCTTCGTCAAGGCCTACTGCTCGCTGGGACGGTTCAGGGACGGCTCGGCGTTCAAGCCGTGGCTGCTGGCGATCGTCGCCAATGAGACGAGGAACACAGTGAGGACGGCCGCACGGCAGCGCACGCTCGCCGGCCGCGAAGCGGCCCTCGTGGAGGCGGAGCCGCTGATACCCGAATCGGCGGACCCCGCGGTCGCCACGCTGGAGACGGAGCGCCGGACCGCCCTGCTGGCCGCCCTGGAGAAGCTGAGCGAGGAGCACCGCCTGGTCGTCACCTACCGCTATCTGCTCGAGATGGACGAGCCGGAGACGGCCCAGGCTCTGGGCTGGCCCCGGGGGACGGTGAAGTCCCGTCTGAACCGCGCCCTGCGCAAGCTGGGCCGCCTGCTGCCGGATTTCCAGCCGCGGGAAGGGGGTGATGAGCATGAGTGACGAGCGGGATGTCCACGGCGGTGAGGGCGCCGGCCGGGTTGAGCGTGGCTCCGGGCTGCCGGAGGAGCTGCGGGCGCTGGGCCGGTCGCTGGACTTGCCCGGTGCTGCCGGCGGCGACGGGCCGGAGACGATGGTCGAGCGGGTGCTGGCGCAGATACTCGCCGAGCAGGTGCCCGTGCCGGTGGCCGAGCCGCGGGGCGCACTCGATCGGCTGCGGGCGGTGCGGCGCTGGGCACGGCTGCGGTGGCGCTCGCTGACGGCGACGCTGTGCGGTCTGCTCGCCGTGCTCGTGCTCACACCTCCGGTGCGGGCCGCCGTCGTGGACTGGTTCGACTTCGGCGGGGTCGAGGTGCGGTACGACCCTTCGGCGGTGCCCTCGTCCGGCGCCGAGGTGCCCGGCTGCGTGCGGTCGGTGTCACTGGCCGAGGCCGAGCGGCGGGCGGGCTTCGAGCCGGTGGTGCCGGAGGCGCTCGGCGTTCCCGACGCGGTGGTGGTGGCTCCGCAACCGCAGGGGCGGTTCGTGGTGAGCCTGTGCTGGGCCGAGCGCGGGCACACGGTCCGGCTGGACGAGTTCGCTGCGCGGCTCGACCCTCTTTTCGCCAAGACCGTGCGCGAGCAGCCGGAGTGGCTTTCGCTGAGTACGGAGTCACCGGAGGACGGTGGAGCGCCGCATCCGGCCCTGTGGTTCTCCCGACCGCACCTGCTGGATCTGTGGCTGGTGGACGCGCACGGCGAGCGTTTCACCCGCCAGGAGCGGACGGCGGGACCGACGCTGCTGTGGACCCATGCGAGCGCGGGCGGTGGCATGACGCTGCGGCTGGAGGGGGTTGCGTCGAAGGGGCGGGCCCTGGAGATCGCGCGATCCCTTTCGGCGGTGCCGGAGAACTCCCCGAAATAGTGCACGGAGGGTGGGAACCCCGGCGGCCCGGGCGGTGTACCAGAAGTGACACGCGGCCCGTGGGACGGGCCACACGGGACCGACCGGTTGGGGATGGGATGCGCAGGTGGAGGGGCAGGGTTCGGGAATCGGCGGCGCTGCTGGGGGCGTTGGCGGCGGCGCTGGCGCTGATGTTGTGGGGCGCGTCGTCGGCTTCGGCGGGCGGGCCGACGAGTGTGCTGGTGACGTCGCCGGGGAGCGGGCAGGCCGCCGCGCTGTACTACTCCGACAAGGAGTACGAAGCGTTGCGGCAGCTGCTCGGCGAGCCGGGCACGGGCTCCCGCTCTCTGCCGCCCGAGGCCGATCTGGCCCATGCCGGCCAGATCAACGTCACATGGCTGATCCATGACATATCGCCCTGGCGGATGGACCGGGTCTTCGTCGTCGAGTCCGGGGCCCCGGCCGTCTGGATCCACACGGCGGCCAACGTCTCCGAGTCTCCGAACGGCTATTGGCACCGCGCCGAACGCCCCGCCCGGCTGCACGAACTGCTGAAGCGGCTCGGTATGACGGCCAAGGCCTCGGGCGAGGGCTACAGCGGCATCTTCCCGGCTCCCTGGCAGTCGGAGGAGACGGCCGCCACCCCTGACTCGGGCTCGGCCACGGTACGGGTCGCTGCACCGGAGGCCGGCGACCGCACCGACGGGTGGACCGGCTGGTGGTGGGCGATCCCCGGCGCGGCGGCAGGAGCAGTGCTCGCGCTGGTCCTGCCGCCGTTCGCGGCACGGATGACGCCGGACCGGTGGAGCGGGCGGGAGGCCGGACCGCGGCAGGAGTTGCGTGACGTATGAAGCCCGAAGGGCTGGAGGGGACACGGATGACACTCCGGAGCAGCCGCAGCAGACAGTCGAAGGTAGGGCGTGCCGCGCTGGTGCCGGTGGTGGCGGCGGTGCTGTGGGGAACGCCGGCGACCGATGCGGCCGCACAGCCACAGGACGGCCAGGACGTCCCGGATCTGGCGCTGGTGACGACGGGTGGCACCGGACGGACGACCGCTGTGCGCGCCGGAGAACAGTTCGCGCTCCTCTGGCAGCTGCTCCGGCCGACCTACGGCGGGACGGAGCGGGTGCCCGAGGCCTGGGTCGAGGGCCGGTATCCGCCGGTGCGGTTCACCGTGGTCTGGGGGCTGACGGGAGTCGGCGGCTGGCCGCAGAGCAACAGCCCGCCGGGCGGTGACGTGGCGATCGAGCGGCAGGACCAGCTGTTCCTCACCGAGGACGGCACACCGTGGGTGCGTACGGATCCGGCTCCGACCGTGGACGACGACGACCTCCGCTGGCATCGAGCACCGCGCGGGTCGTTCGAGCGGCTGGAGCGGGCGGGGCTCTTCGCGCCGTCCGGTTCCGGGTCGGCCGCCGGTCCGGGATCCTCCCCTGCCGAGTGGGCCGACGAGCACGGCGGGGCCTGGTGGGCGATACCGGGGCTGGCTCTGGGCATCGCGGTCGGGGCCGGTGGCACAGTCCTGATACGCCGCGCGGCGGCCCGGCAGGGAGCCGGACCGCCGCGGGAGGAGCCACGACAGGAGCTGATCGATCTCTGAGACCTGATCGAATCTCCGGTGAAGTCAGCCGAGGTCGATCTCCGGGTAGAGCGGGAAGCCCGCCACGAGGTCGGTGGCGCGGCGGGAGATCTCGTCGGCGATCTTCGCGTCGAGGACGTGCTGGGCCTTGGAGGGGGTGCCCTTGGAGGTGGTGCCGGGCTCCGTGGTGGTGAGGACGCGGTCGATGAGGCCGGCGACCTCGTCCATCTCGGCGGTGCCCAGGCCGCGGGTGGTCAGGGCGGGGGTGCCGATGCGGATGCCCGAGGTGTACCAGGCGCCGTTGGGGTCGGCCGGGATCGCGTTGCGGTTGGTGACGATGCCGGATTCGAGCAGGGCGGCCTCGGCCTGGCGGCCGGTGAGGCCGTAGGAGGAGGCGACGTCGATCAGGTTCAGGTGGTTGTCCGTGCCGCCGGTGACGAGGGTCGCGCCCCGGCGCATCAGGCCGTCCGCCAGCGCCCGGGAGTTGTCGACGATGCGCTGGGCGTAGTCCTGGAAGTCGGGCTGACGGGCCTCGGCGAGGGCCACGGCCTTGGCGGCCATGACATGCGGGAGGGGGCCGCCGAGGACCATCGGGCAGCCGCGGTCGACCTGGTCCTTGAGGGAGTCGTCGCACAGGACCATGCCGCCGCGCGGGCCGCGCAGCGACTTGTGCGTGGTGGTGGTGACGATCTGGGCGTGCGGGACCGGGTCGAAGTCGCCGGTGAGAACCTTGCCGGCGACGAGTCCGGCGAAGTGGGCCATGTCGACCATCAGGGTCGCCCCGACCTCGTCGGCGATCTCGCGCATGATGCGGAAGTTCACCAGACGGGGGTAGGCGGAGTAGCCGGCGACGATGATCAGCGGCTTGAACTCGCGGGCGGAGGCGCGCAGGGCCTCGTAGTCGATCAGGCCGGTGGCGGGGTCGGTGCCGTAGGAGCGCTGGTCGAACATCTTGCCGGAGATGTTCGGGCGGAAGCCGTGGGTGAGGTGGCCGCCGGCGTCCAGGGACATACCGAGCATGCGCTGGTTGCCGAAGGCGCGGCGCAGCTCGGCCCAGTCGGCCTCGGAGAGGTCGTTGACCTGGCGGACACCGGCCTTCTCCAGGGCGGGCGCCTCGACGCGCGCGGCGAGGACGGCCCAGAAGGCGACGAGGTTGGCGTCGATGCCGGAGTGCGGCTGGACGTAGGCGTGGCGGGCTCCGAAGAGCTCCTTGGCGTGCTCGGCGGCGAGGGACTCGACGGTGTCGACGTTGCGGCAGCCGGCGTAGAAGCGGCGGCCGACGGTGCCCTCGGCGTACTTGTCGCTGAACCAGTTGCCCATCGCCAGCAAGGTGGCCGGCGAGGCGTAGTTCTCGGAGGCGATCAGCTTGAGCATCTCGCGCTGGTCGGCGACCTCCTGCCCGATGGCGTCGGCCACGCGCGGCTCGACGGCGCGGATCACGTCGAGGGCGGCACGAAAGGCGGTGGACTGGGTGGAGAGGGGCTCGGGCTTGTCGGACATCAGGGACCTCCGGACGTGGGCGTTTCGGCGTACACGGTTCGGCCCAGGCGCACGGCACACTTCCAACTCGGGCCGCTCCCCGATGGTCCGTCCCATCTCTAGCGCGCCAGTCACGGCCCGCCGATCAGCCTACCGGGCGAGCCGGACGGCCAAGCTCCCGCGTCCACCATGCGAGCGACGATAAGAAAGGGGGGCAGCCTCACCCCGGGAGGTCCCGTGAGCACGACGGACGCACTGATCGCCGCCGCCGACGCACACAGCGCGCACACCTACCATCCGCTGCCGGTGGTCGTCGCCTCCGCCGACGGCGCCTGGATGACGGACGTGGAGGGGCGTCGCTATCTGGATCTGCTGGCCGGTTATTCGGCGCTCAACTTCGGGCACGGCAACCGGCGGCTGATCGAGGCGGCGAAGGCCCAGTTGGAGCGGGTGACGCTGACGTCGCGTGCCTTCCACCACGACCGGTTCGCGGCGTTCTGCGAGCAGCTCGCCCAGCTGTGCGGCATGGAGATGGTGCTGCCGATGAACACGGGTGCGGAGGCGGTTGAGACAGCCGTGAAAACGGCCCGGAAGTGGGGGTACCGGGTCAAAGGGGTGCCCGCGGAGATGGCGAAGATCGTGGTCGCGGGCAACAACTTCCACGGCCGTACGACGACGATCATCAGCTTCTCGACCGACCCGGAGGCGCGGGCGGACTTCGGCCCGTACACGCCGGGATTCGAGATCGTGCCGTACGGGGATCTGACGGCGATGCGGGCGGCGCTGACCGAGAACACGGTGGCCGTGCTGCTCGAGCCGATCCAGGGCGAGGCGGGGGTGCTCGTTCCGCCGCCCGGTTATCTGCCCGCGGTGCGGGAGCTGACCCGGGAGCGGAACGCCTTGTTCGTCGCCGACGAGATCCAGTCGGGCCTCGGGCGGACGGGGCGGACCTTCGCATGCGAGCACGAGGGCGTCGTACCGGACGTCTATGTGCTGGGGAAGGCGCTGGGCGGCGGGATCCTGCCGGTGTCGGCGGTGGTGTCGAGCGCCGAGGTGCTGGGGGTGTTCCGGCCCGGGGAGCACGGGTCGACGTTCGGCGGGAATCCGCTGGCCTGTGCGGTGGCGCTGGAGGTGATCGCGATGCTGCGGTCGGGCGAGTACCAGGCCAGGGCAGCGGAGCTCGGCGAGCATCTGCACCGGGAGTTGCGGGCGCTGGCCGACACCGGGCGGGTGACGGAGGTGCGCGGGCGCGGGCTGTGGGCGGGTGTCGACTTCCCTCGGCGGTTCGGTACGGGGCGGGACGTGTCCGAGAAGCTGATGGACCGTGGGGTGCTGGTCAAGGACACCCGGGGTCCGACGATCCGGATCGCGCCGCCCCTCGTGATCTCCAAGGAGGACCTGGACTGGGGGATCGCTCAGCTGCGTGCCGTGCTGGGCACCTGACCCGCCGACGGGGCCTCTAGAGGATCAGGTGCGGCAGGAAGCGGGCGTACTCGTCCGTGACCAGGCCGGAGGACTCGCGGATGCCCAGGCCCGCGGACTCGTCCTCGACGACCCAGGCGCCGAGGACGACGTGGTTGGCGTCGAAGTCGGGCAGGGGCGCCAACTCCTGGTAGCAGCAGGGTTCGTCGCGTATCACCGGGTCCGCGCCCGGTTCGTGGACCGTGACGCCCGCGCCCTCGCGGCCCAGCAGGGGCTTGGTGACGTAGCCCGTCGTCGCGGCCAGTTCGCGGGGGCCGTCGAGATGGGCGGGGAGGAGGTTCGGGTGGTCGGGGTACAGCTCCCAGAGGATGGCCAGCAGGGCCTTGTTGCTGAGCAGCATCTTCCAGGCGGGCTCGATCCACAGGGTGGAGCCGGTGCCGCCGCCGTTGTCGAGGGTGTCGAGGACGTGGCCGGCGAACCGGTCGGTGGTGAGCCATTCCCAGGGGTAGAGCTTGAAGCAGCTGCGGATGAAGCGGAGTCGGTTGTCGACGAAGCGGCGGGAGAGGCGGTCCCAGCCGATCTCCTCCATGGGGATCCAGGCGGTGTCCAGACCGGCCTGCTCGGCGGTCTCCTTGAGATAGGCGACCGTCATCAGGTCCTCGCCGAGTTCGTCGGCGGTGGAGTGCGCGAAGTAGAGGGGGCTGCCGGGCGGGAGGAGAGCGGCTTGTTTCTTCCAGGCGGCGACGAGGCGTTCGTGGAGGGAGTTCCACTGGTCGGCGCCGGGGAAGCGCTCCTCCATCCAGAACCACTGGGGGGAGGCGGCCTCGACCAGGGAGGTCGGGGTGTCCGCGTTGTATTCGAGCAGCTTGGCAGGGCTCCTGCCGTCGTAGCGCAGGTCGAACCGGCCGTAGACGGACGGGAGTTCGGCGCGCCGGTGCCAGGCCTCGGCGACGGCGTTCGCCACGCGTGGGTCGGTGATGCCGAGGTCGGCGAAGCGGCCGGCCGTGACGATGTGGTCCGCCGCCGCCAGGCACATGCGGTGCAGCTCCTCGACGACCTCCTCCAGGGCCTCCACCTCGTCGAGGGTGAAGACGTAGTAGGCGCTCTCGTCCCAGTAGGGGCGCAGCGAGTCGTCGGGGTAGCGGGTGAGCGGGTAGACGAGCCCCTGCTCCTCCACGGTCTGCTGCCAGCCGGGGCGGGGCTCGATGGTGCGGCGTTCCATGTGGGTCAGCCGCCGCCGCTGCCCGAGCCCGAGCAGCCGAAGCCGCCGCGGTCGACGGCTTCGCTCCTGCTGAAGGTGCCGTGGTCGGCGTAGCCGTTGCTGACGTCGGCGTCGTAGTACCAGGCGGCGTCCGCGGTCCTGCTCGTGCCCGTGGTGGTCTTCCTGCTGCCCTTGGCCGACGACGACGTGCCGGAGTTGCAGTTCTTGTCGGCGACGACCTTGTAGCCGTAGAGCGAGCCGTAGCTGTCGCGGTCCACGCACCGCCGGTCGGGATCGGATCCGCACGAGGTCAGGGCCGCCGCGACGACCCCCATCCCGCCGAGCACGACCGTGCTCGACCGCAACCGTCTGCGTGTTTCCGCCATGTTCGCGTCTCCCCCGATGTCCGGTACAGCGATCTTCCGGCGGTCAGCCTAGAGATCGGTGAGAGACAGCGCGCATGAGCCCCCCTGCCGTGCCGCTCCCCTACAGTCCATTTGTGCTCTTTGGAATGGTGTGCGCGCTCGGCGCGGCGGTCTGCTTCGGTACGGCGACGGTGTTGCAGGCGATCGCCGCGCGCACCGCGGCGGCGACGGGCACCGGCGGGGATGCGGCGCTGCTGCTGCGGGCGTTGCGGCAGTGGCGGTATCTGGCCGGGCTGGCGCTGGACGGGCTCGGGTTCCTGCTGCAGATCGCCGCGCTGCGGTCGATCCCGATCTACGCCGTCGGGGCGGCGCTGGCCTCGAGTCTGGCGGTGACGGCGGTGGTGGCCGCGCGCCTGCTGAAGGTTCGGCTGAGCCGGGTGGAGTGGGGTGCGGTGGCGGTGGTGTGTGCCGGGCTCGCCCTGCTGGGGCTCGCCTCGGGGACGGAGGGCGACACGGGCGGGTCGGCCGCGCTGGAGTGGGCCATGCTCGCCGCGGCGTTCGGTGTGCTGTCGCTGGGGGCGGCCGGTGGGCGGCTGCCCGAGCGGGGGCGGGCCCTCGCGCTGGGGCTGGGGGCGGGCTTCGGGTTCGGGGTGGTGGAGGTGGCGGTGCGGCTGATCGGCTCGCTCGCGCCCTCGGACCTCCTCGCCAATCCGGCGACGTACGCGCTGCTGCTGGGCGGCGGGGCCGCGTTCCTGCTGCTGACCTCGGCCCTGCAGCGCGGCTCGGTGACGACGGCCACCGCCGGGATGGTGATCGGCGAGACGATCGGGCCGGCGCTGGTGGGCGTGGTGTGGCTCGGGGACCGTACGCGGGACGGGCTGGCCTGGGCGGCCGTGCTCGGCTTCGCGATCGCCGTGGCGGGGGCGCTGGCGCTGGCCCGCTTCGGGGAGGCACCGGTCGCCTCCGGCGGTGGGGCCGTGGATCGTGCGGGTGTGGCGGGGTGACCGCTGCCGGGGCTTCGCCCCAGACCCCTTTTCGGCCCTGAAGGGGCCTCGTCCTCGAACGCCGGACGGGCCGAGGCGGCCCGACCGGCGCTCGCACGTACCGTCGGCTCGATCAGGAGTCAGGACAGCCACGCCCGCCACGTCGGCTCGTGGCCCTCCACCCACTTCCTCGCCGCCTCCTCCGGCGTCAGCTTCTGGTCGGCGATCATCAGGGAGACGTCGTCCTGGTCCTGCGTCGTCCACTTGAACTTCTTCAGGAACGCGGCCGCCCTGCCGCCGCCTCGTGCGAAGTCCGCATTGAGGTACTTCTGCAGGGGGGTGTGCGGGTAGGCGCAGGCGACCTTGGCCGCGTCGGCGTCGCAGCCCTCCGTGTACGGGGGCAGCTTCACCTCGGTCATCGGGACCTTCCTGAACAGCCACTGCGGCGAGTACCAGTAGGTGAGGAAGGGCTTCCGCTCCTTGGCGAACTGCCTGATCTGTGTGATCTGCGCGGCCTCCGAACCGGCGAAGACGACCTGGTAGTCCAGCTTCAGGTTGTTCACCAGCGCCTTGTCGTTGGTGACGTACGACGGTGAGCCGTCCAGGAGCTGGCCCTTGCCGCCGCTCTCCGCGGTGCGCAGCCGGGAGGCGTACTTGTCGAGGTTCTTCCAGTCGGTGACGTCCGGGTGCCGCCTCGCGAAGTACGTGGGGACGAACCAGCCGATGTGCCCGGTGACGCCGAGGTCGCCGCCGCGCGCGATCGTCTTCTTGTCCTCGACGTACCGCTGCTCCTGGTCGGGGTGGCCCCAGTCCTCCAGGATCGCGTCGACCCGGCCCTGGCTGAGGGCGTCCCAGGCGGGGACCTCGTCGACCTGGACGGTGTCGACGTGGTAGCCGAGCTCGTGTTCGAGGAGGTATTGGGCAACAGCCACGTTCGACTGTGCGCCCACCCAGGACTGCACGGACAGGGTCACGCTCTTCGTGCCCCGCGCGCCCGCGAACGGCGAGGCCTGCCTGGTCATGTCGGCGGCTCCGCAGCCGGTCAGCAGCAGGAGCGCGGAGACTCCGGCCACCGGGGATGTCGTACGAGGTCGCATGTCACGCTCCCTTCTTGGCGCGGCGTTCGGTCGGCTGGGTCACCCGGTCGAGCGTCAGGCCGAGGCAGACGATGGCCGCACCCGCCACCAGGCCGGTCGCCAGGTCGCCCTGGGCGAGGCCGAAGACGACCTCGTAGCCGAGCGCCCCGCCGCCGACCAGGCCTCCGATGATGACGACGGCGAGGACCAGGACCACGCCCTGGTTGACGGCGAGCAGCAACGCCGGGCGGGCGAGCGGAAGCTGGATCTGGCGCAGCTGCTGGCTGCCGCTGGCGCCGAGCGAGCGGGCCGACTCCAGGGCCGCCGGGTCGACCTGACGCAGACCCTGCGCGGTGATGCGGACCACGGCGGGCAGGGCGTAGACCACGGCCGCGGCCACGGCCGGGGCACGGCCGACGCCGAACAGTGCGACGACCGGGATCAGGTACACGAACTGCGGCATCGTCTGGAACACGTCGAGGACGGGGCGCAGGGCCCGTTCGAAGCGGTCGCTGCGGGCGGACGCGATACCGGTCGCGAAGCCGAGGACCAGGGTCACGGCGACGGCGGCGAGCACCTGCGAGAGGGTGTCCAGCGACGGCTGCCACACGCCGAGCACGCCGATCGCGGCCATCGCGAGAACGGCGGTGAGCGCGGTGCGCCAGGTGCCGATCAGCCAGGCGAGGGCGGCGACGACGAGCAGGACCGACCACCAGGGCAGCCACTGCAGACCGTCCCGGAGCGGGTCCAGGACCCAGGTGGTGAAGTGTCCGGCCCAGTCGGCGGTGCCGCCCACGTAGGGGACGCCCGAGTAGAGATGGGCGGTCATCCAGTCGACGGCACGGTTCACCGGCTCGGCGATGTTCACGGTCCAGGCGTCCGGCCAGTCGAGGCGGCCCGCGAGACGCCCGGCGAGCGCGGCGGCCACGGCGGCCACGGCGGCGAGCACGTACACCCGGCGCAGAGGGCTTCCCTGCACCTCCCCGAGCCCCTCCCCCGCAGCGCCGGTCACCCGGTCCAGTACGACGGCGAGCAGCACGATCGGGATGCCCGCCGCGAGTGCGGCGCCCACGTCGACCGAGGCCAGTGCCTGGTAGACGCGGTCGCCGAGGCCGCCCGCGCCGATGACCGACGCGATGACCGCCATGGACAGCGCCATCATGATCGTCTGGTTGACGCCGAGGAGGAGCTCCTTGCGGGCCAGCGGGATGCGGGCGGTCAGCAGGCGCTGGCGTGCGGTGGCGCCGAGCGACTCGACCGCCTCCAGGACCTCCCTGTCGGCGCCGCGCAGGCCGAGGGCGGTGAGGCGGGCCATGGGCGGGGCGGCGTAGACGACGGTGGCCAGGACGGCCGCGGGGACGCCGATGCCGAAGACCAGGACGACGGGGAGGAGGTAGGCGAAGGCGGGCAGCACCTGCATGGTGTCCAGGACCGGGCGCAGGGCGCGGTCCAGGCGGTCGGAGAGGCCGGCGGCCAGGCCGAGGAGGGCGCCCACGACGACGGACGCCAGGACCGCGACGACCATGAGGGCGAGCGTCTGCATGGTGGGGATCCACATGCCGAGGAGGCCACAGGTCAGGAACGCGGCGGCGGTGCCGAGGGCGAGTCTCGCTCCGGCCACGCGCCAGGCGACCAGGGCTCCGAGTGCGGTGATGCCGGGCCAGCCCGCGGCGAGGAGGAGCAGGTACACGGCGCGTACGGAGAGGACGACCGCGTTGCTGACGTGGCCGAAGAAGTAGAGGAACAGGGGGTGGCTGTCCCGGTTGTCGATGATCCAGTCGCTGGCCCTGGAGAGGGGCTTGGAGACGTCGACGGTGAGGTCGCTGGGCCAACTTCCGCTTGCCCAGCGGGCGTTCGCCAGGGGGACGAGGATCGCCGCGGCGAGGGCGAGTACGAGGAGCTTGCGGGTGGCGTGGTGTTTCAGCATGCCCGGGAGTGCGATGCGGGGAGCCGCTGCGGTGACCGTTGCCATCAGACCGCCTCCGTGCCGGTGCCCGGGAGTTGGGGCGCTCGCCCGCGCCTGCGGGGTGCCGCCGTCTGTGGGGCGGGCGCCGCCTCGGCGGCACGACTGTCCGCAGATACGGCGGCTGTGCCGGCCACCAGCTCCAACAGCGCGTCCGCGTCCACCATGCCGACGCACCTGCCGTCATCGACCACCCGCGCCGGTGCCCCCGCCCGGGCCACCGCCTCGATCGCCTCCGACACCGTGGCGTCCGGGGCGATCGCCGGGCCGCCCGCGGCCTCCGCAGGGGCCGACCGCATGGCCGTACGGACCGTCATGACCTGCTCGCGCGGCACATCGCGGACGAACTCGCGGACGTAGTCGTCGGCCGGGGAGCCCACGATCTCCTCCGGGGTGCCCAGCTGGACCACGCGGCCGTCGCGCATCAGCGCGATGCGGTCGCCGAGTTTCAGCGCCTCGCTCAGGTCGTGCGTGATGAAGACCATCGTGCGGCCCTCCTCGCGGTGCAGACGGATGACCTCCTCCTGCATGTCACGGCGGATGAGGGGGTCGAGCGCGCTGAACGGTTCGTCGAAGAGCAGGACCTCGGGGTCCACCGCCAACGCCCTGGCCAGGCCCACCCGTTGCCGCTGGCCGCCCGACAGCTGGCCGGGCCTGCGCTGTTCCATGCCCTCCAGGCCGACCTTGGCGACGACGTCCGCCGCCCGCGAGCGCCGCTCGGCCTTGCCCACGCCCTGGATCTCGAGGCCGTACGCCACGTTGTCCAGGACCGTGCGGTGCGGGAGGAGGCCGAAGTGCTGGAAGACCATCGCGGCGCGGTGCCGGCGCAGGTCGCGCAGGCGGGCCCGGTCCATGGCGCGGACGTCCTCGCCGTCGATGGCGATCGTGCCGGCCGTCGGTTCGACGAGCCGGGTCAGGCAGCGCACCAGCGTGGACTTGCCGGAGCCGGACAGGCCCATGACGACGAAGACCTCGCCCTTGCCGACGTCGAACGAGACGTCCCGGACCGCGGCCGTGCAGCCGGTGCGGGACCGGAGGCCGGCGGGATCCAGCGCCGCCAGCTCGGGGTCGGCCGGGACGCGGTCCGCCTTCGGGCCGAAGACCTTCCACAGGCCCTGGACGGAGAACACGGGGGACGTCGTCATCACGCCTCACCGCCGATCAGGTCCACGGCCTTCTCCCCGACCATGAACACCCCGATCATCGGGTTCACGGCGGTCATGGTGGGGAAGACGGACGCGTCGGCGATGCGGATGCCCTCCAGGCCCCGGATCCTCAGTCTGGGGTCCACGACGGCGAGTTCGTCGTCGGCCGCGCCCATGCGGCAGGTGCCCGCCGGGTGGTACACGGTGTGCGCGACCTTGCGGGCGTACTCGCCGAGCTCCTCGTCGTCCGTCACGTCCGGCCCCGGGCACACCTCCCGCTTGAGCCACCCGGCCAGCGGCTCGGTCCGCGCGATCTCGCGGGCGATGCGGATGCCGTCGACGAGGGTGCGGCCGTCGTAGTCGTCCTCGTCGGTGAAGTAGCGGAAGTCGAGGGCGGGTTTGCCGGACGGGTCGGCGCTGGTCAGGTACAGCCGTCCGCGGCTTCTCGGCTTGGGGATGTTCGGGGTCATCGAGACGCCGTACGGCGGCCGTTCGTAGCCCAGTCGCTCCGGGTTGTCCGTGAAGGGCACCTGGTAGAAGTGGAACATCAGGTCCGGGCCCGGCTGTTCGGGGTCGCGGCGCACGAACAGGCCCGCGTCGGAGTCCATCGCGGAGTTCTCCGGCAGGGGGCCGTGGGTCTCCCAGACGATGACCGACTCGGGGTGGTCGAGCAGGTTCTCGCCGACGCCCGGCAGATGGTGCACGACGGGTATGCCGATGGCTTCCAGGTCGGTCTTGGGCCCGATGCCGGAGTGCAGGAGCAGGCGGGGCGAGTCGATGGCGCCCGCGCACAGGACGACCTCGCGCCGGGCCCTTACGAGGTGTTCCTCGCCGCTCTTCGTACGGACGTGCACGCCCTCCGCCCGGGTGCCGTTCAACTCGAGCTTGTACGCCCAGGTCTCCAGGAAGATGCGGAGGTTTGGCCGCTCGTCCATGACCGGGTGCAGGTACGCCACGGACGCGCTGGACCGCTTGTTGTTCTCGGGGTGGTAGGCCAGGTCGAAGAAGCCGACGCCCTCGGTGAACGGCCTGGTGTTGAAGCCCTCGATCCGCGGGACCCCGATCGCCTTCTCAGCCGCGTCGACGAAGTCGCGGGCGACGGCGTTCCGGTCCTTCTCGTCGACCGGGACGATGTTGTTCAGCAGGCGCGCGTAGTACGCCTCCATCGGCACCGCGCCCCGGCCGCCTCCCACTCGTCCCAGTCGGAGGGCAGCGGCTTGAAGGCGATCAGCGTGTTGTGGGAGGAACAGCCGCCGAGGACGCGGGCGCGGCTGTGCCGGATGCGGGAGTTCCCGCGCGGCTGCTCGGTGGTCGGGTAGTCGTAGTCGAGCTCGCCGCCGAGCAGGCCCGTCCAGCGGCGCAGGGTGAGGACGTCGTCGCGGCCGACGTCGCTGGGGCCGCCCTCGATGACGGCGACGGTGACGTCCGGGTTCTCGGTGAGGCGGGAGGCTACGACGGAGCCGGCGGTGCCGCCGCCGATGACGACGTAGTCGTACTCGTGGTCGGGCAGGTCGGGCATGGGGGTACTCACTCCAGTGTGGGGGGACGAAGAAGACGTGGGGGTCGTGAGAGGCGGGGGTCGGCGGGGCCCGTGTGGCCCATGTGATCTGTGTGATCCGTGGGACCCGTTGGGTCAGCCCGCGAACCAGCGCACCGGGCTCGGCGCCAGGTTCTGGTAGACGTGCTTGGTCTCGCGGTACTCGGCGAGCCCGGCGGGCCCCAGTTCGCGTCCGACTCCGCTCTTTCCGAAGCCGCCCCACTCCGCCTGCGGGAGGTAGGGGTGGAAGTCGTTGATCCAGACGGTGCCGTGCCGCAGCCGCCCGGCCACGCGCCGGGCCCGGCCCGCGTCGGCCGTCCAGACGGCGCCCGCGAGGCCGTACTCGGTGTCATTGGCCAGCGCCACGGCCTCGTCCTCCGTACGGAAGGTCTCCACCGTCAGGACCGGGCCGAAGACCTCCTCGCGGACGACCCGCATCCCGCGGTGGCAGTCGTCGAGGACGGTCGGTTCGTAGAAGTAGCCGGTGGCCGGACGGTCGGCGGACGGCTCCGGACGCCTGCCGCCGGAGCGCAGCACCGCACCTTCCCCCAGGGCGGAGGCTACGTACGCCTCGACCTTGGCGCGCTGCTGCTCGGAGACGAGAGGGCCGCACTCGACGCCGTCGGCCGTACCGCGTCCGAGCCTGATCCTCCGTGCCCTTTCGGCGAGTTCGCCCACGAAGCGTTCCTTGACGGACTCCTCGACGATCAGCCGTGCGCCCGCCGAGCAGACCTGGCCGCTGTGGCTGAAGGCCGCGTTGAGGGCCTGGTCGACGGCCGTGTCGAAGCCCGCGTCCGTCGCGCAGGCGTCGGCGAAGACGACGTTCGGGTTCTTGCCGCCGAGTTCGAGGGCGACCTTCTTGACGGTCGGGGCGGCCGCTTGGGCGACCTTGGTGCCGCTGACCGGTCCGCCGGTGAAGGAGACCAGGTCGACGTCGGGGTGCTCGGCGAGGCGGGCACCGACGCAGTGGCCGGGACCGGTGACGAGGTTGGCGACGCCGGCGGGGAGACCGGCCTCGGCCAGCAGCTCGATCAGGGCGATCGTCGTCAGCGGGGTGATCTCACTCGGCTTGACCACGAAGGTGTTGCCGGCCGCGAGAGCGGGGGCGATCTTCCAACTGGCCTGGAGGAGGGGGTAGTTCCAGGGGGTGATCAGCGCGCACACGCCGACCGGCTCGTGCACGACGACGCTGTGGACGTCGGGCGAGCCCGCGTCGACGACCCGGCCTGGCGCCTCCGCGGCGACGAGGTCGGCGAAGTAGCGGAAGGCGTCGGCGACGCAGTCGATGTCGACGCGGCCCTCCTCGAAGGTCTTGCCCGCGTCACGGCTCTCCAGGAGGCCGAGCCGCTCACGGTCGCGCACGAGGAGACCGGCGACGCGGCGCAGCAGGCTGGCCCGCTCGGCGACCGGGGTGCGGGGCCAGTCGCCCTGCCCTCCGTCGAAGGCACCGCGGGCGGCCGCGACGGCCAGATCCGTGTCCTTCTCGTCACCCTCGGCGACCACCGCGAACGGAAGGCCGTCCGCGGGATCGAGGATCTCGCGCGTGGCGCCGGAGACGGCTTCGCGCCACTCCCCTCCCGCGTGGATGGTCTTCCGCGCCCGCTGCTGCGTTCTGTCGGCCATGCTCGGTATTGCCTTCCGTTCCTGTTCAGCGCCCCTGTGTCACACATGTGTCACTCTCGGGGACCGTGAGCGCCTGCCCCTCGCCCCCGGATGCATGCGAGATCCGGGCCGAAAGTGCGCCTCGTCACTGAACATGCGGGCAAATGGGGCGAATCGTACGCTGATGACGTATGCGCACCAGGGAGGTGACGCCATGGCCCGCAGACGACTGCTCTGCGTGACGGCAGGTGCGGCCGCCCTGCTCCTTACCGCTCTCGCCCCCCTCGCCACGGCCGACGACGGTGACGACCTGAGCGCCCAGGAGCTTGCCAAGCAGGCGAAGGACAATCTCCTCAAGGCCGATTCGGTCCGCCTGAAGCTGACGGACCACAGCGCGGGCGTGAACATGAACAGGACGCAGCCGACGTCGATGGATCTGGCCCTGGACCGCGAGGGCAACTGCACCGGCACGATGCGGATGGGCGCGGACGGCGGCAGCGTCGAGATCATCAAGCAGGGCGACGAGGTGTGGATGAAGCCCGACACCGCGTTCTGGAAGTCCCAGGTGCCCGGCAACCAGGGCGCCGCGGTCGCCGAGCTCTTCAAGGGCCGCTACATCCACGGCTCCACGAACGACGCCATGCTCAAGGGCCTGGCCGACACCTGCGATCTGAACAACTTCCAGAAGGACATCGACACCGGCACCGCTCGCGGTACGTCGCTGACGAAGGGCGACAAGACGAAGGTCGACGACACCGACGTGATCCCGCTCACCGGCCGCGAGGACGGCAGGCACGTCACCCTTTACGTCACCTCGGACTCGCCGCACCGCCTGATCCAGGCCACCCAGAGGGGTGCCGGCGCCAACACGACGCTGGCCTTCACGGACTACGACGAGCCGGTCCCCTCGGAGACTCCGCAGGCGAAGGACACGGTGGACGTCAACAAGCTGCAGGAGGAACTGCAGAAGGTCCCGGCGAGCCCCTGACCGGTGCGGTCCGGAACCACGGGCGATCCGGATCCACGGGCGACCGAAGTGCGGACGATGGACGCACGGAAGTCCTTTGACTAAAGTCAAAGGACTATGGAGCCAGTGTCGACGGACCACGTGGCGGCCTTCCGCCGGTTCAACCGCTACTTCACGCGCCGGATCGGGGCGCTCGACGACCACTACCTCGGCCAGGACCGACCGCTCGGCGAGGCCCGGCTGCTGTTCGAGATCGCAGACAACGCGACCGGCGTCTCGCTTCGCGAGCTGCGCGGCCGACTCGGCCTGGACGCGGGCTACTTGAGCCGCATGGCGAAGGCCCTGGAGGCACAGGGCATGGTCCGGCTGAGCGTGCACCCGGGCGACAACCGGCTGCGGATGGTCGAACTGACGCCCGCCGGGCGGGTGGAGCTGAAGGAGCAGAACCGACGGGCCAACGAGCTCGCCGCCGGTCTGCTCGCAGGGCTCGACGAGGGTCAGCGCACACAGTTGGCCGGGGCGATGGCCACCGCCCAGCGCCTGTTGCGCCTCGCTGCCATCACGGTCGCCCTCGTCGACGGCGACTCCGTGGACGCCCGCTCCTGTCTGGACGCGTACGCCGCGGACATCGACGAGCGTTTCCCCGAGGGCTTCGAGCCGTCCGAGCTCGTGGGCCCGCACGAGGTGTCCGGGGAGGCCGGGGCGTTCTTCGTCGCATACGAGGAGGGCCGCCCGGTGGGCTGCGGGGCGCTGCGCCGGCCGGAACCCGGCGTGGGCGAGATCCGGCACGTGTGGGTGCACCCGGACGCCCGGCGACTCGGGCTGGCCCGCCGGCTGCTCGGCGAACTGGAGCGGGAGGCGGTCGCACGCGGCCTGGACGCCGTACGCCTGGACACGCACGAGGCGCTCACCGAGGCGCAGGCGATGTACCGGGCGTGCGGATACACGGAGATCCCCCGCTACGACGACAACGTCCACGCCGCCCACTGGTTCGAGAAACGGCTGTCACGCCCGGCCGTCTGACCGCCGGCCGCCGGCCGCGCACCGTCACGAACACGGACCGCCCGCCGGGCAGAAGGAGGTCACGACGGTGGTGAGCGGTGCGCGGACCAGCTCGGGGGCGAGGGCCGCCGGACCGCTGGAACGGATCGCGTAGAGAGTGCCGTCGGCGGCCCGGAAGCGGTGGTCGACGACCTGGCGGGGGCCGATGTCCTCGTCGTCGTAGCGGTAGGAGAGCTCGGCCCAGGTGGCGCCGGAGCGGCGGTCGAGGACGCGGTAGCCGGGTTGCCGGGAGAAGCCGTAGCCGGGGTCGTTCTCGGCGAGGTCCAGGGACTGGGCCGGGGTCTTCTCGGCGAGGGCGAAGATCTGCAGTTGGCGGCCGTCGCCCGGGGAGTCGTAGTACACCAGCGGGGCCAGCCGGCCCTGCTTCTGTCTGCGGGTCCAGTCCGCGGGGACGTCGAGCGTGTAGCCGAGCGGGTCCTGGGCGCGGCGGTAGGCGGGAGAGGTCTGCGGCGCCGGGGCGGTGACACTGACGCTCGTCGCCGGGGTGGTGCCGGTCCCGGCGGTGGTGCCGCGGGTGAGGTACCAGAATCCGGCTCCGGCGCCCGCGCCGAGCACGGCCGTGAGGGTGAGGGTGATCAGCAGGCGGCGGCCGGTGTGACGGGGTCCGGGCGGGGGCGTGTACGGCGGTGGCGTCCAGGTCGGGGGCAGCGCCCCGCCCACCTGTGTCTCGGCGGAGGCCCACGGCGGCGGGGAGCCCGCACCGTCCGCCGCTCCCCAGGCCGCCTGGCCTCTGTCCTCGCTCGGCTCGTGTTCCGCCCCGGACCCGGAGCTGCAGCCGTACCAGCCAGTCATCCCTGACCCCCTGAATCACCCTTTCCGGGCACTGCTTCGACGATAGGGACGAAAACGGGCCACGGGCCCTGCTCCGGAAGAAACCGGAACAGGGCCCGTGCAGGCTCGTGACAGAACCGTCAGATGAGGCCGAGCGCGCGGACCGCCTCGCGCTCCTCCTCGAGCTCCTTGACGGAGGCGTCGATACGGGCGCGGGAGAACTCGTTGATCTCCAGGCCCTGGACGATCTCGTACTTGCCGTCCTTGGTGGTCACCGGGAAGGAGGAGATGAGCCCCTCCGGAACGCCGTACGAGCCGTCCGACGGGATGCCCATGGAGGCCCAGTCGCCGTCCGCGGTGCCGTTCACCCACGTGTACACGTGGTCGATGGCGGCGTTGGCGGCGGAGGCGGCGGAAGAGGCGCCGCGGGCCTCGATGATGGCCGCACCGCGCTTGGCGACGGTCGGGATGAAGTCCTCGGCCAGCCACTTCTCGTCGTTGACGACCTCGGCCGCGTTCTTGCCGGCGACCGTGGCGTGGAAGATGTCGGGGTACTGGGTGGCGGAGTGGTTGCCCCAGATGGTGAGCCGCTTGATGTCGGCGACCGTCGAGCCGGTCTTCTTGGCGAGCTGGGTCAGCGCGCGGTTGTGGTCGAGGCGGGTCATGGCCGTGAACCGCTCGGCCGGTACGTCGGGCGCGGCGGCCTGCGCGATGAGCGCGTTGGTGTTGGCCGGGTTGCCGACGACGAGGACCTTGATGTCGTCCGCCGCGTGGTCGTTGATCGCCTTGCCCTGCGGCTTGAAGATGCCGCCGTTGGCCTCGAGGAGGTCGCCGCGCTCCATGCCCTTGGTGCGGGGGCGGGCGCCGACGAGGAGGGCGACGTTCGCGCCGTCGAAGGCGACGTTCGGGTCGTCGCTGATGTCGATGCCCTGGAGCAGCGGGAACGCGCAGTCGTCGAGCTCCATGGCGGTGCCCTCGGCGGCCTTGAGCGCGGGGGTGATCTCGAGCAGGCGCAGCTTGACCGGCACGTCCGCGCCGAGCAGCTGGCCGGAGGCGATGCGGAAGAGCAGGGCGTAACCGATCTGGCCGGCCGCGCCGGTGACGGTGACGTTCACGGGAGTGCGGGTCATGGCGTTCTCCGTATGACAGCTGGCGGTGGGGCGTCCCTGCCCCGGTGGGACGTACAAATGATCGATCTCTTGATACCAAGAGATCCATCCAGCGGTCAGGCTATCGCGCATCCGGGATGCCGGACGGCCGGGTCCGTGTGGCCCGTCCCACAGAGGCAGGGCGGCGGCATGAAAACGGCGGCCGCCCGTCCGGGAGAGGGTGACTGAGGCGGCCGCCGGGTGGGGGTACCGGGTTGCCGGACTCCCGTGGGGGTAGGTGTCGCGTGCCCGGGATCGGGAGGAGTATTCCTGCGGGCGCCGGGTTTTGTTTCGCCCCGCCGCCCCTACCCGTCCCGTCCCGTCCCGTCCCCAGGAGCGCTGCCCCCTTCGACCCCGCGACGTCCGCACCGGCGGAGGCGAAGCCCGCTACTTCGTGCAGCCCTGCTGCCCCGACGCGAGTGTCGCGCACGCCGTGGCCTCGCCCGCGTCCTTCACGGCCACCATCGGGGTGTACGCGATGGTGTCCCCGGCCGCGGTGATGCTCCCCGTCTGTTTGGTCGCACCCACCGCAACCTGGACCGCGTCCCCCTGCGCGGCCTGGGTGATCCGTCCCCACGCCGCCCCGCAGGTCTTGCTGTAGCGGACCTCGACGACGGCCGTACCGACGGTCGCCGTCTTCGCCGTGGTCACCAGATCCCCACTGCACCCCATGCTCTCCGCATCCTTGCCGGTGCAGCCGGCCCCGCTGCACTTCACGCCGGCCGGCAAATCGGCAGGAGTGCTGGCGGACGGCGAAGGAGACTTGGAGGCGCCCTCGTTCTTCTTCGCGCCCCCGTTGTTGGTGAAGAAGAAGACCGCCCCGATGACGACCAGCACGCCCACGACGCCCGCGAGGAACATCGTCAGCCGGCGCCGGCCTCCACCGGAGCCGGAGGACCCTCCGGAAGGACCGCCGGGGCGCGAACCCTGAGGCGGTTCGCCGTAGGGACTCGGAGTCGCCGAGGTCGGCGGTGTCGCCGGAGTGGTGGGGCTCCACCCCCCGCCCTCGGCGGCCGCTTCCGCCGTCCGCCCGCCCACGGGCGACGGCCCCTTGTACCCGGCCACCCTCCACGAGTTCTCTCCCGAGGAACCGGAGCCGCCCGAGCTGCCGGAGCCGGCGGAACCCTCGGAGGAAACGACCCCCTCACGGGAGTCCCCCTCGGGCGCCGTCGGCTGCGACGGCACCGTCGGCGCCACGCCCGCCGGGCCCGCGACGCCGGGCGTCACGGTCGCGCTGCCGCCCTTGCGGGCCGTCCGGCCCGGCTTGGCGTTCGCCGGCGGCGCCCCGAACTCCCCGAGCGCGGCGCGCGCCTGGGAGATCCGGATCGCCTCCATGGTCATGTCGTGGCGCATCTCCGAACGGCTCCAGGCCCGCTCGGCCAGCTCCCACATGGTCGTCAGATGGACGGGATTGGTGCCGGTGACCTCGGCCAGGGCGACGATCGCACCCTTGGGTGCGAGCAGCCGGCCGTTGAGATAACGCTCCCAGGACGTCTTGCTGTAGCCCGTGCGGTCGGCCACCGCCGCGACGCTCAGCCCACTGCGGTCCACGAGCCGCCGCAGCTGGCTGGCGAACTCCCTGACCTGCGGATCGAGTTCATCCGGCAACGCCCTCCAACGAGGCATTGAACCCCCCTCTTCCCCCCGGTACGTGCTGGCTGTGCCCCCGCGTGTGACGCCCTCGCCGAGTCCCCGTTCTGACTACCCACAGGGATGCACTCACTGAGGATCTCGGTTCCCGGGATGGGGGCGCACGGGAGCATGAGTGGCTGTGGGCATGCACCGTTGCACGCCGGTCGGTCCACGGTCCAGTGCGCCGTCGGCTTCTCGCCCCCCACCTTACGGACCACTGACGGACCTTCGGGACGTCCCGGACCGTCCCGGTTGGACACATTAGCCCTGATGTAGACCCGACTTGCCGCGTATCCCCGAACTTGTCGACACATCGACACATCGGACACACATGCGTGACCCCGTACGCCACAGGGGCACACGCCGGGCCCTTTGGTCACCCGAAGGCGACGGCACCGACGACGGCCAGGACGAGCACGCCGGCGAGGAGTGCGACCGCGTACAGCAGGAGCCGTCCCGCCGGTGGCCGGGGCGGTGGCGGCGGTTCCTCCTCCAGCCGCTCCCACCACGGGACCGTGGGATCGTCCTGGTACTCCTCCACCCCGTCCTCCGGCTCCGGCCCTGCCGCCGGGCGGGGCCAGGCCTCGACGGCCAGTTCCCAGCGCACGACGAGGCGTTCGGCCTCCGGGCCCGCCAGGCCCGCGACCCGGCACAGGGCGGCGACGGCCTGCCGGGGCGGGGGCTGTACCGCGTTGAGATAGCGCTGCCAGGAGGACTTGCTGTACGCGGTGCGCGCGCCGAGCGCGGCCAGGCTGAGCCCGGTGCGGTCCTTCAGGAGCCGCAACTGTTCCACGAAGTGCCGCACTTCCGGCGGCAGCCCGTCCGGGATCGGCTGCCAGCCGCCCATCACACACCTCCGGCGTTCCCGCGCTGCTCGCGCTCCGCGCGAGGTCACTTCACCCGATCCGATCGGACTCGATCCGATCCGATCCGATCAAGTGACGACTCGGGACGGCCAATCGGTTCCCGGTCCGGCCGCTGCGGCAGGGCGCGGACACCGTAGCGGAACGGTCACTTCCATGCCACAGCAGGCTGACAGCCGTTGAACAGGCCCTTCATGGTGCGGGAGCGTGGATCCCGGCGGCGGTCCGTCCTTGCTCGGGGGAGAGGGCGGGCCGCCGTACGGCGTCGATCAGCTGCTCACCGTGAAGTGCAGCGTGTCCTTGAGGAACGGGATCTGCAGCCACGGGTCCGGCTGCGCCATCATCGCCAGCAGGACGATCGACAGGCCGAGCACGCCGTACGTGACGATGTCCGTGAAGCGGGAGCGTACGGCGAGCATGCCGACGCCGGGGAGCAGCCAGCGCATGACGGCGCCGGCGAGCAGCGCGACGCCGACCACCATCGTGCCGACCCGGAACAGATCGAACGCGGTCAGCAGCAGGCCGAGCCCCACCGCGGACAGCACGGCGAGCATCGGCCACTGCCGGGCGGGCGCGGGTGCGGCGCCGGACGCGGCCCGGCCGCCGCCCTCGGGACGCGCCGTGTCCCTCGTGAACAGGGGGAAGCGGCGGGTCGTGCGCCGCGGGTGCCCCTCGGCGTCGGGCGCGCTGATCGGGTCGCGTACCTCGAACTCGTCCGTCTTCTCCTCCGGGGGAGTCGCGTCAGCCGACACTGCGCTCCGCCGCCTCGACCACGTTGACGAGCAACTGGGCGCGGGTCATCGGGCCGACACCGCCCGGGTTCGGGGAGATCCAGCCGGCCACCTCGGCGACGTCCGGGTGCACGTCACCGACGATCCTGCCCTCGGCGCTGCGCGAGACGCCGACGTCGAGGACAGCCGCGCCCGGCTTCACGTCCTCGGCCCGGATCAGGTGCGCCGAACCGGCCGCGGCGATGATGATGTCCGCCCGCTTCAGGTGCGCCGACAGGTCGCGGGTGCCCGTGTGGCACTGGGTCACCGTCGCGTTCTCGCTGCGCCGCGTCAGCAGCAGCGGCATCGGACGCCCGATGGTCACGCCACGGCCGACGACCACGACCTCGGCGCCCTTGATCTCCACGCCGTAGCGGCGGAGGAGGGTGAGGACGCCGTTCGGGGTGCAGGGCAGCGGGGCCGGCTCGTTCAGGACCAGGCGCCCGAGGTTCATCGGGTGCAGGCCGTCGGCGTCCTTGCCCGGGTCCATCAGCTCGAGGATGCGGTTCTCGTCGATGCCCTTCGGCAGCGGCAGCTGGACGATGTAGCCGGTGCAGGCCGGGTCCTCGTTCAGCTCGCGTACGACCGCCTCGATCTCCTCCTGCGTTGCCGTGCCCGGCAGTTCGCGCTGGATGGAGGCGATACCGACCTCGGCGCAGTCACGGTGCTTGCCGGCGACGTACTTCTGGCTGCCGGGGTCGTCCCCGACGAGGATCGTGCCGAGTCCGGGCGTGACGCCCTTCTCCTTCAGCGCCGCCACGCGGGCGGTCAGATCGGACTTGATCGCGGCTGCGGTGGCCTTGCCATCGAGAATCTGGGCGGTCATGACCCCATCCTCCCGGATGACCGCCTCCCGGTTCCAATCCGGGTGCGGCCGTCGTGTGCGTTCATGATCGGTGATGTTGCACTTGCACAAACATTGCTGAATGCGGCTGGACAAGTCGGTCACGGTGAAGAACGATGAACGGCGCAGTATCGCGGTTGGTGTTCGGGGGGCAAACCGCTTCAACTCGTGACGTTCCTCCGCGCAGCCCGCATCGTCCCCGCATGTGCAAACGGAGGAAATCCGCCATGAGTTTCGGCTCGCCCAACAACCCCTACGGCCAGCCGCAGAACCCGCAGCAGGGCCAGCCCGGCTACCCGCAGCAGGGGCAGCAGCCCGGCTACGGCTACCCCCAGCAGGGCCAGCCCGGCTACGGCTACCCGCAGGCACCGCAGGGGGGCATCCCGCCGCAGGGTTACCCGCAGCCGGGGCAGCAGCCCGGCTACGCCTACCCCCAGCAGGGCCAGCCCGGCTACGGCTACCCGCAGCAGCCCGGCTACGGCGGGCAGCCGCCGTACGCGAACTGGGGTCAGCGCTTCCTGGCCACCCTGGTGGACGGCCTCGTCATCCTCGTCCCCTACATCCTGATCATCGTCGGGCGGAGGATACCGGTGCTGGCGCTGATCGGCGGCCTCGCCGTGCTCGGCGTCGCGATCTGGATGCTGATCCAGGAGGGCCGCACCGGCCAGACGCCCGGCAAGAAGGCGCTCGGCATCCGCCTGGTGCGCGAGAGCGACGGGCAGCCGCTCGGCGTCGGCATGGCCTTCGTCCGCCGGCTGGCGCACTTCCTGGACAGCCTCCCCTGCTACCTCGGCTGGCTGTGGCCGGCCTGGGACGCCAAGAAGCAGACGTTCGCCGACAAGGTGTGCTCGTCGATCGTGATCCGCACGCACTGAGCGTGGTTTGACGACCGCGGGCGCCGACGTCCGACGACGTCTTCGCGCCACTCACCGTCAAGGGCCGTGTCTCACCCGCACGAGGGGGACACGGCCCTGGTGCGTCGCCCCGGTCTGACGCGGGCAGCTGTCAGGCACGGGAGACGCACCCAGGACGACAAGGACAGGCGGCGGGACGAACGGCGGCAACAGCGGTTCGTCCGGGTCCGGTTCCGCGGCGGAGGGGCGGTGCACCCGCCGCGTACGGCGGCTGCAACGCGGGCGGCGTCAGCTACCAAGGTGGCCGTAGGGGCCGCGCCACTCACAACCGCCCGTACGCGGAACGAACCGCGTACGGGCGGAGAGGCAATCCGTCGTAGGGGCTGAGGGGTCAGTGGAAGAAGTGCCGCGTCCCCGTGAAGTACATCGTCACGCCCGCCTTCTTCGCCGCCTCGACCACCAGCTCGTCGCGGACCGAACCGCCGGGCTGGACCACGGCCTTGACGCCGGCCTCCGTCAGGATCTCCAGGCCGTCGGGGAACGGGAAGAACGCGTCCGACGCGGCGTACGAACCGGCGGCCCGCTCGGCGCCCGCCCGTTCCACCGCGAGCTTCGCGGAGTCGACGCGGTTGACCTGGCCCATGCCCACGCCGACCGAGGCGCCGTCCTTGGCGAGGAGGATGGCGTTGGACTTCACCGCGCGGCACGCCTTCCAGGCGAAGGCCAGCTCGGCGAGTTCGGCCTCGCTCAGCGCCTCACCCGTCGCCAGCGTCCAGTTGGCCGGGTCGTCGCCGTCCGCCTGGAGGCGGTCCGTGACCTGCAGGAGCGCGCCGCCGTCGATGGGCTTGACCTCGACGGGGTTCGACGGGGCCGCGGGAGCCTTCAGCACGCGGATGTTCTTCTTCTTCGTGAGGGCCTCCAGCGCGCCCTCCTCGTAGTCCGGGGCCACGATGACCTCGGTGAAGATCTCCGCGACCTGCTCGGCCATCTCCTTCGACACCGGCCGGTTGACCGCGATCACGCCGCCGAACGCCGACAGCGGGTCACAGGCGTGCGCCTTGCGGTGGGCCTCGGCGACGTCCGCGCCGGTCGCGATGCCGCAGGGGTTGGCGTGCTTGATGATCGCGACGGCCGGCTCGTCGTGGTCGTACGCGGCACGGCGGGCGGCGTCCGTGTCCGTGTAGTTGTTGTACGACATCTCTTTGCCGTGCAGCTGCTCGGCCTCGGCGAGGCCGCCCGTGCCCGATACGTACAGGGCCGCCGGCTGGTGCGGGTTCTCGCCGTAGCGCAGGGTGTGCGCGCGGTCCCACGTGGCGCCCAGGAAGTCCGGGAACTGAGAGGCGTCCACAGGGGCGTAGGACGATGCGAACCAGCTCGCCACCGCCACGTCGTACGCCGCCGTGTGCTGGAAGGCCTCCGCGGCCAGGCGCTTGCGGGTGGTCAGGTCGAAGCCGCCGCTCCGCACCGCGTCCAGGACGTCGGCGTACCGGGCGGGGCTCGTCACGACCGCCACCGACGGGTGGTTCTTCGCGGCCGCGCGCACCATCGACGGGCCGCCGATGTCGATCTGCTCCACGCACTCGTCGGGGGTGGCGCCGGAGGCGACGGTCTCGCGGAAGGGGTACAGGTTGACGACGACCAGGTCGAACGGCTCGACGCCCAGCTCCTGCAGCTGCCGCCGGTGGTCCTCGAGGCGCAGGTCGGCGAGGATGCCGGCGTGGACCTTGGGGTGCAGGGTCTTGACGCGGCCGTCCAGGCACTCGGGGAAGCCGGTGAGCTCCTCGACCTTGGTGACGGGGACGCCGGCCGCGGCGATCCTCGCGGCCGTGGAACCGGTGGAGACGAGTTCGACGCCCGCCTCGTTCAGGCCACGGGCCAGCTCCTCGAGCCCGGTCTTGTCGTAGACGCTGACGAGCGCCCGGCGAATCGGCCGCTTGTTGCTCTCGGCGGTCACTGGATAACTACCTTTCGTCCCTCAATGCGATGGCCGTGGCGGGCGAGCCGCCCCACGACCTCGACGAGCAGCCTTCGCTCGACTTCCTTGATGCGCTCGTGCAGAGCGCTCTCGTCGTCCTCGTCCCGGACCTCGACCACGCCCTGAGCGATGATCGGCCCGGTGTCGACGCCGTCGTCGACGAAGTGGACGGTGCAGCCGGTGACCTTGGCGCCGTACGCGAGGGCGTCGCGAACGCCGTGTGCGCCGGGAAAACTCGGGAGGAGGGCGGGGTGGGTGTTGACGAACCGCCCGCCGAAGCGGGCCAGGAACTCCTTGCCCACGATCTTCATGAACCCGGCGGAGACGACGAAGTCGGGCTCGTACCCGGCGACGGCCTCGGTGAGGGCCGCGTCCCACTCCTCCCGGGTGTCGTAGTCCTTCACCTTCCGCACGAAGGTCGGCAGCCCGGCGCGCTCGGCGCGGGCGAGCCCCTCGATACCGTCACGGTCGGCGCCGACGGCCACGACCTCGGCTCCGTAGGCCTCGGCGCCGGTGGTGGCGATCTCGTCGAGGAGCGCCTGCAGGTTCGTACCGGATCCGGAGACCAGCACGACGAGGCGCTTGGCCACGGGCTTGGCGGCCACGGTGGGGCCCTTTCTCGGGGGAAGCGTCTGTCTGCGGTCGACCGCGTCCGTACGGCACCTGCTTGTATGTTCGTACGAATGCTTCGCGCCCCCGGATACGGGGAAGCCTACGAACCGGCCGACCGTCAGCAACGATACCGGCACACGGGGCGGCCCCCACGGGACGGGGGCGTGGCCGGAAGGTAGCGTCTGGGACGAGCAGGCTCGGGAACGCGGTCGGTGTGCGGTGCGTTCACGAAGCGACAGCCCAAGCCAGATCGAGCCAGACCAGTTGTCACCACCAAGGGGAAGACGCTCACTTGATGCCGGACCGCAGCCCGCGACTCCTCACGCTCCCCCCGCAGTCGGCGCCGGGAGGGGTGCGCAGCGGCGTGCTGCTGCGGGAGCGCCCCACCTCACCGCCCGACGCGCCCTCGGGCAAGAAGAACGGCGACGAGCAGGAGAGCGGAGGACCGGTCCAGGAGGACAACCCCTTCGCCCCGCCGCCGGAGGGCACCCCGGACCGCCCCTGGCAGCCCCGGCACCGAGCGCCCGGTGAGAACGGCGGAGGGGGCGAGGGCGACGACCAATCCCCCTGGGGCACCCAGTGGAGCGACCGTCAGCCCGGCCGTTCCCCCGGCGGGTTCGGCGAGCGCCCCGGCAGCGGCAGCCCCGAGGGCCCCGGCGGCACCCCCAGCACCGGCAACCTGCGCTGGGACCCCTCGGACCCGGCCCAGCGGCGCGCCCGGTATGCGCTGCTCAGCGGCATGTGGGCGTTCTTCTTCGCCCTCTTCAGCTGGCCCTACGTGGCCCTGCTGCTCGGCGCCCTCGCCCTCTACTGGGGCATCAGCTCCCTGCGCGCCAAGCCCCGCACCCCGGACCCGAACACCCCTGCCCCCGACAGCGGCCGTCCGCAGACCACGGCCGCGATCAGCGGCCTGGTCACGGCGTCCCTGGCGATCGCCCTGGTCGCCGCGGGCTTCGCCGCGCAGATGGTGTACCAGGACTACTACACGTGCACCAGCGACGCGCTGACGAACGAGGCGAAGCAGGCGTGCAGCGACCTCCTGCCCAAGGAGCTGCGGGGGATCCTGGGGACCGAGGGCTGACGGCTCACCGGTCAGGGCGTGCCCGGCGACCCCGGCGGCTCCGCCGGTTCCTGCGCAGTGGACGACACCTCCTTGAGGGCTGCCCAGCGGGCCTCGCGGGAGGCTTCGTGCCAGGGCGGGTAGGCGCCTTCGCCGAGGTATCCGTATGTGATCTCCTCGCCGTAGGGGACGTGTGCGGCTTCCGGCGCGGCAGGGGTCGAGGCGTCCAGGGACGTTGAGGTCTGCGTGCCCTCGAAGCTCTTCGCGTCCTCGAAGCTCTTCGCGCCCTGGAAGGTCCTCGTACTCGCGGAGGTCCTCGTACTCGCGGAGGTCCTCGTACTCGTGGAGGTCCTCGTGCTCGTGGAGGTCCTCGTGCTCGTGGAGGTCCTCGTGTCCGCGGAGTCCCCGGTCCGGGAAAGCCAGCCGAGGGCCACCCGGAACCGGCGGCGCCCGACCGGGGCCGTCCGCAGCCCTCGTCCGCGGCAGCGCCAGGCCCGCCCCACCCATGCCGTCGGCACCGCCACCGCCACCATCCACGCCAGTGCCGCCGCACCCACCTGCCACCACACCGGCCCGAAGCGGGTGAGCGCCGAGACGCCCAGCGGTCCGCCCGCCGACGCGGCCAGCACCGCCAGCGCGCCCGCCGACAGGGCTGCCGCCCAACCGGCGCCCACCGCGGTCCGTCCCCAGGACCAGACCACAGCGGAATCCGCGTCGCCCCCTCCGCTCCGCTCGACCGCCGCCCGCGCCGTGAACCACCCCACGCTCACCCCGGCCAGGACCGGCACCGCTCCGGCCGCCCAGTTCAGCGGCGTACCGGTCCCCGCGTCCGGCACCGCCGCCAGCAACGGGAACGGCGGCAGGAGCGGGGCGGGGTCGGACGACAGGGGGCTCACCACATGGCCGGCGCCCAGCGCGAAACCCGGGCCGAGCGCATACGCCGCACCCCACACCGCCGCGTTCGGCAGCAGCGCCAGACACAGCAGCAGGACCGCGAAACGGCCCGACATCCCCTCCGTGAGCTGCAGGAACGACCCGCGGGCCGCCCCGCCGTGCCACACCAACGACACCGCCGACAGCAACGCCCCGCCCCCGACGAGCACCGCGACCCCCGTCCCCGCGGCCCGCGCGGCCGCGACCGAACGGTCCCGCGTGTCCTGCCCGAGCAGAGGCCGCCGTACCCGGGCCGGAAGCGCGACCACCCCGCTGTCCACGGGGTCGCGGGGACGGCCGCATGCCGTCCACACCCCCGCCCCCGCCGCCACCCCGACGACCAGGGGGAGGCACACGCCCGCCCACGCCCACGACGGCCGCAGCTCGCCGCCCGCCGCATAAAGAGTGACGGCCACGCCCACGGCGAGATAACCGAGAACGAGGCCCGCCCACACCGTACGGCCGTCCACCGCGGGTTCGTCCTGCGCGGGTTCGTCCCCCACCGGTGCGTCCCCCGCCGGCTCGCCCCCGGCCATCGCGTCCCGCGCCGCCCGGTGCACCAGCCAGACCGGCAGCACGACCAGCAGCAACGGCGTGACGCCCACCGGAGCGGGGACGCCGGAAAGCGTGTCGGTGCGGACCAGCTCCACCCCGTGCGCCAGCAGCCACAGCGCGGCGGCGACATGGAGCGCGCCGCCGGGTCCACTGTCCGGATACGGGGAGCTGATCCACATCACCATCACCAGCACGGCGAACGAGGCGAGCCCCAGCCCCGCCGCGACCACGCCGCCCAGGAGTCCCGCGGCCAGTCCGGGCGACGGGCCGCGCGTCCGGGCGAGCAGGGGCGGCAACGGCGGTCGGCGGTCGGGCATCTGCGTCACGCCGTCATGCTCCCAATGACACCCACTTTCTCCACGCAACAGGCGAACCCTCGAAGTGTCACCCAATATATGTTCATGTACTTTTTCGTACGGAAGGGTGACCCATGACGCACAGTCATGCCATGCCGCTCCCCCCGCCCGAGGAACGTCGACGCCTGCGCGAAGCGGGCTCACTGACCCAGGCTCAGGTGGCGGCAAGGCTGGGCGTCACCCTGGAGACGGTGCGATCGTGGGAGTCCGGCCGCACGACGCCGCGGGGCCGGAGACGGGACGCGTACGCGAAGCTGCTGGCCGCACTGGCCGCCCCCGTCTGCCTGACGCCCGCTCAGGCCTTCGACGCCCTGTACGCGTTCTGCGCCCCCGCCCTCGTACGGCAGACCTACCTGCTCACCGGCCGGCGCGAACTCGCCCGCGAGTCGGTCGAGGGGGCCTTCCAACTCGCCTGGCAGCGCTGGCCCGAGGTGGCCCGCGACCCGGACCCCGCGGGCTGGGTGCGGGCGGCGGCATACGAGTACGCCCTCGCCCCCTGGCACCGCTTCCGCCCCCGCTACCGGCACCCGGAACCACCTCCGGCGGACGCGAGCGACCGCGCGCTGATGGACGTACTCCTGACACTGCCGCCGTCGTACCGCCGCGCGCTCCTCCTGTACGACGGGGTCGGGCTCGACCTGCCGGAGACGGCGGCCGAGACGCAGGCGAGCACACCGGCGGCCGCGAACCGCGTGCTGCACGCGCGCGAGGCCGTAGCCGCGCGTCTCCCGCAACTGTCCGACCCGTCGGAACTCCACCGCCGTCTGATCGAAGTGGCCTCCGTGGAACGGCTGCGGGCCGCCGGACCGACGAGCGTGCGGACGGAGGGCGAGCGCAGGGCGAGCTTCTGGACCCGGGCCGCCATCGCCTTCACGGTCGCCCTGATCGGAACGACGGCCCTCACGCTCCTGACGGCGCCGACACATTACGAGCCGCCGGTGCCGCCGGGGGCAGCGGTGCAGGGCGTGCCGCCGAGGGTGGCGCCGGGACCGCTGTCGGTCGCGGAACTGAAGCTACGCAAGAAGCTGAGGTCGGAGGGCGCGCACGGCCCGGAGAGACTGGTGCCGCAGTCGCGCTAGCGACGACTGCGAAAACGCCGCGGGCCCGCCCCCACCGAAGGGAACGGGCCCACAAGCGCTCAGCCAAGCAGCTCAGCCGGCCAGCAGCTCACGCGCCAGCTTCGCCGTCTCGGTGGGCGTCTTGCCCACCTTGACGCCGGCGGCCTCGAGGGCCTCCTTCTTCGCCGCGGCCGTGCCGGACGAACCGGAGACGATGGCGCCGGCGTGACCCATGGTCTTGCCCTCCGGCGCGGTGAAGCCCGCGACATAGCCGACGACCGGCTTCTTCACGTTCTCCTTGATGAACGCGGCGGCCCGCTCCTCCGCGTCGCCACCGATCTCACCGATCATCACGATCAGGTCGGTGTCGGGGTCGGCCTCGAACGCGGCCAGAGCGTCGATGTGGGTGGTGCCGATGACCGGGTCACCGCCGATGCCCACGGCCGACGAGAAGCCGATGTCACGCAGCTCGTACATCATCTGGTACGTCAGCGTGCCGGACTTCGAGACCAGGCCGATACGGCCCGGCTTGGTGATGTCACCGGGGATGATGCCGGCGTTCGACTGCCCGGGGCTGATCAGACCCGGGCAGTTCGGGCCGATGATCCGGGTCTTGTTGCCCTTGGCCACGGCGTACGCGTAGAACGCGGCCGAGTCGTGGACGGCGATGCCCTCGGTGATGACGACCGCGAGCGGGATCTCGGCGTCGATGGCCTCGACCACGGCGGCCTTCGCGAAGGCCGGCGGCACGAAGAGGACGGATACGTTCGCGCCCGTCTTCTCCATCGCCTCGGCGACCGTGCCGAAGACCGGGATCTCGTTGCCGTCGATGTCGACCGACGTGCCCGCCTTGCGGGGGTTCACGCCACCGACGATGTTCGTGCCGTCGGCCAGCATGAGCTTGGTGTGCTTCATGCCCGTGGCACCGGTCATGCCCTGGACGATGACCTTGGAGTCCTTGTTGAGGAAGATAGCCATGGCTGTCTGAGTCCCTCTTCCCTTACTTCGCAGCCGCGAGCTCGGCGGCCTTGTCGGCCGCGCCGTCCATGGTGTCCACGCGCTGCACGAGCGGGTGGTTGGCGTCGGAGAGGATCTGACGACCCAGCTCGGCGTTGTTGCCGTCCAGACGCACGACCAGCGGCTTGGTGACCTCCTCGCCGCGGTCCTCCAGGAGCTTCAGCGCCTGGACGATGCCGTTGGCGACCTCGTCGCACGCGGTGATGCCGCCGAAGACGTTGACGAACACGGACTTGACGTCCGGGTCGCCGAGGATGATCTCCAGGCCGTTCGCCATGACGGCCGCGGAGGCGCCACCGCCGATGTCGAGGAAGTTGGCGGGCTTCACGCCACCGTGCGCCTCACCGGCGTACGCGACGACGTCCAGGGTGCTCATGACGAGACCCGCGCCGTTGCCGATGATGCCGACCTCACCGTCGAGCTTGACGTAGTTGAGGTTCTTCGCCTTGGCGGCTGCCTCGAGCGGGTTGGCCGACTCCTTGTCCTGGAGGGCCTCGTGCTCCGGCTGACGGAACTCGGCGTTCTCGTCCAGGGAGACCTTGCCGTCCAGGGCGATGACCTCACCGGAGGCGACCTTGGCCAGCGGGTTGACCTCGACGAGGAGCGCGTCCTCGGCGATGAAGGTCTTCCACAGGGTGACCAGGACGTTCGCGACCTTGTCGGCGACCTCGGCCGGGAAGTTCGCGGCCTCGACGATCTCGCGGGCCTTCTCGGGGGTCACACCCTCGTTGGCGTCGATCGGCGTCTTGGCGACGGCCTCCGGACGGGTGGCCGCCACCTCCTCGATCTCCATGCCGCCCTCGACGGAGGCGATGGAGAGGAAGGTGCGGTTGGCACGGTCGAGGAGGAAGGAGACGTAGTACTCCTCGATGATCTCCGGAGCGGTCTCGGCGATCATCACCTTGTGGACCGTGTGGCCCTTGATGTCCATGCCGAGGATGTCCGTCGCGCGGGCGACGGCCTCGTCCGGGGTCGCGGCCAGCTTGACGCCGCCGGCCTTGCCACGGCCACCGACCTTCACCTGAGCCTTCACGACGGACTTGCCACCGAGGCGCTCGGTGGCTGCGCGGGCCGCCTCAGGCGTGTCGATGACTTCACCGGCCAGCACCGGTACATCGTGCTTGGCGAAGAGGTCCCTCGCCTGGTACTCGAACAGGTCCACGCGCTTCCGTCCCTATCAGTGATCTCGCGGTTCGTTGGATGCGTGGGCGTGCCGCGAAGGGCAACGTGACGACCGCATGTGTCACAAGGGATGCGCACACGGTGTCCGAGCGCGCGGCATGTCCGTCTCGCAGGTTATCGCTGCTTGCGGGGGGCCTCTAAATCGCGGGTCACACCTGAGCGGTGATACCTGTCACATGATGCCGCGCTCACTGGCACGGCGTGCCGATTGTGAGGCTCGGGGAGGTACCGGGGCCGGATACGGGGAAGGGCCTCACCGGGCTGGGGTTGACCCGGTGAGGCCCCTTGAGCAGCCCCGAAGTGGCACGCATCGGTCCGCGCCCAGGGGCTCTGGGCGGTTGATCCCCACCCCAATGGGGATCACCCCGCCCTTCCGCGGGGTGTCGGGCGGACGGACCGACGGCTTTCGGCCGTCCGGGTCCCTCGGCCCCGCGGGGTCGGTCGTGAGGCGAAGCGGTGAGATGCCTCGGATTCAGATGCTGTAGGTGCTGCCGTAGGCACCCTGCACGCCCTGGACGTAGTCCGGGGTGATCGACTCGCCGACGCCCGCGATGCCGGTGACTGCGTGACCGGCCAGCGGGCCCGCGGTGGCCTGGACGGTGCCGGTCAGGTCCTGCGCGAAGGGCGCGGCCTGGCCGGCGACGCCGTGCGCGAAGGGGTCGACCTGGCCGGCCACGCCGCCCGCGAAGGACTGCACGTCCGCCGCGACGCCGTGGGCCAGCGCCGTGGCGCCGCCGGCGACACCCTGGACGACGGGGCTGACGGTCTCGGTGACGGTCCCGACGACACCGCCCGCGAAGGGTGTGACGTCGCCCGCGACCCCGTACGCCAGACCGGCCGCGTGACCGGCCACGCCCTGCGCCAGCGGCGCCACGTCGCCGGCCACGCCGCCCGCGAAGGGCTGGACGTCGCCCGCGACGCCGTACGCCAGGGCGCCCGCGTCCGCGACGGCCTGCCCGGCGACCGGCATCACGCCGTGCACGGCGGTGTACGCGACCGGCGGCAGTGCGGCGGCGGTGGCGTCTTCGGTGGCCTGGCCGACCAGGCCGGTGGCGTACGGCGGCACGTCGGCGACGACCCCGTCGGCCACCGGACGCACGTCGGCGACCGCCCCGGCGGCGACGGGCTGCACGCCCGAGACCACGCCCCCGGCGACTCCCTGCACTCCGGAGACGGCGCCGGTGGCGACCGGGCGCACGCCCTCCACCGCACCGGTGGCGACGGGCCGGACGTCGGCGGCGACGCCGTACGCCAGGGCGGTCGCGGCGTCGACGGCGTATCCCGCGGTGTGTGCGACACCGAATGCGGCGTCGGTGGCGACCGGGGTGACCCCGGCGACCGCCCCGGAGGCGACCGGCGCCACCCCGTACGCCGCGTCCGTGGCGACGGGCGCGACCCCGGCGACGGCGTGCTGGGCGACCGGCACCACGCCCGCCACCGCCTGGCCTGCGACCGGCCGGACCCCGTCCACGGCGGCTGCCGCCACGGGCGGCACGGCCGCTGCCGCCGTCTGCCCGACGACCGGCGTGACCGTCCCGGGGACGCTCGTGACCGTGCCGACGACATGCTGCTTGACGCCGTCGGCCGTGCCGGTGACGTGACCGGGGACGGCGGAGACGGTGGCCTTGGCGGCGGTCGTCGCGGTGGCCGCGGTGGCCTCGGCGAGCGTGGTCGCGCCGGCCGTGCGGGCCTGCGCGCCGGTCACCGCGGCCTGTGCGGTACCGTTCGCGCCCGCCGCGGTACGGCCCGCGCCCGCGACCGTCTGCCGCGCCTTCGTCCGTACGACCCCGTCGACGCCCTGCGCCTGCGTACGGGCCGCCGACTGGGCACCCGCGAGCTTCGTCTGGGCGGCGGCCAGCGCCTCCTCCAGCTCGGGGGCGAAGGCGGAGAGAGGGCCGAAGAGGTAGTCGATGCCGTGCTGGGGGGTGGTGGGGGTGGTGTCGGACACCACGTCGGCCGCCTTTTCCTGGACCGTCGTGGCCTTGGCCTGCGCGGCACGGGCGGCCTGGGCGCCCTTGATGGCCTGCGCGCCCCGCACCTTGGCGTCGACGTAGCGGCGCCCCTGGTCGGCGGTGGGGGCGGACTTCTGCTTGGCCTTCGCCGCGGTGCCGGTGGCCGTCGACGTCGCCTTCCCGGCCGTGTCCTCGACCGTCGAGGCCGCGCCGTCGACGGTCGTACCGCCGGTGACGCCGGAGACGGTGTCCTGGACGCCGGAGACGACGCCGTCGACCGTGTCCGTCAGCGCACCGGCGGTGCCGTCGGCGTCGCCGGTCGGGTCCGAGACGGACAGGGATGAGGCGGGCAGTTCGTCGGCGCTGGCGACTGTGGAGCCGAGCGCCCATGCGCCGGTCACTCCGGCGGCGATGACGATGGAGCGACGGATGTTCTTGTTCACGTGCGTCAGATCCTTAGGGGTTCCGAGACGCCGGGAGCGTTGAGGATCCGGGCGTCGGAAGCACGAGATCAGCGGCCGGGCCGGGGAGATCGATGAGATCGGTGGCCATCGGCTCGGGTCTCGCACCTGGGACTGGGGACATGGCGGCGCCGGATCCGGTCGAGGTCCGAGGGCTGGGGACCAGCGGACCGGGAAGGGGCACCTGCTTCCGTCCGGAGATCGGAGGGGGTCCGGACGGGCGGGCAGACCTGTTCCGCCCCCGCGCGGCAGGTCTACGGCGGGGGGACGGCCTGCCCTAGGCGGGGAAGACGGGGATGTCCCGGTACCTGTCCCGGGCCCCGGCCGCATGGGCACACGCAGCCGTGCCGCGGACGCTTCGCAGCGGCACCTGGTGGTTCGACGTGACGGCGTGCGCGTCACTGTGCCGCGACGCACCGCCGTCCAGTGCGGACTGGGAGCCCAGAACGCCGTTGAAGTCGTGGGAGGGGGCCCGGTGGGCGGGTGCCTGGCCGGGCTGTGTGGTGCGGTGGCCACCGGCTTGCGCCGACACGGCCGCCGTCGCGATGCCGGGGCTCGGCCCGTACGTGATGTCCACCGGTGCGTCGACAGGACGGTGGGAGTGGGCCCCGTCGGACGGCGAAGCGTGCGCCGCCGATGGCGGCGCGGCGGCTACCGGCGCAGGCGGGATCTGGCCCGGAAGCGACGGCAGGGCGGGCAGCGGCGGAAGGCCGGGCAGGCTCGGCAGTACAGGAAGCGCCGGCAGCTCCACCTGAACCTGTGTCAGTCCCCCGGTCACCCGTTCCACCGCGTCACCGACCCGCCGCAGCACACGATCGTCCACGGAACGGACCACCTGACCGGTGACCGGGCGGAGGACCTGGCCGCTGGAGGAGTGCACGGGCCCAGTGCTCGAACCGCTGTGCCGTTCCTCGGCCCTGTCGTTCGCCGGAGCCGTCGGCCGGGGAGGGGACGCCGTGCGGGACCGCGGCGAGGTGGACCCGGTCGGGGCATCCACCAGCCGCTCGATCCCGCCCCTCACCGACGACCGCACCTCCTCCGCCGAAGCGGTGGGCACGACCCCCGTCGAGGTCACGGTCGGCACGCCCTCCGCCGCATGCGCCTGCTCCCCGCAGAGGAAGCCGAGTGCGAACAACCCGCCCACCAGCAGCACCACTTGGAGCGCACGGCGCCCGGCCGCCGTGCGCAGCACGCGCAGGGCGGCACAGGACAGTGCTGCTGGCCAGGTCAAGAGGGGAAGGGTCCTCCCGTGCGGCGGAACGGACTTGGGATCGACGAGATGTCGATCCTCGCACGGGGATCGGGAGGTTGCGCAAGCCCTCCGTTACCGATGGGTAGTCATGTCCGTTTTGCTGGCGGTATCCGGTCGTCACCGGGTCGACAAATCGCCACCGAACCGCCCGGGTTCCCAGTCGTCACGCGGTCTCCGGTATCGGCAGCGGGCGCTTCTCGATCGCCGCCGCCATCACCTCCGGAAACAGGTCCGGCGTGCAGGCGAAGGCCGGTGCGCCCAGTGCCGCGAGCGCGGCCGCGTGCTCCCGGTCGTAGGCGGGCGCCCCCTCGTCGGACAGCGCGAGCAGCGTCACGAACTGCACCCCCGACGCCTTCATCGCGGAGACCCGCTTGAGCATCTCGTTCCGTATCCCCCCTTCGTAGAGGTCGCTGATCAGCACGACGATCGTCTCCGCGGGCCGGGTGATCTGCGACTGGCAGTACGCGAGGGCGCGGTTGATGTCCGTACCGCCGCCGAGCTGTGTCCCGAAGAGGACGTCGACGGGGTCGTCGAGCTGGTCGGTGAGGTCAACGACCGCGGTGTCGAAGACGACGAGTCGCGTGGAGATCGTCCGCATGGACGACAGCACCGCTCCGAACACGGACGCGTAGACGACCGATGCCGCCATCGATCCCGACTGATCTATACAGAGGACGACCTCCTTCTTCATGGACTGGGACGCCCGCCCGTACCCGACCAGCCGTTCCGGCACGATCGTTCGGTACTCGGGCAGGTAGTGCTTGAGGTTGGCCGCGATCGTGCGGTTCCAGTCGATGTCGTGGTGGCGGGGCCGGTTGACGCGCGCGCTGCGGTCGAGGGCGCCGGTGAGGGTGGCCCGGGTGCGGGTGGCGAGCCGCTTCTCCAGGTCCTCGACGACCTTGCGCACGACGGCCCGTGCCGTCTCCTTCGTCGTCTCCGGCATCGCCTTGTTGAGGGAGAGCAGTGTGCCGACGAGGTGCACGTCGGCCTCCACCGCCTCCAGCATCTCCGGCTCGAGGAGGAGTGTGGACAGCCCGAGCCGGTCGATGGCGTCGCGCTGCATGACCTGCACGACGGAGGAGGGGAAGTACGTCCGGATGTCCCCGAGCCACCGCGCCACGGCCGGCGCCGACGCCCCGAGCCCCGCCGAACGGTCCCGTCCCGTCCGCGGTTTGTCCCCCTTCCCGTAGAGCGCGGACAGCGCCCCGTCCATAGCGGCGTCCTGCCCGGAGAGCGCGCATCCGGTACCGTCCGCCGCGTCGCCACCGAGCACGAGCCGCCAGCGCCGCAACCGCTCCTGCGCCGGTTCCGTCACCTCGCTCGTCATCCGCGCGCCCCCGCACGAGGCCTTTCCCAGAGCGGGATCACCGGCACGGTCGTCGTCGGACGGTGTTCCGCTCGGCGCCTCTGCTCCTCTCTGACGGCGTTCACCGCATCGCCCCTCTTGCGCGGCCTTCTCATTCCGTCGGTCGTCATACCGCCACCCCCGCAAGGTTGTTGTCGTGGTCGGCTTCCTCTTCCGCCCCGTCCAGGCCCAGCAGCAGCCGCACCACCGACACCACGGCCTGCGCCCGCCCGATGTCGAGGCCGGCGGCGAAGCCGGGTATCCCGGTCCCGGCCCCCACGGCGCTCCCCCGCTCTCCGGGCCCGCGCCGCACGAGTTCGCCGAGTGTTCTGCGCACCCCCGGCTCGTACGCCGAGAACGTCCGCCGCAGCAGTGGCAGCACGTCCGTGAACGCCTCCGCCGGGACCCCCGTCAGCCAGGCGTCGACCAGGCCCAGCAGCCGCTCGTCGTGCACGAGCAGCATCCCGCCCCCGGAGCCGCCCCCGACGAAGCCCTCGATCCACGCCGCCGCGTCCCCCGGCGGGGTGCCCGGCGACAGGGCGAGCCCCATGAGCCGTGCCGCCTCGTCCTGTGCCAGCTCCCCGTCGTCCAGCAGGATGCGCACGGCCCGCCCACGGATGACGCCGGGCACCGTGTCCCTGGCGGACAGCGCCCGCAGCACCGCACGCCAGCGTCCGCGCAGGTCGTCGTGGACCGGCGTGGGAGCGTCGCCGAGCAGCCCCACCGCCGCGTGCACCGCGTCCACATGGCGGCGCATCTCCTCGGCCGCGTCCGCGTCCAGCGAGGCACAGGCCGGAGGCAGTCCGACGAAGACCCGCTCGGCGAGTCCCGCGGCGACCTCCGCGAGCGCCCCTGTGTCAGTGCCTCGCACGTCGCCGTAGCGCAGGGAGCGCACCAGGGCGGGCAGGGCCTGGGCGAGGTGGCCGACGTCCGCGTCGAGGGCGGCTCGATCGGCGAGCACCTGCATCACCGCAGGGAGCGCGTCCGGCAGTTCGGCGAGCAGGCAGCGCTCGGCGAGCGTGGTGACGTCGACGAGGCCCGGCGCGGTGACGGCGTCCGCCTCCGCCTTGGCGGTCGCGGCGGAGAGGACGGTCGTCCCCCACACCCCGGCCTCGGCGACCCGCACGGACAGCTCGGGCTCCCAGCGCAGCCGCCACGTCTCCCGGAACGTGCCCGTACTGCCCCGCGAGACGGCCGGCTCTCCCCAGTCGACGCCCAGCAGCCGGAGTCGATGCAGCAGCCGACTGCGCCCGGCGTCGGTCTCCTTGCGCAGGTCGAGCTCCAACTCCCGCTCGAGCGCCTCCGGTCTGAGCCGCAACCGGCGCTGCGCACGGTCCAGGTCCCGCTGCAACGGCACCGCGGGCGCCGTCGCGGGCACCTCCCCCAGCACGTCGCCCACGACCAGCCGGTCGCGCACCAGCGCCAGCGGCACGTCGGAGCCCTCGCACATCACCGCCCGCACGGCGTCGGTCGTCTCGCTCAGCCCGGGCAGCGGACGGCCCCGCACCGCGGCGAGTGTCCCGGCCAGCCGCACCGCCTCGATGACATGCGCCGAGGAGACGATCCGGTCCTCCTCACGCAACAGCCCCGCCACCCTGGTCAGCCACCGCTCGACGGGTCGGTCCGGCGCGGCGAACAGGTGCCCGTACCAGCCGGGCGAGTCGATACCCGCCCCGTACCCACTGGCCCGGGCCAGACGGCGGTACGTCCACGGCACCCACGTCATCTCCGCCTTGACCTTCGGCAGCCCCTTCAGCAGCTCCCGGTCGGCGGCGACGGCGGCCTTCCTCCGCAGCGCGGGCACGTGCCAGGCCCCGCAGACGACGGCCACGCCGTCCCCGAACTCCCTCTGTGCGGCCCGCATCTGGAGCCGCATGTACGCCTCCCGTACGAGATCCCGGTCGTGGCCCCCGCTGCCGTACGCCTCCCGCAGCGCCTCCATGGCCTCCTCGATCGCGGCGAAGGGCGCGAACGCGTCCCTCTCCCCCGCCTCTTGGTGTTCGACCACGTCCTCCCACCACCGCTCGGGATCGTCGTAACCGGCGGTCCCGGCGAGCACGGCGAGCGGATCGACACGGACATCGACGTCGGCGGCACGCTGCTGGTCTCCGTTCGGCGGCTCGGCTTCCTCGCCGGCAGAGCTGTCGGAGCCCTTCTCGTCGTCCCCTCTCCACGCCAGCGTGTGCGTGGCCGGCAGGTCGATGAAGCGGGCCGGGACGCCGTGCTCCAGGGCCCACCGGATCGCGACCCACTCCGGGGAGAACTCGGCCAGCGGCCAGAACGCCGACCGGCCGGGCTCGTCCACGGCATGGGCGAGGAGGGCGACCGGCGGCCGCATGTCCTCGTCGGCGGCCAGCGGGATCAGCGCGTCGGCCTCGGGCGGGCCCTCGATCAACACGACCCGCGGGCCGGCCGCGTCCAGCGCCGCCCGCACGGCACGCGCCGAACCAGGCCCGTGATGCCGAACCCCGAGAAGCCATGGCCCCGCGGCGGGCGGCTTGCCCCCGGTCGCGTCGGTGTCGGTCATCCCGTGCCCCTTCGCCCGCGGGTCCATGACGAGTCGTCGCGTGCCCGTCCGGTGCCGTTCACGCGCTCACCTCCCGGCAGGCCCGGTAGAAGTCCTTCCAGCCGTCGCGCTCGCGGACCACCGCCTCCAGGTACTCCTGCCAGATGACCCGGTCGGCCGCCGGATCCCGGACCACCGCGCCCAGGATTCCCGCGGCCACGTCGCCGGCCCGCAGCACCCCGTCCCCGAAGTGGGCGGCCAGCGCGAGTCCGCTGGTGACGACGGAGATCGCCTCCGCCGTCGACAAGGTGCCGCTCGGCGACTTCAGCTTCGTACGGCCGTCGGAGGTGGCCCCGTCGCGCAGTTCCCGGAAGACGGTCACGACGCGGCGGATCTCGTCGATGCCGTCGGGCGTGGCCGGCAGGTCGAGGGAGCGGCCGATCTGGTCGACGCGCCGCGAGACGATGTCGACCTCGGCCTCCACGCTCTCCGGCAGCGGCAGCACGACCGTGTTGAAGCGGCGGCGCAGCGCGCTGGACAGGTCGTTGACCCCGCGGTCGCGGTCGTTGGCCGTGGCGATGAGATTGAAGCCGCGGACGGCCTGCACCTCCTGCCCCAGCTCCGGTATCGGCAGTGTCTTCTCCGACAGGATGGTGATGAGCGTGTCCTGCACGTCCGCCGGGATACGGGTCAGCTCCTCGACGCGCGCGGTCATGCCCTCCGCCATGGCCCGCATGACCGGGCTGGGTACGAGGGCGTCGCGGCTGGGGCCGTGCGCGAGCAGCTGCGCGTAGTTCCAGCCGTACCTGATCGCCTCCTCCGGTGTGCCCGCCGTGCCCTGCACCAGCAGCGTGGAGTCGCCGCTGACCGCCGCGGCCAGGTGCTCGGACACCCAGGTCTTGGCGGTGCCGGGCACGCCGAGCAGGAGCAGGGCGCGGTCGGTGGCGAGGGTGGTGACGGCGACCTCGACGATGCGGCGCGGGCCCACGTACTTCGGTGTGATCACCGTGCCGTCCGGCAGCGTGCCGCCGAGCAGATAGGTGGCGACGGCCCACGGCGACAGCTTCCAGCGGGCCGGCCGCGGTCGGTCGTCCTGCGCGGCCAGCGCGGCGAGTTCACCGGCGAACGCGTCCTCGGCGTGCGGACGCAACGCCTCGGTCGACTGCTTCTCACTCGGTTCCACGAACGTCGGGTCGACGGACACAGACATGGCTGAGGCCCCCTCCAGCTCGGCCGGTTCGGATCTGGTTCCACCGTGCACCACGCCACTGACAATGCGATCCGACCTGCGAAAACGCCCTCGCGGCCGGCTTTGCGGCCGAGTTCGTGGGGCCGATTGTCAGTGGTGGGATCTACCTTCGACGGCATGACTCAGCAGGGGGTGCGCTGGACCGCGGACCAGGTGCTGGCACTGGCGCCTGACGCCGCGTCACGCAAAGCGGGAAGCAAACTCGGCGCGGCAGGACCGTGGTCCGAGGCGGGCAGTTCTGACGAGGGGACGGTGTGGGGGCTGTGCAAGGGCAGTGGCAGCAAGCCGTATCAGACGGTCGTCGACGTCGCGGACGCCTCCGGCCCCGCGTACAAGTGCAGTTGTCCGAGCCGCAAGTTCCCGTGCAAGCACGCCCTCGGCCTGCTGCTGCTCTGGGCCGGTGGAGAGGGGTCGGTGCCGAGGGGCGGCCAGGCGCCGGACTGGGCCGAGCAGTGGACAGCGGGGCGGCGCAGGCGCGCGCAGGAGAAACGGGCGGAGACCCCGGCGGGTTCCGCGTCCGGGTCGGCTGATCCGGAGGCGGCCCGGCGCCGGGCGGAGCGCCGGGCCGAGCGGATCACCACGGGGGCGACGGAGCTCGAGGAGCGGCTGACCGACCTCCTGCGCGCCGGTCTGGCCACGGCCGAACAGGCGGGGTACGGCTTGTGGGAGGAGACGGCGGCCCGCATGGTCGACGCCCAGGCTCCCGGACTGGCCGCGCGTGTCCGGGAACTGGGGGCCATCCCGGCGTCGGGGCCCGGCTGGCCGGTGCGCCTGCTGGAGGAGTGTGCGCTGCTGCACCTCCTCGACCGGGGCTGGCTGCGCCGCGAACGGCTGCCCGGCGGTCTGGCGGCGACGGTCCGTTCCCGCATCGGCCTGCCGGGCACGGCGGACGGCCCGCCGGTGCGCGACAACTGGCTGGTCCTCGCCCAGTACGACACGGCGGACCCGAAACTGACGACACGCCGCATCTGGCTGTACGGCACCGAGTCCCACCGCACGGCCCTGCTCCTGTCCTACGGCGCCGCCGGCCGGCCCCCCGAGCTCACACTGCCGGTCGGCCTGGCCCTGGACGCGGAGCTGTCCGCCTATCCGGGTGCCGGGCAGCAGCGAGCGGCCCTCGGCGAACAGTTCGCCCCGCCCGCACCTGCGGCGACACGGCCGCCAGGACTCACGACGGCCCAGGCCGTCGCCCGCTACGGCGCCGCCCTCCGGGACGACCCCTGGCTGGAGTCGGTCCCGGTGACGCTGGACCGGGTGATACCGACCCCGGACGGCGACCGCTGGCAGCTGGCGGAGGCCGAGGAGGACACAGCGCTCCCGCTCGCCCCGGCCGTCCTCACCCGCCCCGGTCTGTGGCGCCTGATCGCCCTCTCCGGGGGCGCCCCTGTCAAGGTCTTCGGAGAGTGCGGCCACCGCGGTTTCACCCCGCTCACGGCCTGGCCGGAGGGGGCGGGAGAGGCGGTGCGGCTGTGCTGAGCCCGACGGCACGGAATCCAAGGAAAGGAACCTCATGAACGGGACGTCCACTCCGGTGGATTCCGCGCGCTGGGAGGACCTGGTCACCACGGCACTCCTCGGCACCGACCGCCGCACGCCCGCGGGCAGCGAACCCGGCCGGGAGGCACCCCTGGCGCTGCTGGACGCGGCGGCCGTGGAAACCGTACGGCGAAGGGCCGGGCTGCGTCCTGCGCCGGCGGCCCGTCGCCCGGAGCCGGCCCCCGACGATCCGCGTCCGGCGCTGCCCGCCGCGGCGGCCCGCCGGCTCGCGATGCTGCTGGCCGACCGCCCCGGTGCGGCGGGCGGCGGCCGCAGAGGCACGGCACCGGACCTCATGGAGCTGCTGCCCCAGTGGCTCGCGACGGCCAACGCCCGCGGTTTCGCCGCGCCTGCGCAGACACTGCCCGCGCTTCTGGACGCGGCCCGCGGCCGTACGGATCTGCGGCCGGCGGCGCTGACCTTCGCCGGGCCACGTGCGCTGTGGCTCGCCCGGCTGAACCCGGACTGGCGGTTCGCCCTGCGCTCCACACCGGGTGGGGGCGCGGCGCTGCCGGGTCCGCAGGAGACGGAGAGGGTCCAGCAGCTGTGGCAGGAGGGGCTGTTCGCCGAGCGGGTCGCGCTCCTCGCGGCGATACGGGCACGCGAGCCCGCGGTGGCACGCGAGTTGCTCGCGACGACGTGGGCGACGGAACGGGCCGAGGACCGGCTGATGTTCCTCGACTCGCTGCGCACGGGCCTCGGACCGCAGGACGAACCCTTCCTGGAGCAGGCCCTGAGCGACCGCAGCCGCAACGTACGGGCCACGGCGGCGGAGTTGCTCTCGGCGCTGCCGGACTCGGCGCTCGCCTCCCGCATGGCGGCCCGCGCCGGGGCGTGCGTGGCCGTCGACCACACCCGGGAAACGCCGACGATCACGGTCGAGGCGCCGCACGAGTGCGATGCGGGTATGGAGCGCGACGGGGTGGCGCCCAAGGCACCGGCGGGGCGGGGCGAACGGTCGTGGTGGCTCGGGCAGTTGGTGGAGGCGGCACCGCTCGGCAGCTGGGCCGGACGGCTCGGCGGACGTACGCCCGAGGAGATCGTCGCGATGCCGGTGGCCGACGACTGGCAGGGGGAACTGCACGCGGCGTGGTGCCGGGCGGCGGTGCGACAGCGGGACCCGGCGTGGTCCCGGGCGCTCCTCGGCTCGCCCTCCGCACCCGAGGCCGGCGGGCCGGGCGCGGTGTCCCTGGCGGAGCGGGCCAAGCTGCTGGGCACGCTGCGTTCCGCCGAACGGGCCGAGTGGGTGGCCGGGTTCATCGGCACGCATGGTCTGTCCGAGGCGTTTCAGCTGCTCGGGGTGTGCGCGGTGCCGTGGGTTGCGCCGCTTGGGCGGGCGGTGGTCGATGCGCTCAATATCGCTCGGGACGCGGGGAGTTATCCGTGGAGCTTCAGTGGGGTGATGGGGCTGGCCGAGCGATGCCTCGATCCGCGTGAGGCGAGCCGTCTCGACGGGTTGCTGGCAGTGCCGGACGAGACGGAGGATGCGGCGCCGGGGGCCGGGGGTTACTGGGCGGAGGCATTTCAGCGGCTGGTCACCACGTTGCGTCTGCGGGCGGTGATGGCTGAGGAGTTGGGGGTGGGGTAGGGGGCGAACCGACCGCTGGTTGAGCGGTGCGCCTGGGTTGGTGCGGGCAGGAGGTGGGTCACGCAGCCCGGCGCTCACGGGGTGCCGCCCGCGCCCACCTGTACCGCCTCAGGCGGCACGCATGCCCGCGGACCAACGCGGTGGTTGAGCGCCGCCGCGCGCCCGCGGCTTGCGGTGGCGGCTGCCGAGCGCCGATCGGCGGGTCTCAGCCCGTCCGGCGTTTGAGGACGAGGCCGTTCGGGCCGAACGGGGGTCTGGGGCCGGAGCCCCAGGGGCGGTCACCCCGACCGCCCCGCCGCACGATCCGCTCAACCGCCGGAGGCTGCCGGCTGGCGTACGTTCGCTCGTACCCACTCCACGATCGATGCCGTGGTCGCCCCGGGTGTGAAGATCTCGGCTACGCCCTTCTCCTTCAGCGGCGCAATGTCCGCCTCCGGGATGATTCCGCCACCGAAGACCAGAATGTCCTCCGCGTCCCGCTCCTTGAGGAGGGCGATGACCGCGGCGAAGAGCGTGTTGTGCGCCCCGGACAGGATGGACAGGCCGATCGCGTCGGCGTCCTCCTGGATCGCGGTGTCGACGATCTGCTCGGGGGTCTGGTGAAGCCCGGTGTAGATGACCTCCATACCGGCGTCGCGCAGCGCCCGCGCGATCACCTTGGCCCCACGATCGTGGCCGTCGAGTCCCGGCTTGGCCACCACCACGCGGATCGGACCGGCTGCCACACCCATCACTGCCTCCATGAAGCGACTACGTCCATCCTCTACGGCACGGACACCCCGTGCCACTGCGCGCGGGGAAGTGAACGAACGTTATCGCCAGCATCCCGCAACCGGCAGTTTCACGGTGCAGACCGAGGGGGAAATCACACGGTGGGACACGTTCACCGCGCGTGATCCGAGTCTCCTCGGGCTCCGAGGAGGGAACACGCGCAACGGGAGCCGCAACGTACGAAGGACACGTAGGGCAGGTACGGCACGACAGCGGGGAGCCTCGTCGCCAGACCGGCAGGGGAGCCTCGCCACGCCGACGGCGTCACAAATGTCACATGCCGCGCTTGCCCCACGGCGCCCGCTCGAGGCTTATCGTCGCGACTTCCCCACGAGGGCACACGGGGGACAAGGCCGTCCTCCGGCGTGCCGACAGGAGGTCGGCCATGAAGGTCACCTGGGCGCTGCAGCCCTTTCTTCCGCTCTGTCAGCGTCTGCTGCCGAGCAGACTGACGGGTCTCTCCGTGGCCCTCCTGAAGGCGACCGCCCTGGAGATCGCGATCCTCGCGGGACATCTCCTTCTCTATCCCTCCGGCATCGCGCAGGAACGCCGCACCCGGACCATCCCCGACCTGCCCGCGCAGGGCATCCCGGACACGGCCCAGTTGCCTGCCCAGGTCCGGCCGCCGGTCGTTCTGCTGCACGGTTTCATCGACAACCGGTCCGTGTTCGTCCTGCTGCGCCGCAGTCTCGCCCAGCACGGCAGGCAGCAGATCGAGTCGCTCAACTACTCACCCCTCACCTGCGACATACGCACCGCGGCCGAACTGCTCGGCCGGCACATAGAGGAGATCTGCGAGCGCACGGGGAGCAGTGAGGTGGACGTCGTCGGGCACAGCCTCGGCGGACTGATCGCGCGGTACTACGTGCAGCGGCTGGGCGGCGACCTCCGCGTCCGCACGCTCGTCACGCTGGGCACCCCGCACTCCGGAACCCGGGTCGTCCCGATGGCGAACGCACACCCCATAGTGCGCCAGATGCGCCCCGGTTCGGAGGTGATCGAGGAGCTGACCCGCCCCGCACCTGGCTGCCGTACGCAGTTCGTCAGCTTCTGGAGCGACCTCGACCATCTGATGGACCCGCTGGAGACCGCCTGCATCGACCACCCCGACCTGCTCGTGCAGAACGTACGGGTCAGCGGTGTCGGCCATCTGGCCCTGCCCGTGCACCCCGCCGTGGCGACCGGGATACGGCAGGCCCTCGACAACACGACGGACAGCGCCCGGGCGGCAGCTCACTCCAACGGCCTGACGGTGGCGTAGGAAGACACTTCGACAACTCGCGCCGCACAGCCGGTCAACAGCCCTCCGGCAGCCGGTCGACATCGAACACTCTTCGAACACAAAGCCAAACCCGTGCCCGCACTCCCCCGAAACACGGCCGAATGCCCGTTTCCTGCGCGCCCGAAACCTGCTGAAGATTGTCGCGCCCGCATACCGCCGGGTACAGTCACCGCACTGCTCTGGCAGCCCCTGTCGTCGAGGCGAAAGAGAAGTTGGTGAACGACCGTCACCCGTCGGGGACCCTGCCCACCCCGGCTCCGGCTTCCGATGCCGCCTCGGCGCCCTACGCGTCGTACGGCACCCAGGAAGCCCAGTACGGCGACTTCACCACATACGGCGGCTACGACGCGACCGGTTTCGAGACCGGTGGCCACGCCACCTCGACCTTCCACTCGGACCCCCTCTTCGGCAGTCTCCCGGGCGAGAACACAGGCGCGTACGACTCCACCCAGTGGTCCACGGGCAGCCACCACACCCTGAACTACGACGTGTACGCGGCCCAGCACCACGCCGCCTACGACACCGGCGTGTACGAGACGACGGCCTGGGCGACCGGCCACCAGCCGCTGACCGCCGTCCCGTCGCAGGCCACGGGCCACGAGACCTCCGGCTGGGGGTCCCCCCTCTGGGAGAGGGACGCGAGCGCCTGGCTCCAGCCCGACCAGTCCGCCGGCCCCGCCGACCAGACCCAGCAGTGGGACTGGGGCACGCAGACCTTCGACACCGGGGCGTACGACGCCACGCAGTGGAACTCCGACGGCGGCAGTACACCGACGACGGACGCCTACGAGACGACCGCGGACACCTACGAACCGTCGGCGGAATCCTTCGAGCAGCAGGCGAACGCCGACTTCGACCAGGCCGAGCAGGTCGCCTACGACGAACCCGTCCAGGACGAAGGCGAGTTGACCGCCACCGGCGAGATGCCCGCGGCCGCCCCGCTCCTCGACGACCAGGAAGAGGCGGCCCCCGCCCGGGTTCCGGCCCCGCGCACGGGCTCGCGCGGCGCGAACCGGTCCCGCCGCCGTACGCCCCCCAAGCGCTCGGCGCTGCTGACCATCGCCGTGCCCTCGGCCTGTGTGATGGGTGTCGCGGGAATCGCCGCGGCGTCCGTCGGCACGCTGACCGGCGACAAGGACAGCTCGGCGACCGCGTCGGACGCGCAGGCGGTGAAACCGTCCGCCGCCAACAACAAGCTGGACAGCCAGCTCAAGAGCCTCTCCGCGGAGGCCGACGACTTCGCCGACCGGGCCAGCCGTACGCAGGAGCGCATCGACCTCAAGGCCCAGCAGGAGGCCGAGAAGAAGAAGGCTGCGGCGGAGGCGGCCCGTAAGGAACGTCTGCGCCCGAAGTACGCGCTGCCGGTCAAGCAGCACGGGCTCAGCGCCTACTACGGCCAGGCCGGAATCAACTGGATGTCCGTGCACACGGGCATCGACTTCCCGGTCTCGTACGGCACCACGGTGATGGCCGCGACCGACGGCACCGTCCGGACGCAGTGGAACAGCGCCTACGGCAACATGATGATCGTGACGGCGAAGGACGGTACGGAGACGTGGTACTGCCACCTCTCCAGCTACCGGGTCGCCTCCGGTACGACGGTGAAGGCCGGACAGCCGATCGCGTACTCCGGCAATTCCGGCAACTCGACCGGTCCGCACCTGCACTTCGAGGTGAGGCCGGGCGGCGGCTCGGCCATAGACCCGCTTCCGTGGCTGCGCAGCCACGGACTCGACCCGACGTAAGCGGCTTCCCTGTGAGCCCCCGCTCTTGGAACGGGGGCTCGTTTCGTGCGTCTAGAGCTTCTCCACCGGCGCGTACCGCAGCAGCAGCCTCTTCGGCTTCGCGTCCCCGAAGTCGATCGTCGCCTCCGCGTTCGCGCCCGTGCCCTTCACCGCCACGACGGTGCCGAGCCCGAACTGGTCGTGCGTCACCCGGTCACCGACTGCCAGCGAAACCACCGGCTTGTCCGAGGCCCTGCTCGTCGCGAAGCCGGACGCGCCGGAGGCCGACGAGCGTGAACGGGACGACGACAGCGAGGCCGCCACCGCGGACGCCGGACCGGAGGACACGGGCGACACCGCCCCCGTCCGCTTCCAGTCCACGTGCGCGGCCGGGATCTCCTCCAGGAAGCGGGAGGGCGGGTTGTACGACGGCTGCCCCCAGGCACTCCGCAGCGACGACCGTGTCAGATACAGCCGTTCACGCGCGCGCGTGATGCCGACGTACGCGAGGCGGCGCTCCTCCTCCAGCTCCTTTGTCTGGCCGAGGGAGCGCATGTGCGGGAAGACGCCGTCCTCCATGCCGGTCAGGAAGACGACCGGGAACTCCAGGCCCTTGGCGGTGTGGAGGGTCATCAGGGTGATGACTCCGGAGCCGTCCTCGTCCTCGTCGGGGATCTGGTCGGAGTCGGCGACCAGGGCCACCTGCTCCAGGAAGTCGGACAGGGCCACCGACTCGCCTTCCCCGCGCTCCTGCTCGAACTCCAGGGCGACGGCGGCGAGTTCCTGGAGGTTCTCGATGCGCGTCTCGTCCTGCGGGTCGGTGGAGGCCTGCAACTCGGCCAGGTAGCCGGTGCGTTCGAGAACCGCTTCCAGGACGGTCGCCGGACCCGCGCCGGACTCGACGATCGTACGGAGGTCCTCCATCAGCGTGTTGAACCGCTTCACGGCGTTCGTGGAGCGCGACGCCATGCCGTACGCCTCGTCCACGCGGCGCAGCGCCTGCGGGAAGCTGATCTTCTCGCGCTGGGCGAGGGCGTCGATCATCGCCTCCGCGCGGTCGCCGATGCCCCGCTTGGGCACGTTGAGGATGCGGCGCAGCGGGACCGAGTCCTCCGGGTTGGCCAGGACGCGCAGGTACGCAAGGACGTCCCGGACCTCCTTGCGCTCGTAGAAGCGGACGCCGCCGACGACCTTGTACGGCAGGCCGACGCGGATGAAGACCTCTTCGAAGACACGGGACTGGGCGTTCGTGCGGTAGAAGACGGCGACGTCGCCCGCCTTCGCCTCGCCCTCGTCGGTCAGGCGGTCTATCTCGTCGGCGACGAACTGCGCCTCGTCGTGCTCCGTGTCGGCGACATAGCCGGTGATGCGCGCGCCCGCGCCCGCGTTGGTCCACAGGTTCTTGGGGCGGCGGGACTCGTTGCGCTCGATGACCGCGTTGGCCGCGCTGAGGATCGTCTGGGTGGAGCGGTAGTTCTGCTCCAGCAGGATCGTCGTCGCGTCCGGGTAGTCCTCCTCGAACTGGAGGATGTTGCGGATGGTCGCGCCGCGGAAGGCGTAGATCGACTGGTCGGCGTCGCCCACGACGCACAGTTCGGCGGGCGGGACGTCGTACTCGCTGGGGGGTACGTCGACGGGGTGCTCCGAGGTGCCGACGAGTTCGCGGACGAGGGCGTACTGGGCGTGGTTGGTGTCCTGGTACTCGTCGACGAGAACGTGGCGGAAGCGGCGGCGGTAGTGCTCGGCGACGTCCGGGAAGGCGCGCAGCAGGTTGACCGTCGTCATGATCAGATCGTCGAAGTCGAGGGCGTTCGCCTCGCGCAGCCGCGACTGGTACAGGGCGTAGGCCTGGGCGAGGGTCTTCTCGAAGCCGTCGGCGGCCTGGGCGGCGAAGTCCTCCTCGTCGATCAGCTCGTTCTTCAGGTTGGAGATCTTGGCGCTGAAGGACTTCGGCGGGTAGCGCTTGGGGTCGAGGTCCAGGTCGCGGCAGACCAGGGCCATCAGACGCTTGCTGTCGGCGGCGTCGTAGATCGAGAACGACGACGTGAAGCCGAGCTTCTTGCTCTCCCGGCGCAGGATGCGCACGCACGCGCTGTGGAAGGTCATCACCCACATCGCGTTCGCGCGCGGGCCGACGAGGTGCTCGACGCGCTCCTTCATCTCGCCCGCGGCCTTGTTGGTGAAGGTGATCGCGAGGATCTGGCCCGGGTGCACATTGCGCTCGGCCAGCAGGTGGGCGATGCGGTGGGTGAGCACACGGGTCTTGCCCGAGCCGGCGCCGGCCACGATGAGCAGCGGGGTGCCGGAGTGGACGACGGCGGCGCGCTGGTTTTCGTTCAGCCCCTCCAGGAGCGCGGCCGCGTCGATGGCCGGGCGCGGGGCGCCGTCGCGGTAGTAGGCGTCCCGGTCCGGGGGCACGTCGAACTTCCCGCCGAACAGATCGTCCGGAACCGGCTCCGGAGCGTGATCGTCCTCGGGCGGCGGCGGGGGTTCCTCCTCGTGCCCGCGGGGGGCTCGGAGGTCCGCCAGGAAGCTGTCGTCAAAGAGGCTGCTCATCGCCTTCCGAGTCTAGGGCGCCCCACCGACAGCCCGCCGCCGCCCTGGGAATCCGGCGAAATCCAGGTCCTCAGAAGCCGAGGATCTTCCAGAGCTGGCCGCCCGGCGTCTTCTTGCCCTCCAGGAGCGTCCCGTCACGGTCGGCGACCGACCAGGCCGAGACGTATACCTTCCCGTCGTGCGGGTCGACGGCAAGGCCCGCCGGGAACGGCACCTTCACGTTCGTGCGTTTGCCGTGCGAGACCTTGGTCACCAGGCCGGCCGTGAGCTGGCTGACGTACAGGTCGCCATGCTTGTTGACGGCGACGCCCGTGACGGGGCCGAAGCCGGACTTCCAGCCGAGGATCCTGCCCGTCCTGGGGTCGACCTTCCAGACTCGGGCGGTCGGCTTCTCGGTGAAGCCGTTCAGCTCGCCGACGTAGAGGTTGCCGTCGGGACCGAGCGCGAGCGACGTGGGCACGGACTCGTGCCTGTCGTGGTCGGGGAAGACCGTGAAGGGGCGGGCCTTGCCCTTCGGGGAGACGACGACCAGGTCGTTGCCTGCCGCGTCCGCGACGATCTTGCGGCCGTCGGGGAGGGCGAGGACGGCGTACGGGTTGGACTCGACGGCCGTCTTGTGGGGGTTGTACTTGAACTCGACCGCGGAGACGTCGGCGGCGATCCTCGCCTTGCCGGGCGAGACGCACAGCAGCTTGCCGAGCGTGTTCCAGGGTGGGGTCGTGGGGACGCCGGCCTCCGGCGGGGCGTAGGTCTCGACGCCCCAGAGGCTGCCGTTGAGGGCGGAGACGCCGTCCACGCCCGTGGCGAAGCCGCCGTCCGGAGCGGCGCCCGAGGGCAGTCCCTGCACCACCCGGTAGTGCTTCCACGCGCCCTGGTCCCAGAAGACCTTGGTCACCGCGGAGGTGAGCCCTATGCAGGTCTCGCCCTCGGGGCCCTCTCCGATGCACCTCTTGCCGCCGCGCCCGGCCTCGGCGACGTACAGATGGCCGTTGTCGTACGAGATCTGGCGCGGGTTGTCGAGGCCCTTCACGATCACGCGGATCTCCGGCTTGCCGCCGGAGTGGCCTCCGGTGGCGCCCGCGGGCGCGATGCCCGCGGTGGCGGCGAGTGCGACTCCTGTGGCGACGACGAGTGCCTTGCGCTTCCTCATGGCATGCCCCTCTCACCCGCCACGGCACCCGACCGTGGCTGGCTGGAAGTTAGCGCTCCGAAGCGGGCGGACGGCGCCACTCCGGTCAAAATACGCATAAGTCACCGCAGATCACTCCGGATTGACCACGGAAAGCAAAGCCCTGGGTCGAGGTCACGAAAATGTATCGGGCATATCGCACTTCAAACTTCACAGGGGCCACACGAGTTGGCTACCGTGCCGGGCAGGCCGTACGACCTCCACCGGCGAACCTCGCCGGGCCGCACGGCCTCCGTCGAATCCGGTGCGCCCCGTGGCGGCCGGAGCCGGGGACCCAACCGAGACCTTGGGGTGAATCGGCCGCACTTCCCTCGGGGGAAGGCCGTAGGGCAACCCTTCCGAACCACCCGCCCGAACCCGACAGCTAACCCGGTAGGCGGAACATGGAAGGAGTCGCCTCCCTTGGCGTCGCAGCACCGCAAGCCGCGCCCCCCGGGCCCGCGTATGGCAGGCATACGCACGCCCGCCCTCGCCACCGCCGCCCTCACCTCCGTGGCCCTGCTCTCCCAGACGGCCAACGCCTCCCCCACAACGGACGACAAGCCGAGTCTCGAAGAGGTCCAGAAGAAGGTCGACGACCTGTACCACCAGGCGGAGTCGGCGACCGATAAGTACAACGCGGCCAAGGAGAAGACCGCCAAGCAGCGCAAGCAGGTCGACACCCTCCTGGACGACGTCGCCCAGCGCACCCAGAAGCTCAACGAGGCGCGGGAGGAACTCGGTTCCTTCGCCGCCGCCCAGTACCGCACCGGCGCCTCCGCGCCCAGCACCGCGACCTTCCTGCTCGCGGACTCCGCGCAGGACTACTTCGACCAGACGCAGTTGATGAGCCGTATGACCGACCGCCAGAAGGGCGCGGTCGACGACTACATCACCGAGCAGTCGGCGACGATGAAGAAGCGCCGGGAGGCCTCCCAGAGCCTCGAGACGCTCACCGAGTCGCAGACCGAGCTGAAGACGGCCAAGGCCACCGTCCAGAAGAAGCTCGCCGACGCACGCGAGCTCCTGTCGCAGTTGACGGCCGAGGAGAAGGCGCGGCTCGCCGCGATCGAGAAGCAGAAGCAGGAGGCGGCCGCGCGCAGGGCGGCGGAGCTCGCCAAGCAGCAGGCCGAACAGCAGGCCCAGCAGGAGGCCGCCGCACAGCAGGAGAGCAGCAGCTCGTCGAGCACGAGCACCTCCTCGTCCTCCTCGTCCACCTCCACTTCGGACTCCTCGTACGCCACCAAGGCCGAGAAGGCACTCGCCTTCGCCCGCGCGCAGATCGGCAAGCCGTACGTCTGGGGCGCGACGGGCCCCGACTCCTACGACTGTTCCGGCCTCACCCAGGCCGCCTGGAAGGCCGCGGGCGTCGACCTCCCGCGCACCACCTGGGACCAGGTGAACGCCGGCACCACCGTCTCCCTCGCCGACGCACAGCCCGGTGATCTCGTCTTCTTCTACGACGACATCAGCCACGTCGGCATGTACATCGGCAACGGCATGATGATCCACGCCCCGAAGCCGGGCGCGTACGTGCGCGAGGAGTCCATCTACTACGACAGCGAGTCGGCGATCCACAGCGTGGTGCGGCCGGCCTGACGGCGAGCCTGCGGGAACGTGCGGGGAACGTGCGGGGAAACACGGGGGAGCACGCATGCTGCCCCGCGCCCGCGCGTATTTCCCCGCGCTCGCGCGCGTGCCCCGCTCGCAACGCGCGCAGAGCTCCCTAGCATCGGCCCCATGTCCGGCACCTCATCCCTCCGCGCCTGGTGGGCGCATCGTCCGCCGGCGGCCGGGGCCGCCGTGATGGCGACCGGCATCGTGTCGGTCGGCCTGCACCTGGCGGGACACGAGGTGCTGTCCCGGATCGCCCTCGGCGTGTCGTGCGTCGGCTGGCTGGCGCTGGCGGCGGACTTCGTCGTACGGCTGCTGCGGGACCGCGAGAGGTGGGCGGCCGAGGCCGGCACCCCGGTGTCGCTCACCGCCGTCGCCGCGACCGCCGTACTGGGCACCGGTTTCTCGGCGCTGGGCCGGCACACCCCCGCCGAGGCGCTGCTGGCACTGGCGGTCGTGCTCTGGCCGGTGCTGCTCGTCGACGTCGTACGGCACTGGCGGCGCCGTATGCCGGGGGCGGTCTTCCTCGGATGCGTGGCCACGCAGGCCCTCGCCGTTCTCGGTGCCACGCTCGCCCGGGCGGAGTCGGTGGCCTGGCTCGCGCACGCTGCGCTCGTGCTGTTCGGGCTCGGGCTCGTGCTCTACGCCGCCGCACTGGCCTGTTTCGACCTCCGGCAGATGACCGAAGGGCCGGGAGATCAGTGGGTGGCGTGCGGCGCGCTCGCCGTCTCGGCGCTGGCGGGGTCGCGGCTCGTCGCCGCGGACACCGCGAGCCTGTACCTGTGGAACGACGACGACCGGGGTGTCCTGCGCGCGGTGACCGTCGCGCTGCTGGTCCTGTGCCTGGCCTCGTACGTGGTGCTCCTCGCGGCCGAGGTGCTGTGGCCGCGGCCGCGCCACGACGTGCGCCGCTGGGCCACGGTGTTCCCGATGGGGATGACGGCGGCGGCGACGCTGTCCGTCGCCGCCGTCCTCGACGTCCCGTGGCTGAAGGGGCCCGGGCAGGTGCTGCTGTGGATCGCCGTGGCGGCGTGGCTGGCCGTCGCCGCGGGGGCGGTGCGGGAGGCCTACGCCGCCACCCGGGCCGCCGGGGCCGGGCTCACGTCCACAGCACGGCGATGAAGATGTTCGCGGTGGTCAGCAGGCCCACCAGGCCGAACAGGTTCTTGTCCACCTTCTCGTCGTCCCGCTTCACGTAGACGAGCCCGAGGATCACGATCAGCAGCGCCAGCTTCACGCCGATCTTGATGTTGTTGACCGGCTGGTCGTCCGCCTGGTTCAGGCCGACCAGGATGACGCCGGTGACCAGCATCGTCGCCGCGCCGTGCAGCATCGCGGGGACGAAGCGGGCGGTTCCCTGGCCCATCGCCTTCATCTGGGTGAGGAAGCCGCCGAGGAGCGCGGCGATGCCGACGATGTGGAGACCGACGAAGAGATGGATGAGTACGTCCATGGGGCCGGAGCCTAATCAGGGGCCCCGGTGCCGCCCGACACCGGGCCGACCCATAGCACCCCGTCATCCCCACGTGTCCCGGAATCGGCGCATCGGTCATCGCTCTGCGTGAAGGCGACGGCACCGGAACGGGATCACGGTCACATGCGGTCACCCCGCGATCCGCTCGGGCCACTTCCGCACATCGCGTTACCGGCTCGACACAGAGCGGCCTAGCGTCCTCCACCAGGTGACCGGCTCCCCACCGCCGCCCGGGCCAGGGGCGGCAGTCGGACACCACCGCCGAGAAGGTCCGGCGGCGGCCCGCTCCCCCTGTGCCGGCCGCCGCCGGACGCGTAAAACCACGAAAGGACGTGCAGTCCAGGTGGCAGCGCACCGCAAGCCCCGACAGCGCTCGCTCAGCGGAAGCCCGGCCCGTACGGCCGCCACGATCGCCCTCGCGGGCGCGGCGACCGCGACCGGCTTCGACGGCATCGGGCACGCCGAACCGAACCTGACACCGGCCCAGGTCAAGGCCAGGGTGGACAAGCTGTACCAGGAGGCGGAGGCCGCCACCGAGAAGTACAACGGCGCCAAGGAGAAGGCGGAGGCCGCCGAGCAGCGGCTGAGGACACTGCGGGACGAGGCGGCGCGCAAGGAGGAGCGGCTCAACTCGGCGCGGGAGGCGCTCGGTTCGATCGCGGCGGCGCAGTACCGCAGCGGCGGTGTCGACCCCGCGCTGCAGCTCGTGCTCGCAAACGACCCCGACCGGTATCTCGACGGCGCCGCCTTCGCGGAACGGGCGGGCGACCGGCAGGCCGGCGCCGTCGCGCGCGTACGCCAACAGCTGCGGGAGATCGAGCAGCTGCGCGGAGCCGCACGCATCGAGCTGACCTCGCTCAAGGCGCGGCAGGCGGAACTCAGCCGGCAGAAGAAAACGATCACCGGCAAGCTGGGCGCGGCGCGAGAGCTGCTGTCCCGGCTCAGCGCCGAGGAACGCGCGCGGTTGGGGGACACGTCGGGCCGCGCCTCCCGGGCCTCGACGGGCGCACGCGACAGCCTCCAGGGCGCCGGTGCCGCGACCGCCGGGGCACCCAACTCCCGTGCGGCGGCGGCCATCTCCTACGCCTACAGCAAGCTCGGCAGCCCCTACGTCTGGGGCGCCACCGGCCCGGACGCCTTCGACTGCTCGGGCCTCGTACAGGCCGCGTACCGCTCCGCGGGCATCTCCCTGCCGCGCACGACCTACGCCCAGATCGACGCCGGCCGCCGCGTCTCCCAGTCCGAACTGCTCCCGGGCGACCTGGTGTTCTTCTACTCCGCCATCAGCCACGTCGGCATCTACATCGGCAACGGACAGATGATCCACGCCCCCAACCCGTCCGCTCCGGTACGGGTGGCGCCGATCGACGAGATGCCGTTCGCGGGGGCGACGCGGGTGGTGTGAGACGGCGACCGTCGCCTCGGGTCACACCAGCCGTCGTGCCGTCGCCCACCGTGTCAGCTCGTGCCGGTTCGACAGCTGGAGCTTCCTCAGGACCGCCGAGACATGGGACTCGACCGTCTTCACGGAGATGAAGAGCTGCTTGGCGATCTCCTTGTACGCGTACCCTCGCGCGATCAGCCGCAGCACCTCCCGCTCGCGCTGAGTGAGGCGGTCGAGGTCCTCGTCGACGGGCGGCGCGTCCGTCGACGCGAAGGCGTCGAGGACGAAGCCGGCGAGACGCGGGGAGAAGACCGCGTCGCCCTCCTGGACGCGGAAGACGGAGTCGACCAGATCGGTGCCGGTGATCGTCTTGGTGACGTAGCCGCGTGCGCCGCCGCGGATGACGCCGATCACGTCCTCCGCCGCGTCCGAGACGGACAGGGCGAGGAAGCGCACCGGCTGCTCGGCGTCGGCCATCAACGCCGCGCATCGGCGCAGGACTTCGACACCGCCGCCGCCCGGGAGGTGGACGTCGAGAAGGACCACCTCGGGCCGGGTCGCGGTGATGACGGTGACGGCCTGGTCGACGTCCGCCGCCTCACCGACCACCTCGACGCCTGTCTGCTCGGTCTGGCCGATCTCGGCCTGTACGCCCGTACGGAACATGCGGTGGTCGTCGACGAGGACCACGCGCACGTGCCGCCTGCCCGCGCCGCTCGCGGACTCGGCCGTCTCCGCCGCTCCCGCCGTTCCGTTCTCCTCGGTCGGGTCGCTCATGACGTCTTCTCCGCCCTCTCCATCTCCAGCTCGACCTCCGTGCCGCCGCCCGGCACCGCCCGCAGCCGCGCCGTACCGCCGTTGCGCTCCATGCGGCCGATGATCGATTCTCTGACACCCATGCGGTCGGCGGGTATCGAGTCGAGGTCGAAGCCGGGGCCGCGGTCCCGGACGGACACGAAGACCGTCCTCCCCTCGACCTCGGCGTAGACCTGCACGGCGCCGCCCTCGCCACCGTACTTGGCTGCGTTCACCATCGCCTCGCGTGCGGCCTGCATCTGTGCGCCGATTCTCTCGTCGAGCGGGCAGTCGCCGACGACGACCACCTCTATGGGAACGCCGTGCTTGTCCTCGACCTCGGCGGCGTTGCGCCGTACCGCGTCGCCGAGGTTCGCCGGTTCGTCGGCCTCGTCCTTGCCGGTGCCCTCGGGCTTGTACAGCCAGGTGCGCAGGTCGCGTTCCTGGGCCCGGGCGAGGCGGCGCACCTCGTTGGCGTTCTCCGCGTTGCGCTGTATCAGGGTCAGGGTGTGCAGCACCGAGTCGTGGACGTGGGCGGCGACCTCCGCACGCTCCTGGGCCCGGATGCGCATCAGGCGCTCCTCGGAGAGGTCCTGGGTCATACGGACCAGGTACGGCCCGGCGAGGAGTGTTATGCCGACGAGGACCGCGAGCGCCGCCTGCAGGACCGAGCCGAGGTGGGCGGCGGAGCCCTGCAGGACGAAGACGCCGGAGACGCCGGCGGTGACGAGCAGGACGCCCGCGCCGGCGCGCAGGAGCGTGAGCGTACGGCGTCTGCGGCCGACCTCGACCCAGCGGGCCCGGCGGGCGTTGTCCGCCTGGCGCCAGACGAGGGCGACGCCCGCGGCGACGAGGACCGCGGGCAGGAGATAGGCCTTGGCTCCGGCGCCCAGGTTCACACTGCCGACGAAGACCATGGCCACGACGACCATCAGCAGCAGCGCGACGATCTGGCCCTTGTCCGGACGGCGGGCGACGAGTCTGCGGCGACCGTCGGGCGAGGTCTCGGTGGTGACGAGGGACGGCGGCCGCTGGCCGCCTACGCCACCGACGCCGAGCGGGACGAAGAACCAGAACGCCGCGTACAGCAGTGCGCCGAGGCCGTCCGCCATGAACAGGCCGACGAAGACGAGCCGCACCCAGATCACAGGCAGCCCGAGATGCCCGGCGAGGCCCCGCGCCACTCCGCCCAGCCAGCGTCCGTCGCTGCTGCGGTAGAGCTTGCGCGGCGGCCGCGGTTCGGCGATGGGCGCTGCTGCGGCTGCTTCCGGCATGCCATCGATGGTCACACGGTCGGCGGACCCGGGCATCAGGGTTGGCCCCGGAGACTCCCCTGATCTTCGAAGGGCGTGCGTGTCGAACACGTCCCCCGCGGCGGATCAGGGGAGATATCAGGGTCCGGCCAGGGTTGTTCCGACTGCCGCGGCGGCGGCGCGCCCGTCACCATGGACGCATGACGGATCACCAGCACGCCGCAGACGCCGTGCCCGGCGAGGGCACGACGTCCGATGCGCCGACCCCCGGGGCCGCGGGCAAGGAACCGCGCGCGCACGAGGGTGCGGCGCGGGTGAGCGGGGAAGCGGCGACGGCTGGGGCCGGGGGCACCACCGAAGCGCCGGATTCGGAAGCGGCGTCCGAGGCACCCCCCGGCCCCGAAGGCTCCGCCTCGGCCGAACCCAGACCCGAAGACTCCGTGGCCATCGACCCCCTCCGCCGGTTCCGGCGGAACCGGGAGTACAAGATGCTCGCCGGGGTGTGTGCGGGGCTGGGGCGGCAGTGCGACATGGACCCGGTGATCTTCCGGATCACGCTCGCCGTGCTCTCCGCGACCGGCGGGATCGGCCTCATCTTCTACGGCTTCGCCTGGCTCCTCGTGCCGTACGAGGACGAGGACGAGAACGAGTTGCGCAAGCTGTTCACCGGCCGGGTGGACGGGCAGGCGCTGGCGGCCGTGCTGTTCGCGCTGGTGGGGTGCGGGGTCTTCCTGACGATGCTGAGCAACGGCGGGGTACTGGCCTTCGCCGTCGTCCTCTCCCTCCTCCTGGCCGGCGCCGGGTACTGGTCGCAGCGGCGCGGCGCACCCGACCCCGATCCGCTGGCCGCGCAGGCCGTGGCCGACGCCCCGCCGGAGGCCCAGGCACCCCCGGTCCCCACGGCCTACCCCTCCTGGTGGCGCGAGCCGATCGTCAAGGACGGCACACATGTCGGGGGCACGGGCTACCTGTGGGGGCCCCGGGACTCCCGCGACCGCGACATCGCGGCGGCCGTCAACATCAGCCTGGGCACCCAGACGAACGGCCGCGAGGACATACGCACCCCCTATGTCCGGCCGCCCAAGCCGCGCGGCCCTCGCCGGATCGGCGGCTGGGTGTTCCTGCTCGCCCTGCTCGCGGGCTGCCTCGGCACCGGCCTGACCTGGGAGGAGCACCCGCTCGGCACCAGCCTGCAGACAGGTCTGGCCTGCGCACTCGCCGTCTTCGGCGTGGGCATCGCGGCCAGTGCCTTCCTGGGGAGAACGGGCGCGGGCTCGGTGTTCCTGGCGGTCGTCACGGCGGGCCTGCTGGCCGGCGCGGCCGCGCTGCCCAAGGACATCGGCACGGACTGGATACGCACGACCTGGCAGCCCACCGCGGTGGCGGCCGTGCAGCAGAAGTACGACCTCGGCACCGGCGAGGGCACCCTGGACCTCTCCCGGCTGCGGATGGCCAAGGGGCAGACGCTGTCCACCGAGGCCGAGGTGGGCGTGGGCCGGCTGCGGGTGATCGTGCCGCGGGACGTGACCGTGAAGTTGAGCATCGACGTGGGGCTGGGCGACATCCAGCTGCCGGGCGACGACGAGAAGGACGTGGATGTGGAGCCGGGCAAGTACAAGGAGGTGACCCTGCCGTCGGCCTCGGGCGCCAAGGACGCGGGCACGCTGAACCTCGAGCTGAAGGTCGGCATGGGACAGGCGGAGGTGAGCCGTGCTGCGTCATGAGTTCCAGCCCGGCAGGCTCGTCGCCGGGGCCTTCCTCACCCTCGCCGGCGTCATCTACGCAGGGGACGCGGGCGGCGCCTGGGAAACCCCGTGGTTCGTGGTGATCCCGGTCGTCATGGCCGGGCTCTTCCTGGCGGGAGCCGTGGGCGCGGTGGCCGGGGGCATACGCAGGCGTCGGCGGTCGCGGAGCCGTTCCCACACCGCCGACGCCCAGCCGAACACCCTGGGCTGACTGCCCGTTCTACCGATAACCCCCTGCCCCGCGCCGCTTCCGCAACGCCGCGTCCAGGGACAGGATCGGTGCGCCCGCGAGGACGAGGGGGAGCCAGGCCATGAGGTAGGCGAGGTCGTTGCCGTAGTAGTACGGGTCGGACGCCCAGCTCACGGTGAGCCACAGGCTGAGGGAGATCAGCGCGCCGCCGAGCGCGGCGATGCGGGCGAGCAGGCCGACGAGGGTGCCGATGCCGACGGCGACTTCGCCGATGGCGATGGCGTAGCCGAAGCCGACCGGGTTTTTGAGGGCCAGGTCGACCAGGGCCGGGATGGCCGAGGAGTCCCGCACGGCACGCATCGTCTCGCCGATCGAGCCGGCGCCGGACGACTTGAGGAAGGCGCCGTCGGTGAGCTTGTCGAGGCCGGCGTAGATGAAGGTGACGCCCAGGAAGACGCGGAGTGGAAGGAGGGCGTAACGGGTGGCGTTGTCGCGCCAGCTCCGGCCGCCGTCGAGATAGGGGGTGTGCGTGTCCGTACGCATGCCGTGAGTCATGGCTTCCAGCCGCCTCTCGCCGCCGTGACGTGACCCCTCACAAGACCATACGTACGAAAGGAGGGCTCCGCTCAATACGTTGGTCCACAAATGCCCCGGCAAACCCCGAGAGCGCCCGGACGGGTACATCCCCGCGGAGGAACTTCCTCAGTCCGTCACGTCGATCGCGTACCGGTTGGTCTCCGCGCCCGCCGCCGTGATCACCTGTACCTCCACCCGCCCGGGCTCCACGTCCGCCGGCACCGGCACCGTCAGCACGGCGTCCGTCGGGTTGCTGAAGCCGCCCGTCACCGGAACCAGCGGCACGTGCACGTTCACCGCGCCGATGCGGACCACCATCCGCGTCAGCCGGTCGGCGCTCTGGGCACCCAGTGGGACGAATCCGGCCCCGCGGATCTCGATGTCGTCGCCCGTGCGGACCGGCGCGTCGAGGTCACCGGCCTCGCGGGCGCGGACCACGGAGAGGATCACGGGGCGGCCGCCCTCGGCGTACTTTCCGGCCAGGTAGGTGGCCGCGGACACGAGGACGACCACCGCGAGTCCCCAGGGCAGGTCGGGCAGCTGGTCGGGGCGGCGGGCCAGCCGCACCGCCGCGAACGCCAGGGCGACGGCGCTGATCACGACGTACTGGATGTCGGCGAAGGTGCCACGGCCGGAGTCGTCCGTGAGCAGGTCGGCGGCCCTGGGCCGGTACGCCCGTACCTTCTGCAGCCGCTGCCCCAGCACGCGCAGCCCGACCACGCGCCGCACCAGTACGGCGATGCCGCACACCACCGCGAGCACGGTCACGGCACCGGCGCCGCGGGCGAGTTCGAGGCCCGAGATCAGCGCGTCGCGCTCACCGTGCTCGGAGGCGACCGCCAGTTGGCCGACCAGCACGAGCACGGCGTACGCCACGAACAGCACCCAGGCCGCGGCGACCGCACGGGACGTGGACAGGCGGTTGTCCTCGCCGATGACGGGGGCGAGTGCGCCGCCGCGGGCCCGGTGGAACCAGGACGCCGCCGTCAGCGCGCCGCCCACCAGCAGCGCGGCCAGCAGCCCGGCGGTGCGCGCGGCGCTCCATCCCGCGCCGATGGCCGTCAGTGACTGGACCAGCAGCAGGGCGACGACCGACGCCCCCACCACGATCGCCGTTCGGCCCCACAGCCGGGCCAGCCAGGCCTCGCCCTCGGCGCGGCCGCGTTCGGCGACGAGTTCCGCGGACTGGGTCAGCTCCTCCGACACCCACTGGCGGGAGGCGGAGGCCGAGTGGGCCACGGCGGCGGGCAGGCCCTGGCCGGCCGCGAACTCGTCCCGCTTCAGCAGAAATTCGGCCACCGCCCGCCGGTGGCCCTCACGTGCCCCGTGCGGGCAGTCCCCGCAGGTGCAGCCGCCCCCGTACGCGCCCGCTTCCGCACCTTGTCTCGCCTCCTGCACCGCCACGCCCGACGCCCGCCTTCCCCGCGCAACCGACGATCGGCGGCCGCTGCTGCCGGGGGCGCGACCGCCGGACAACTCCCCCGCGATGACAGCGAATTGTGCCCTACCCGACCCGGCCGGTGTCCGGCAGGTGTGGTCAGCGCGGGTGAGGGCGCCGACGGCGTGTTGACCCGGCTGCGAGAATTTCCGTATGGCCGAGATCATCCAGCGTGACGGGACCTGGGCCTTCGACGGCACAACGGTCAGAATCACGCCGGGACTCCACCGCTCCGTACCTCTGTTCCGGCAGACGTACGGGGAGATCACCGTGCCGCTCGAGGCCGTCGCCGGCATCGTCTACGAGCCCGAACGCAAGCGCGGACGGCTGCGCATCCGGCTGCGCGAGGGCGCCGACCCGCTGTTGCAGGCGACCGGCGGGCGGCTGCCGGACGCGGCCGATCCGTACCGGCTGACGGTGGACATGGACCGTTCGGGGGTCGCCGAGTACGTGGCCGAGGAGATCCGCCGTGCGCTGCTGCTCGACCAGATCCCCAAGGAGCCGACGAAGGCCTACCTCCTGCCCGGCCCGCCGGTCCCGGTCTCCGTGCGTTCCTCCGACGGCACGGTGTCCTTCGACGGCACCCAGGTCCGCATCGACTGGGCCGACACCTCGGACCGGGTCAAGCGGGCGACAGGCCCGCGGATCATCCATGTCGGTGATCTCGTGGAGGTGGAGTGGCTGCCCAACTCCGGCTACGAGGACGGCTTCCTGCGCTTCGTGACCCGCGAGACGGTGTTCTCCAAAGTGCCGCCCGAGAAGGACCCGTACGCCCTGGACCTGTGGGGCAGCGCCCGCCGCGACCTGCTCACCGCGCTCGTCGCCACCGCCGTCACCGCCCGCCTGCCGCACCCGTCGGCCCGGACCGGCGACGAGTACGCCGACCGGCCCCGGCTCGCGGCGGCCGTACCTCCCCCGGCCGACCATCACGACGTGCTGCTGCGGCGTCTGCGCGAGTTGGGCGAGCTGCACCGGGACGGGGTGCTCACGGACGAGGAGTTCGCGATGACCAAGGCGGTGGTGCTCCGGGGGTTCTGAACCCGGAGGTCAGGACAGCAGATCCGGCTCGCTGCGGCTGATGTCCTGCCACAGCGGCTGGTAGTTGATCCACGCGACCAGGTCGCCGCCGAGCTGCTCGCGGGTCGCCACCGCCGGCTTGTGGTCGATGAGGACGGGCCGGCCTGCGGCCTTCGCCGTCAGCTGCACCTGGCTGGAGCGTTCCATCGACAGGAACCACCAGGCCGCCGCGTCCACCGAGTCCCCCACCGTCAGCAGCCCGTGGTTGCGCAGCACGAGCGCCTTGCGCGAGCCGAGCGCCTCCGCGATGCGCCGGCCCTCCTCGGCGTCGACGGCGACACCGGTGTAGGCGGAGTACAGGGCGTGGTCCTCGTAGAACGCGCAGCTCTCCTGCGTGATCGGGTCCAGCAGTTCGCCGAGCGCCGCGAGCGCCCGCCCGTGCACGGAGTGGCAGTGGGCGACGGCGACGACGTCCGGTCGGGCGGCGTGGACCTGGGAGTGCACGGTGAAGGCGGCCTGGTTCACGTGGTAGCGGCCCTCGATCACCTGCCCGTCCGAGTTGGCCAGCACGAGGTCGCTCACGGTCACGTGCTTGAACGGCATCCCGAACGGATTGACCCAGAAGCAGTCGGTGAACTCGGGGTCGCGTGCGGTGATGTGCCCCGAGACGCCGTCCTCGAAGCCGAGCCGCCCGAAGATCCGCAGGGCTCCGGCCAGCCGTTCCTTGCGATGCCGCCGCTCGTCGTCGAGCGAGTCGTGCATCGGCGGCATGGCGAACTGCAGCCGGTCGGTGGGCAGGGGCAGCGGCCGCGTGGGTCCGGCTCCGGGCGTCCCGTGCATGTGTCCCTCCAGCACTGGGTTGCGTTACGGGGCGGAAGTTACCGTCGGTCAGCCCAAAAGGGCAGAGCAGTTTGCCGAGCTGTTTTGTGAAGATGGCGCACGCAACCATTCCGGGGGCTCGCGGGTCTGCCACGCGGAACCAGATGTTCCTCGTCAGTTTTCAGCCATCGCGTCACCGTGCCACCGCCACCCACCGGAGCCCGCCTTGAGCCCCATCAACCGCCACCTCAAGCCCCTCATGCGGCAGATCGCGACCCGGGACGTGATCGAAATCATCGGCCCCGGCGATCTGGAGACAGCCGGCGCGCTCGCGTACATCGCCGAGTGCTACGGCTTCCGGTACGCGGGCGTCCGCCGGGTCGGCCAGTACAAGGTCCTGCACATCCAGCTGATCCGCGACACCAGCACGGCGGCCCAGCAGCGTGCGGCGGCCAACCTGGCCGCGTTCCCGGACCCGGGCAAGGGCCGACCGGTGCCGGGGATGTACCTGGGCTCGCTGACGCCCGTGCCGGAAACACAGGCGGAGGTCGACCTGCTCACCACGCTCATCCGCTACGATCTCGTCCTCGCCGTCGGCAACCGCAAGCAGTTGCTCACCATCACCTGGGGCTCCGCGGCGCTGTTCCTGCTGATGGCCCCGCTGACCGGCCAGTACGCCATACTGCTCCCGCTCGCCGTCCTGCTCCCGGCGTTCCTGCTGGTCGCGCTGCGCGTCAACGCGGCCAAGCGAGCGAAGCTGGCACAGCGACTCACGGCCGCCGGCTGCACTCCGGTCCAGGACGAGGCCGGCCGGGAGAGGTACGTACGCCCGGTGCCGGATGCGGCCTGACGCCTGACCCGTCCTCGAAGCCGTACGGATACCCGACAGCTGATGTCGGGTATCGGCGCCACACTCGCCGTATGACAGCGAACTGGGCAACCTTCAGCGAGGCGGAACCCGAGCTGGCCGGCATCGTGGAGCAACGCTTCAGCGCCTTCACGCACCACGTCCTCGCGACGCTGCGCAAGGACGGCTCCCCGCGCACCACCGGCCTCGAGGTCCGTTTCCTGGACGGTGAGCTGTGGCTCGGCATGATGCCGGGCTCCCTCAAGGCGCTCGACCTGCTCCGCGACCCGCGCTTCGCGCTGCAGGCGAACCCGGGCGAGGGCACCGGGATGGGCGGCGGGGACGTGCGGATCAGCGGGCGGGCGATCGAGGTCGAGGACGGAAACGCGAAGGCCGGATACATGAAAGAGGTGGAACCGCCGCAGCCGTTCCACCTCTTCCGCACCGAGCTGACGGAGGTCGTACGGACCTACGTCGAGGACGACACGTATCTGGTCGTCCAGGTCTGGAAGCCCGGAGAGCCGGTGCGCACTCTCAAGCGGACGTGACCTTCGAAGAACGGGAGGGCTACTCCCACTCGATGGTGCCCGGGGGCTTGGAGGTCACGTCGAGGACGACGCGGTTGACGTCGCGGACCTCGTTCGTGATGCGGGTCGAGATGCGTGCGAGGACGTCGTACGGCAGTCGCGACCAGTCGGCCGTCATGGCGTCCTCGGACGAGACCGGGCGCAGGACGATCGGGTGGCCGTACGTCCGGCCGTCGCCCTGGACGCCGACGCTGCGGACGTCCGCGAGCAGGACCACCGGGCACTGCCAGATGTCGCGGTCGAGGCCGGCCGCCGTGAGCTCCTCGCGGGCGATGGCGTCGGCCTCGCGGAGCAGGTCGAGCCGCTCCTTGGTGACCTCGCCGACGATACGGATGCCCAGGCCGGGGCCGGGGAACGGCTGACGCTGGACGATCTCGTCGGGCAGGCCGAGCTCCTGGCCGACCATCCGGACCTCGTCCTTGAAGAGCTTGCGGAGCGGCTCGACCAGCTTGAACTCGAGGTCCTCCGGCAGCCCGCCGACGTTGTGGTGGGACTTGATGTTGGCGGTGCCGGTGCCGCCACCGGACTCGACCACGTCCGGGTAGAGCGTGCCCTGGACGAGGAACTCGACCGCGGGACCCTGGTCCGCGATGATCTCCGCCTGCGCCTGCTCGAAGACGCGGATGAACTCGCGCCCGATGATCTTCCGCTTCTCCTCGGGGTCGGAGACGCCCTGGAGCGCGGTGAGGAAGCGCTCCTCCGCGTCCACGACCTTCAGCTGCACGCCGGTCGCGGCCACGAAGTCCTTCTCGACCTGCTCGGTCTCGCCCTTGCGCATCAGGCCGTGGTCGACGTACACGCAGGTCAGCTGGGAGCCGATGGCCTTCTGGACGAGGGCGGCGGCGACGGCGGAGTCCACGCCGCCGGAGAGCCCGCAGATCGCGCGCTTGTCACCGACCTGCTCGCGGATGAGGGCGACCTGCTCCTCGATGACGTTGCCGGTGGTCCAGTCCGGGCTGAGCCCCGCGCCGCGGTAGAGGAAGTGCTCCAGGACCTGCTGGCCGTGCGTGGAGTGCATCACCTCGGGGTGGTACTGCACGCCGTACAGCTTCTTCTCGTCGTTCTCGAAGGCGGCGACCGGGACGACGTCCGTGGACGCCGTGACGGAGAAGCCCTCCGGGGCGGCGGAGCAGGCGTCGCCGTGCGACATCCACACGGCCTGCTCGGCCGGGGTGCCCTCGAAGAGGGTGGAGGACGAGCGGGAGACGTGCAGCTCCGTACGGCCGTACTCGCGGGCGCCGGTGTTGTCGACCGTGCCGCCGAGGGACTGCGCCATCAGCTGGAAGCCGTAGCACATGCCGAAGACGGGGACGCCGGCCTCGAAGATCTCGCGGTCGAGGCGGGGGGCGCCCTCCTCGTACACGGACGAGGGGCCGCCGGAGAGGATGATCGCCGCCGGGTTCTTGGCGAGCATCTCCGCGACCGGCATGGTGCTCGGCACGATCTCGCTGTAGACCCGGGCCTCGCGGACGCGACGGGCGATGAGCTGGGCGTACTGCGCGCCGAAGTCGACGACCAGGACGGTGTCGGGGGCGGCGGCAGCGGAAGTCGCTGATGACACGGGGTGCCTTCCGGCGGTTGGGCGGGTCCTTGTGCTAGCCGATTCTACCGAGGTGGCTGCGGGGCACGTCCCGCCCGCTGGGGGCCGCCGCCCACGACGGGCTGCGTGCGACAACCGTGTCTCACCATGCGAACGCTCTTGGCCCGCACCCTCGCGCCGGGCATACTGACTTCCATGCGTACGCCCACGACCTTCGTCTTTACCTATGGCACCTGGCCCGCCAGCTGCCATGGTCGTGCTGCTTGACGTACTGACAAGCGACTTCCCAGGCGCCCCGGGCCGACAAGGTCCGGGGCGCCTGGCGTTTGCGGACCTGTCGCTCCAGGGCACCGCATCCCACCCCTTGAGGAGCCCCCGACATGACCACCACCGCCGCGGAGAAGACCGGCGCGCACACCCCCGAGGCCGCCGACGTGATCACCGGCGCCCGTGAGCGCATCGACGCGCTCGACGACCGGATCATCGGCCTGATCCAGGAACGCGTGGCGGTCTCCGCCGTGATCCAGGAGGCCCGGATCTCCTCCGGCGGGCGACGGGTGAACCTGTCCCGGGAGATGGAGATCCTCGGCCACTACAGGGACGCCCTCGGCAAGCCCGGCACCGCCCTCGCCATGACGCTCCTCGAACTGTGCCGGGGTCGCATCTGAGTTCGGGCCCCCTCTCACCCGTACGGCGCGTGACCGCATCGCGAACCACTTCGTTGGTGCTGGTGTCCGTGCCAGCCAGGGGCGGGCCCGAAGGAACCACGCGTGGCTCGCTGGAGCGATGAGGCGCACGGACAGTGCTGTGCGTCGTGGGACCTCGCTCCAGGGAAGTGACCGGACGGCAGGGGACAGCAGCCCGGTCACCAAGAGAACGGTCGGCTCCGGGGACGCCCGGGGCCGACCGGCGGAAACTCCAAAAAGGCACAAGGCTGGGTCAGACGGTTGCGGAGGCCGCGTCCATCCACCACGATGCGTAGAACACCCCCAAGTCCCGCTGCAGACAACCGCCTTGCTCCGACGTTCGACCGCCAGAGGTCCAGACCAAGCGGGCGAGGGCCATACGAGACCAGCGGCGCAACCCCCCGGCGCCGCTTCGAGGCACCGGCGCTGCCCTGACGTCGGTGCTGACCGAAGAAGGGCCCCGCGGTTCCGTCCCGCGGGGCCCTTCGCTCTGCTCGGCTCAGACCCGGGACACCGCCCCGCACTCCTCCGAGCGGTCCTCGTCGAGTTCCTTGCTGCGGTCGTACGGGTCCGTGGTCGGGCCCGTCGGGGCCGCGCCCGTGGGTTCGGCGCTCGAGAACTCCGGGTGCAGAAAGCCGTCGTGGATGTCGCAGGCCGAGTTGCCGATGTTCTCGTCGTAGCGGGCGACCGCGATCCTGCCCGGGGTGACCTGGTACGTGGCCGGGTCGGAGAGTTCGATGTCGAGGACGCGGCGCACGATGGTGCGGGTGACCTCGGTCGAACCGTCGGCCCTGACGACCGGGTAGACGAAGGTGTAGTCCGCGTGCACGGCGACCGAGGCGTGGTCGCCGGCCTTGAACGTCATGCGGCCCCGCGTCTTGACGACATCACCGACGAGTCGGACATCCTCGGGGTTGAACCTGCTGAACATCGTCAGGGGGTCGTGCTCCTTGTCGGGCTTGCGGAGTGCCGTGTCCAGCAGGTCGCGCAGGTCCTTCTGCACGGGATCGATCACGCCGAGCGCGGCCGCGGGCCGTTCGCCGCGGAGCGTGGCAGGGTCGAGGTTCGCAGCCATCAGGAGCTTTCTGGTCTGCTGCAGCGCCTGCTCGACCTGAGCCTTGGACCGAGTGCCGACGGGGGTCGCCTTCGGCAGGACGATGCCGGCCTCGCCGTCGGCCCACCGCACGGCGGGCGACCCGGCGAACGGCTCGTCCAGGGTGGGCGTTTCGGGATCGACCGCGGAGGGCGGGGCGGTCGGAGCGGCGGTCTCCGCGGGCAGTGGGGACGCGGCGGCCGGGTTCGGATCGTCGCCCGTGCCGAAGGGGTCGCCGGGCAGCAGCGAGGGCTTCACGGCGACGACGGCCACGGCGACGGCGAGCGGCACGCCGAGGATCGCCCACCGGCGCCGACGACGGACCGCGCGTCCGCTGATCTCCTGCAGGTCCGGCCCGGTGCGCCAGCCCTCCGGCAGTTCACCCCGCGCCTCCTGCCGCCGCAGCCGCTCGGTGACCATGCGGGCCCGCGCGGACGGCTCCTTCGGCGCGGAGGCCCGGATGTCGCGCTCACTGTCCTTGACGAACTTCTCCCACACGTCATCGGGGATGGAGGAGCCGTCTCGCGAACTCGAACTCGGCTCCTCGGACGGTGTGTTGGCCACGGCGGCGGAGGGCCTCTCTGTGAGTGGTCGTCGGGCAGCAGAGCGTACGGCAGCCCCCACGCCAGCCGGGCGTGACCCAGGTCACATAAAAAACCTGTGAATGGGAGCGCAACCATTCACAGGTTTCACGGATCCAACCACCAGAACCAAGGGCCACACCCGCGCCCCACACGCGGCGCCCTCCACACTGGACTCCTTGAGGTTTTTCATGAAGCTTCGCCGCGCCATGGCCACTGCGGCCGCGACGGCTGCCATAGCCCCGCTGGCGCTGCTCTCGGCTCCGGCCGCGTTCGCGACGGACGACACGACCGCGACGCCGACCACCTCCGTGAGCGGGTCGCCCTCCGACAGCGCCTCGTCGTCCACGAGCGCCTCCGCCTCCGACAGTGCCTCGTCGTCGGCATCCTCGTCGGCCTCCGACAGCGCCTCGTCGTCCGCGAGCGCGTCCGCCTCCGCGTCCGACACCACCTCGCCCTCAGCGAGCGCCTCCACCACTGCCTCGCCCTCCGCGAGCGCCTCGGGCAAGCCGGGCGACGACTTCTGCGCGGACGAGGACAACGCCTCCATCGGGGTCAGCGACGACCTGCACAGCAGCCTTTCGGGCCTGCCGGAGAAGATCGTCGCCGGCAGCGGCTGGACCCGGTTCTCGTTCAACGTCTCCAACAGCGGCGACGGCGACATCAAGGACATCAAGCCCCTGATCGGTGTCGCCGCAGTCGGCTGGGACGAGGAGGACTACTCCGGCGAGATCAAGGTTCAGGTCTACAACAAGGCCTCGGGCACGTGGGAGACGCTCGCGGACGCCGCGGGCGAGGGGGCCACGTTCCCGGCGTTCTCCCTGGGCGCCGGCCAGTCCACCTCGTACAAGCTGCGGCTGAGCGTCAGCGGCAAGGTCCCGGACGCGATCGGCCTGACGGGCGGGTTCGCCCAGTACGCGGACGAGGACGGCTGCTGGCTCGCCGACGACCCGAACGGCTGGATCTACTTCTTCGACATCCTCGCCGCAGGGTCCGACGCCGGTAACCCGAACGACGCCAAGCCGCAGGGCGGCATGGGCGACCTGTCCGACGTGGGCAAGGTGGACGCCACCGGCAGCCTCGCCGAGACCGGCTCCAGCTCCGCTCTCCCGATCATCGGTCTCGTCGGCGGTGTCGCCGTCGTCGCCGGTGCGGGTGCGGTGTTCGTGGTGCGGCGGCGCAAGGGCGGCGCGGAGGCGTAAGGCGCCGCGCAACGCTTATCGCAAGGCAGCAGAGAGGGACCTGAGCTCGGAGGGGGGCACAGGTCCCTTTCTGCTGCCGTCACTTCTTCGGCGGCACCGACGGCATCCCCAGGAACGGCAACCGCAGCGCCCCGAACGCCTCCGCCGGAACCGCCGGCGACTTCGGCTCCACCGGCTGCAGGCGTGCGTACGCCGCGCCCTGGGCGGGTCGCGGGTCCTCCTCGCCCTTGTTCGGCCAGTACGACATCGCCCGCTCGGCCTGCGCCGTGATCGTCAGGGACGGATTCACGCCCAGGTTCGCCGAGACCGCCGCCCCGTCCACGACCGAGATGCCGGGGTGGCCGTAGAGGCGGTGGTACGGGTCGATGACGCCGGTGTCGCGGGAGTCGCCGATCGGGCAGCCGCCCAGGAAGTGGGCGGTGAGCGGGGTGCCCATCAACTCGCCCACGTTGGAGCCGGGGAAGCCGTTGATGTCCGCGGCGATCGCCGACGCCGCCTCCGACGCCGCCCTGATCTGCTTGGGGTTGGGGGCACCGTGGCCCTGCCTCGCCGTCAGCAGGCCCCTGCCCACGCCCGTCGGCTTCAGGTACGTCGTCAGGGAGTTGTCCAGCGACTGCATCACCAGGCCGATGATCGTGCGCTCCGACCAGCGGCGGTTGGAGAGGGAGCGCAGCACCAGCAGGGGGTGGCGGGCGGCGTGCGCCAGCCAGGCGGCCGCCCGGGAGCGGCCCTCCGCGTACGGGACCTGGAGGATCGACAGGCCGCCCATCGAGTTCGAGCCCTTGCCGTAGCGGACCGGCTCGATGTGGGTGTTCTCGTCCGGGTGGATGGACGACGTGATGGCGACTCCCCGCGTGAAGTCGACCTTCGGCTCGCCCGTCGCCCGGCGGTAGCGGCGGTTGTCCGTCTGCGCGCCGACCAGGGCCTCGGAGTTCGTACGGGTCAGTTCGCCCAGCTTGTCCGAGATGTAGGGCAGTTGGCCGCTCGCCTTCATCCGGTGGAGGAGGGTCTGCGTGCCGTACGTGCCCGCGGCCAGGACCACGCGGTGGGCCGTGAAGGTCCGTCCCTCGCCCTTGCGGCGGTTGTCCGTGGGGAGCGTCGCCACCGCGTAGCCGCCCCGCGAGTCGTCCGTGACCGACACGACCGTCGTCATCGGGTGCACCACCGCGCCGGCCTTCTCTGCGAGATGGAGGTAGTTCTCGTTGAGGGTGTTCTTCGCTCCGTGGCGGCAGCCCGTCATGCACTCGCCGCACTCCGTGCAGGCCTTGCGGGACGGGCCCGTGCCGCCGAAGTACGGGTCGGGCACCTGCTCGCCCGGCTTCGCCTTCGTCTCGCCGTCGGCGTCCTTCCCGTCCCCGAAGAAGACACCGACCGGCGCCATGTGGAACGTGTCCCCGACGCCCATACGCTCCGCCGCCGCCTTCAGGTGCACGTCGGAGGGGGTCGTCGTCGGGTTGAGCCGTACGCCGAGCATGCGCCGGGCCTGGTCGTAGTACGGCTTCAGCTCCTCCTGCCAGTCCGTGATGTCACGCCACTGCGGATCGTCGAAGAAGGGCTTCGGCGGTACGTAGAGGGTGTTGGCGTAGTTGAGGGAGCCGCCGCCCACACCGGCTCCCGCCAGCACCATCACGTTGCCCAGCAGGTGGATGCGCTGGATGCCGTACATGCCGAGCCTGGGGGCCCAGAGGTAGTTCTTCAGGTCCCAGGAGTTCTTGGGAAGCGTGGCGGGGGTGAAGCGGCGGCCCGCTTCCAGGACGCCCACGCGGTAGCCCTTCTCCGTGAGGCGCAGGGCGGTCACCGAGCCGCCGAAGCCCGATCCGACGACGATGACGTCGTAGTCGTAAGCGTCCTGGGGCACGTGTTCTCCTCGTCGAGTGTCCGTGGTCTACCTGAACCTCAGTGCCTTCATCACCCTCAGGCTGCGGCTCATGAAGGCCGCGTACTTCTCGTCGTCCATCCCCAGCGAAGGCGCCATCGGCAGCAGCCTCTGCTGGGCCACCGTCTGCGCCTCCGTGTACTTGAGGATGCCCTCCGAGCCGTGCCTGCGGCCCAGGCCGGAGTCCTTCATGCCGCCCATCGGGGACTGGACGCTGCCGTAGGCGGGCGCGTAGCCCTCGTTGACGTTCACCGTGCCGGTGCGCAGGCGGGACGCCACCTCCCGGCCCCGTCGGCCGTCCTTCGTCCAGACCGAGGAGTTCAGGCCGTACGGCGTGGAGTTGGCGAGCTCGATCGCCTCCTCGTCCGTCTTGAAGCGGTAGATCGAGACGACCGGACCGAAGGTCTCCTCCGTGCAGACCGACATCGGTTCCGTCACGCCGTCGAGGATCGTGGGCTCGAAGAAGTACGGGCCTATGTCGGGGCGGGCGACGCCGCCGGCGACCACCTTCGCGCCCTTCGCGACCGCCTCCTCCACGTGCCGCTGCACCGTCTCCAGCTGGCGTTCACCGACCAGGGAGCCCATGTCGGCGCCGTACGCGAGGGACGTGCCGAGGCGCATGGCCTTCGTGCGGGCGGCGAAGCGCTCGAGGAAGGCGTCCGCGACGGACTCGTGGACGTACAGCCGCTCGATGGAGATGCAGAGCTGGCCGGCGGAGGAGAAGCAGGCGCGGACCGCGCCCGCGGCGGCCTTCTCCACGTCCGCGTCCTCGAGGACCAGCATCGCGTTCTTGCCGCCCAGTTCGAGGGAGACGCCGACCAGGCGGGCGGCGGCGCCCCGCGCGACCTCTCGGCCGGTGCGGGTGGAGCCGGTGAAGGAGACGTAGTCCGCGTGCTTGACGACCTCGGGGCCGACGACCGGGCCCTCGCCGAGGACGACCTGGAAGACCTCGGCCGGCAGTCCGGCCTCGATGAGGAGGTCGCGCGCCCACAGCGCCGTCAGGCACGTCTCCGTGTCCGGCTTCATCACGACCGCGTTGCCCGCGGCGAACGCCGGGAGCGCGTCGCCGACCGAGAGTTCGAGGGGGTAGTTCCAGGGGGCGATCTGGCCGACCACGCCGCGCGGGTGGCGCAGTTCGGTGACGCGCGTGAGCGTGGGCATGGCGCCGGCGTGGCGCTTCGGCTTCAGGTAGGCGGCGGCGCGGCGGCCGTAGTGGCGGGCCGCCACGGCGACGGCCTGCACCTCCTCGTGGGCGTGGAGGCGCGCCTTGCCGGTCTCCAGCTGGATCAGGTCGAGGACCTCGGCCTGGCGTTCGAGCACCAGGTCGTGGAAGCGGAGGAGGACCGCCGCGCGCTGCCGTACCGGGGTCTGGGCCCAGACGGCCTGGGCGGCGCGGGCCCGCTCGAAGGCGAGGGCCACGTCCTCGGGAGTGGACTCGGGCAGGTCGGCGAGCTTCTCGCCGGTGAACGGCGTGTGGTTGGCGGTCCGGCCGGATCCGGCCACGCCCTTGGTGAGCTGGGCGACCAGCTCGGGGGTGACCACGTCGGCGGCGGTACGGGCGCCCTGCGGGGCAGGGGCGAGGGGATTCGTGCCGGTCTTGGCCGGGGCCTGCGCGTCCGTCATGAGGCGCAGGGTATGACGTGGGGAAGGCTTTGTGTACCCGGCGGTAATAGGGATTCACGGAGTGCTCACACGGCGCCAGTGTCCACTGGCAACAAACGCGCTGATCAGCGCGTTGACGGGGACGGTCGCCCCCTGATCATTCTTTTCCGATCACGAGCCGGTCCCGGGCTCCCTTGAACACCGCCGTGCCCTTCTTCTCCGTGGGGGTGCCCTTGGGCATGTCCACGCGCAGTTCGTACATGCGGTCGTCGCCGGTGACGACGAACAGCTCCATGACGCGGGTCGGGGACTCCTCCATGTCGTAGGTGGTGTCGGAGAGGACGGCGTCGTAACCCTTGAACGTGGTGCGGGTCGCCTGGCTGCTCGCGTCGTGGTTGTAGCTGTTCCAGGTCTCGTACGCCTGCTGCGCCTGGTCGAGCAGACCACGGGGCGCCTTGTCCCACTGGGTGAGGCGGACCTGGACGAGTCCGATGTCGTAGACGACGAGCCGGGGCTGGTCGGCGGCGCTGCCCTCGCGGGCGGCCTCCTTGTACTCGGCGGGAAGGAAGAGGACGGCGTCCATGTCCTTCTCGCGGTGGGCGACCCAGGAGCCGGTGGTGGGGGAAGGGGAGTTCGTGGAGGGGGTGGCGGCGGGGGCCGAGCTGTGGGTGGCGGTGTGTTCGCCGACCGCGTTGTCGCCGGTCTCCACCAGAACACCGGAGGCGGCCAGCCAGGCGCCACCGGCGAGGAGGACGGCCAGCCCGGCCCCCAGGAGGGCGGGGCGGCGAAGGAGTAAGGGGCGGCCGGGGAGGGGCGTGGTGACGGTTTCCGGGGTGGCGGCGGTGCTGGACATGGCTGCCGCCGGATCCGGAGCGGGGGCCTGTTCGGGGCGCGGCCGCTTCAGGCGTACGGTCCCGCGGTCCTCGGACTCCCCCAGCCGCGAGCCGTCCTGAGCCTCCGTCGCTCCGGTCTCGGGTACGGACGGTACGGGCCGCCCCTCGGCCACCGCCTGCAGCACGAGGGCGACCTGCTCGGCGCCCGGTCGGCGCTCGGGGTCCTTCTCCAACAGCCGCACGATCAACGGCCCGAGCGGTCCCGCCTGCTTCGGCTCGGGCGGCTCGGCGGAGAGGATCGCGGCGAGCGTGGACTCCAGGGTCGTACGGCGGAAGGGAGACCAGCCCTCCACGGCGGCGTACAGGAGGACGCCGAGGGACCACAGGTCGGAGGCCGGTCCCGCGCCGCGCCCCGACATCCGCTCGGGGGCGATGAACTCGAGCGAGCCGACGAACTCGCCGCTGACGGTGAGGGACTCCTCGCCCTGGATGTGGGCGATGCCGAAGTCGGTCAGAACGACGCGGTGGTGCGGGCCGAGCAGGACGTTGGCGGGTTTGACGTCGCGGTGCACGATGCCCACGGCGTGCGCGGCGCGCAGGGCGCCCAGGACGGCGAGGCCGATGCGGGCGGACTCGGTGGGCTCCACGGGCCCGCGCCGGAGCACCTCGTGGAGGGACTCCCCGCGGATCAGCTCCATGACGATCCACGGCAGTCCGTCCTCCTCGACGACGTCGTGGATGGAGACGGCGGAGGGGTGGTCGACGCGGGCGGCGGCCCGTGCCTCACGGTAGAGGCGGTGGGCGGCCCGCTGGTGGGCCTCGCCCTCGGGGTCACCGGGCAACCGCGGCTGCTTGACGGCGACTTCGCGCCCCACCAGTTCGTCGAGCGCACGCCACACGGTGCCCATGCCGCCGGAGCCGATGCGCTCGACCAGGCGGTAGCGCCCGCCGACCATCCGCTCCTCGACGCCCGCGGAGCCCCCGTCGTTGCTCATGCCCCATGACTACCGCGCGGGGCGCCTCTTTGTCGACGGCGGGCCCGGCAGGACTGGATCCCGACATTTCGGAACGCGCATCAGTGCAAATCCCAGTCGGGCCGGGCCCCTTGTCCGGGTGACCCACGTCACTTCACCGTGTCAACGTTTTAACCAGGGCGAAACGGGTAGACATGGGCGCTTCATGATACCTTCACGTCTCCCTCGGCGCCTTTCCCTGAGCAAACGGAGAACGTGGACGATGGCCGGCCCCACCGTTTCGGTGATCATCGCTGCGTACAACGCGATGCCGTATCTGACTCGCTGCGTCACGTCCGTCGCCGACCAGACCATCGGCCGGCAGAAGCTGGAAGTCATAGCGGTCGACGACGGTTCCACCGATGGCACGGCCGAGGAGCTCGACCGCCTCGCCGGCGCGTACCCGAAGCTGCTGCGCGTCGTCCGCCAGGAGAACTCCGGTGGCCCGGCGGCCCCCCGCAACCGCGGACTCGACCTCGCGCGTGGCACGTACGTCTTCTTCCTGGACGCCGACGACTACCTGGGCCCCGAGGCCCTGGAGCGCATGGTGACGATGGCGGAGCAGAACCGCACCGACGTCGTCCTGGGCAAGATGGTCGGCGTCGGCGGCCGTGGCGCTCCCCGATCCATGTTCCTGCGCAACCAGCCGAGGACCGATGTCTTCGACTCCCGCGTCTGGTGGACCCTCAGTCCCATGAAGCTGTTCCGCCGTGAGCTGGTGGAGCGGCACAGGCTGCGCTTCCCGACCGAGTTCCGCACGGGCGAGGACCAGCCGTTCGTGGGCATGGCCTACCTCAAGGCGTCCGGCATCTCCGTGGTCGCCGACTACGACTGCCTGTTCTGGGTCCTGCGCGACGACGGCGGCAACGTCACCCGGACCACGTCGGGTTCGGAGCCCCGGCTGCGCTACCTCGCGCACATGGTCGAGCTGATGGTCCAGAACGTCCCGGCCGGACCCGGCCGCGACCACCTCGCGCACCGCCACCTCACCGTCGAGGTGCGCACCCTCGTCCGCTGGCACCTCGCCCGCGAACCCCGCGAGAAGCAGGAGCAGACCCTCGCCCGGCTCGCCGAGGTCGTCGCCCCGTTGCTGCACGAGGGCCTGCGCGGGCGCATCCCGGCACTGCCCTGGCTGCGCCTGCACTTCATCCGGGAGCGGATGCTCGACGAACTCCTGGAACTCGACCGCTTCGAGGTCCGGGAGAGCAGGTCGGGCGTGGCCACCCCGGTCGTCGTGGACGACGGCCGGGCCTACGCCCGGTACCCCTTCTTCCGCGACCCGGCCCGGTCCGTGCCCGACGCCTACTACGACGTCACCGACCGGCTCGGGGTCCGCCACCACGTCTCCCGCGCCGAGCTGCGCGGCACGGCCCTGCACCTGGCCGGGCACGGCTACGTCCACCGCGTGCCCACCCAGGACGTGACGACCGACCTGGTGCTGCGCGAGCGCGACAGCGGAGTCGAGTACCGGCTGCCCGTGACGCACACCGCGACGCCGGGCCTCGGCGCCGCCGAGGACAAGGGACGGTACGAGTACGAGAAGGCGGGCTTCGAGGCCGTCGTCGACATCGACACCGCCGCCGACGGCAAGCCTCTCGCGGACGGCCTCTGGGACATCTCCCTCGCCGTCGGCGCCCAGGGCCTGACCCGCGAGGTGCGCATCGGCAGCAAGCGGGCCGAGGAACTCGGCGGCAAAGCGCGGACGTACGCCGTGCGGAGCGCGCACGGCGTTCGCGCCGTCACGCTGTACACGACCAAGCCGTACGGCAACTACACGCTCGACCTGGGCGAGCAGAAGCACAAGCTGGCCCCGCGCCTCGTCGTCGATTCGTTCCGGTGGTCCGGCGGTGAGCCCAGGCAGCTCGTGATCAGCGGGCACAGCGAGCTCGGCAGCTACCCCGAGGACCTGGCCGTCGTCCTCACCCGCGACGGCAGGGGGACGGTGACCGTCCCGGCCCAACGGATCCCGGACAGCGACACCTTCACCGCCCGGGTGAGCGTGCCGGAGCTTCCCGCCGGCCTGTGGCGCGGTGAACTCCGGCTCGGCGACCGGACGGTGCCGCTCCCGGCCCCGCCCGGCTTGCGACTGCCGCCGGCGAAGTGGCGCCACGACGGCCGCCCCTGGTCCGCCAGGCCGGTCTCCGCCGGCGGCGGGAAGTTCGCCCTGCGGGTGGCCAGGACCAGCCTGGTGAAGGCGATCGTCACAGCTTGTCGACGTCCAGGTTCTCGATCGCCGTCTTCGCCACCTCGCGTCCCCGCTCCGTGAAGTCGCCCTTGCCCGGGTAGCTGACGGTGAGCTTGTACAGGTCGCCGGCGGAGTTCTTGTAGTAGAAGATCTTCACCTCGCGAGGGCGGCGGTTCTGACTGTCGTCGGTGGTGTAGACGACGGTGTTCTCGGCGGACGGCTTGCCCTGGTACGTCGTCTGCTTCGGGGCCGTCTCGGCGCCCTCGGGCATGTCGAGCTCGTAGCTGCCGTTGTCCTTGAAGTCGCCGTCGTCGTCGTACATCTCGGCGGCCGCCGAGTCGGCGATGGCCTGGGTGGTGTCCTCGGACTTCTTCTGGAGCGTCAGGCCGATCCAGATGCTGCCGCTCCAGTCGGTGAACGCGACCCAGTGCCCCTTGTCCGTCTTCCGGTCGGGCTCGGTCCGCTGGTAGTCGGCGGGGAACGCGAGCGTCGCGGCGACGTCCGTCTCGTGCTTGGTCTTCCAGCCGTCGGGCAGCGGCCCCGCGAACGGGTCCGCGATCACCAGGTACGCCGTGACCGCGGCCGCGACGACCGCGGCGCCGAGCCCGATCCACGTCGTGCGGCCGAACCGGCGTCCCCGCTCGAGAGCCTCGGCGTAGTGCACGACCTGCGTGGGCTGCGGAGCCGGCGGGTTCGCGGCCGTCTCCAGCAGGGCGCGGACCTGGGCGGCGTTCGGGCGGCGCGCCGGATCCTTCTGCAGCAGGCCGTTGATGGCGTCGGCGAGCGGGCCCTGCGCGGAGGCGGGCGGCGCGGGCGTGGCATTGAGGACGGACTGCAGGGTTGCCGGGGTGTTGGTGCGGCGGAACGGGGACACGCCCTCCGTGGCCGCGTACAGCACCACGCCGAGGGACCAGAGGTCGCTCGCGGGGCCCGGGCGCTGGCCCAGCACCCGTTCCGGCGCGATGTATTCGGGCGATCCCACGAAGCCGCCCGTGTCGGTGAGGTTCGTCTCGCCCTCGATCTGGGCGATGCCGAAGTCGGTGAGCACGACCCGGTCGTGCCGGCCCAGCAGCACGTTGTCCGGCTTGACGTCCCGGTGCAGGATGCCCGCCGCGTGCGCGGCCTCCAGCGCGCCCAGCACCTCCAGGCCGATCCGGGCCGCGTCGCGCGCGCTGAGCGTGCCTTCCTGGAGGGCGACGCCGAGGGAACGTCCCTGCACCAGCTCCATCACGATCCACGGCTGGTTGTCGACCACGGCCACGTCGTGCACGTTCACGACCGCGGGGTGGTCCAGACGGGCCGCGGCACGCGCCTCGCGGCGCATCCGCTCGAAGACGTTGGCGCGTTCGCGTTCAGGAAGATGATCCGGAACGCGAGGCTCCTTGACGGCCACCTCACGGTCCACCGTCTCGTCCTTGGCCCGCCACACCGTGCCCATTCCGCCGTGCCCGAGCCTGCCGAGCAGCCGGTAACGACCAGCGATGAGGCGGCCGGTTCCCGGGTCCTGAGCAACTTGTGCGGGTACGGCGTAAGGGTTGTCCGGAAGCGGCGCGACCGCGGCAGGGTTCGGTGGTTGCAGTCCAAAACTCGTCGGCTCGTCGGCCCCGTAGCGGGCTCCCCCGTTGTTGCTCATGGGTCCATCCATATCGCGGTAAGCGCTCCTGCATCCACCTCCGGCGCTTTCAAGTCACAGACCCGTGACGCAGACTGTTACTTATCTCCCGCTCACAGGGGAATCAGGTCCGTACGAACGTGTCGACCGCGACGTCGAAGTACTCCCGTGCCTCGCGCACCTGCCCGACCGGCGCCGACACCCACACGTCGTACATCCGCCCGGCCTCCTCCCAGCACAGGTCGTAGGTGTGCCGGGGTCCCTCCGCCGTGCTGAAGCCGTTCCAGGTGAACTCCCAGAGGGCGGCGGGCCGTCCGCCGCGGGTGGTCTCGGTGACCCGGCCGTCGTGGTAGCCGGGGTTGGTGTCCGGTCCCTCGGCGGCCGCGCGCCGCATCACCTCGAGCGGGCCACCCGGTTCCGGGTCGGTGATCTTGATGCCGAGACGGAAGGTGTCCCCGGGCGACATGTAGAAGACCCGCTCGCCCTGCGGCTTGCGCGTGAAGCCGTCCGGCACGGCCAGCGAGAAGCCCGCCGGATCGTCGGCGATGCGGTAGCCGGAGGGGGCGGTGGGGCGGTCGTCGCTCGCGGGGGACGTCACGGGGGACGGGGAACGTGTCGCGGTGACCGTGGGGGACGGGGAGCGGGTGACCGTGGGGGACGCGGAGGTGCTCGCGGAGCTGTGGGGAGCCGAACTCGTCGGCGTACGGCCCCCCTGCTCGCCCCGGTTCACCAGCAGCGCCGCCGCGGACACCCCCGCCCCGGCCATCGCCGCGACGAGCAGCGCGGCCACCAGCACACCCCGGGTCGAGCGGCCGGTACGGGACGGGGCCGGCGGTTCCTGCGCGGGCAGGTGGCGCTGCGTCGGCGTGTAGGGGGGCGTCGGCCGCGGCGTACGGCCCGTGTCGAGGAAGGCCCGCAGCATCCGCTCCGCCTCCGCCAACTCCAGCCGCCGCTCGGGATCGCGTTCCAGCAGGCCGCGTACGACGGGCAGCAGCGGCTCGGCCTGTGCGGGCGTACGGATCTCGTCGAAGACGACCGCGTGCAGCACGCCGCCCAACGAGTCCCGCCGGAACGGCGATTCGCCGCTCAGTGCCGCGCACAGCAGCGTGCCGAGGGACCACAGATCGGACTCCGGCCCGGTCCTGGCCCCGGACATCCGCTCGGGCGCGGTGTACTCGGGCGAGCCCACGAAGGAGCCGGTCTCGGTGAGGGTGGTGGCGCCCGCGACCTGCGCGATACCGAAGTCGGTGAGGACGACGCGGTCGGTGCCGGACTCCAGGAGCACGTTCGCCGGCTTGATGTCCCGGTGCAGCACGCCGGCCGCGTGGGCCGCGCGCAGGGCGCCGAGCAGGTCGACGCCGATCCGGGCGACCGCGGTCGCGTCCAGGGGGCCGACGGCGGAGATCCGCTCCGCGAGGGAGCCGCCGTCGATCAACTCCATGACGATGTACGGGCGCTCGTCGTCCTCGACGACGTCGTGCACCACGATGATGTGCGGATGGCTCAGCTGTGCGACCGCACGTGCCTCCCGCAGGGTCCGCTCGCGGTGCTGCCGGGCCTCGTCCGCCGAGAGCGAGGCGTCCTGGGCGAGCTCCTTGACCGCCACCTGCCGCCCCAGCAGCTGGTCGGTGGCCCGCCATACGACACCCATGCCGCCACGCCCGAGTCTCGCCTCCAGCCGGTAACGGCCCGCGATGACCCGGACATCGTCCCCCTCGGTCCCCATGGGCCCCATCATGCCGCACCGGACGGAGCCCTTCCGGGGCGGTGTCCGGCCAAGTCAGCCGGAAGTGGGCCAGGAGGCCGCCGGGATCAGGAGGCGATCGGACGCCAGCTCTGCAGTACCGCCTTGAACTGCTGCTGTGTGGTGGCCCAGTCCTTCGCCGGCGAGGACATGTAGATCGCGTACTCGACGCCGTCCGGGGTGAAGTACGTCTCCTCGATGGCGCGGCGCGGCCCGGGGAAGGGCACGTCCTTCGCCAGCGCGGTCCACGTGTACTCCCAGAGGGAGCCCTTGCGGTCGCGGTAGAGGTTCTCCTCCAGCCTCACGCGCTCGTAGTCCGCCAGGTCCTTGAGCTGCTGCTCCAGGTCGCGCTGGTGCAGGTACGCGTCGGAGTAGTCGGACGAGAGGTCGACGGCGATACGGACGAAGTGCTCCCCGCCGTCGGGCGTGTAGTCGATCTGCTTGAGGTCGCCGTTGTCCTGGAACACCTTCCGCTCCCAGCCCTTGGGCAGGGAGAGGCCGAAGCCGAGGGGGTCGTCGACGGACACCCAGTCGCCGGGGACCGCGCCTTCCCGCGGAGTCGGCGTGCCCGTCGGCGTGGGACTCGGCGAGGCGGAGGAGGAAGAGGAGGTCTCCTCCTTCTGCGGCCCCGGCCCCCATTTCTGCAGCGCCACCACGGTGCCGCCGCCGACGAGGGCGGCCACGGCGACCACGAGGGCGATCGTGCGCAGACGGCGCCGCCCGCGCCGTTCGGGACCGGGCCCGGCGGCGTGCGCCTGACCCGTCACAGCCGGGCCCGCAGGACCAGTGGCCGTCGGTCCGCTCACCGGGGGGTACGGCGTCGATCCGCCGGCCGGCGTGGCGGTGAACGGGTACGACGCCGATCCACTCGCCGACGGGTACGGCGTCGCCGTCTGCGCCTCCGGCCCGCCGTGCGTCCCGGTGTCCTGGTGGAACCCCCGGTGCTGCGTGGGCACCCACGCCTGCGCGGTGCTCGGCCGCCGCCCCTCCGCCGCCTCGGCGAGCAGCTGCGCGGCCTCGGCCGCGTCGGGCCGCGCGGCCGGATCCTTGTGCAGCAGGGCGGTGATGACGGGCGCGAGCACACCGGCGTACCGCGGCTCGGCGGCCTCCTCCTCGACGACCGCCTGCATGGTGGTCAGCGGCGAGGTGCGGCGGAACGGCGAGCGGCCCTCCACCGCCGTGTAGAGCGTCGCGCCGAGCGCCCACAGGTCGGAGGACGGGCCCGGGTCGTGGCCGCGGACCCGCTCCGGGGCGAGGTAGTCGACGGACCCGACGACCTCTCCCGTACGGGTGATGGTGGTGTCGCCCTCGATCTGCGCGATGCCGAAGTCGGTGAGCAGGACACGGCCGTCGTGGGAGAGCAGGACGTTGCCGGGCTTGACGTCGCGGTGCAAAACTCCGGCGGAGTGCGCGGCGCGCAGCGCGCGCAGCACCCACTGGCCGATCCGCGCCGCCTCGGCCGGCTCGACACGCCCGCGCTCCTTGACCGCGTCGGCCAGCGAGTATCCCTCGACCAGCTCCATCACGATCCACGGACGGCCGTCGTGTTCGAGCACGTCGTGCACGGTGACGACGGCGGAGTGGTTGATCCGCGCGGCCGCGCGGGCCTCCGCCCGGGTGCGCGCGAGCAGCCGCTCCTGGTCGCTCTCGGACACGTAGAGCGCAGCGGTCAACTCCTTGATGGCGACGGCGCGGTGCAGCACCTCGTCGTGGGCACGCCACACACGGCCCATGCCGCCGCTGCCGATCGTGTCGGCGAGCCGGTAGCGGCCCGCGATGAGCAGGCCCTGCATCTGATTCACGTTGCCCCGCAATGCTCTTGACAGGGTCAGACTAAGGACCGGTCCACGTCGAGGGAACAAGCGGGGTCGCAAGGAAACCGCACTGTGACGGTTGTCGCTTTCCGTAACCGGATTGAACCGGGTGAACGGAAACGCATCAGCCGGTGAACTGATACGTCGCCGACGCCTGCTCGTACAGCCGCGTCACCTCGTCACGCTCGGCCTCCGGGCCGCGCACCTGCACCACGTGGTAGCGCCCGGCGAGCAGAATCGCGAGGTTGCGCACGTACAACTCACGTCCCGCGTCGTCGGTCCAGGTGAACTGCCCCTCCGCCATGGTCCGCCCGCCCACCGTCGTCGTCCGCAGCCCGCTCGCGGTGGCCCAGCTGGAGTCGCGGTACGGCTCCAGCTCGCGCTCCTTCTGCCGCTGGTACACCATCGGGTCGCTGCCGTACT